>NZ_JAAQTL010000001.1:2700000-3000000 GCF_011742875.1 Luteibacter yeojuensis
CCAGTCGTCGGTGCGCAGGTCCACGCCAGTGGGGTTATGGCAGCAGGCATGCAGCACGACGATCGCGCCGGCAGGCAGTTTGGCCATCCCGGCAAGCATGCCTTCCACGTCGACGCCGTGCGTGGCGGCATCGTAATACGGGTACTCCACCACCTGGAAACCGGCGCCCTCGAACAGCGCGCGATGGTTTTCCCAGCTGGGCGTGCTGATCGCCACCGGCACCGACGGGTTCAGGCGCTTGAGGAAATCCGCGCCGATCTTCAGCGCGCCGGTACCGCCAAGCGATTGCGCCGTGACCACGCGGCGCTCGGCGAGCAGGGGCGAGTCGGCACCGAACAGCAGCTTCTGCACGGCCATGTCGTAGAGGGCGATACCGTCGATAGGCAGGTACCCGCGCGGCAGCGCCGCTTCCACGCGCGCCTTCTCGGCTTCGCGCACGGCGCGCAGGAGCGGGACGTGGCCGTTGGCGTCGTAGTACACGCCGACGCCGAGGTTGACCTTGTCGGCGCGGGTGTCGGCGCCGAACGCCTCATTGAGGCCGAGGATCGGGTCGCGCGGGGCGAGTTCGACGGAAGAAAACAGGGTCATGGTCGGCAGGCCTTGCAGCGTATGTGGGGAAGGATCAATCGTTATCGTCGATGGCATCGCCGCCGGCAAGCCACGCGCGTGCATCGGCGCGCGGCACGCCTTCGCGCGCACCGAGGGAGGCGAAGTCGAACAGCTGGCGGTCGGTGAGTTGCGAGGGAGCGATGTTGCCCATGGCGCGGAAGATCGTCTCGCTGCGCCCGGGATGGGTCTTTTCCCAATCAGCCAGCATGCGCTTCACCACCTTGCGCTGCATGTTCTCCTGCGAGCCGCAGAGGTTGCAGGGAATGATCGGGAAGCGCCTCGCTTCGGCGTAAGCCGCGATATCGTCCTCGCGGCAGTAGGCGAGCGGACGGATGACCACGTGGCGGCCATCGTCGGACAGCAGCTTCGGCGGCATGGCTTTCAGGCTGCCCTGGTAGAACATGTTCAGGAAGAAAGTGCCGAGGATGTCGTCGCGGTGGTGCCCGAGGGCGATGCGCGTGACGCCGTTGTCCGCCGCCCATTGGTACAGGGCACCGCGGCGCATGCGCGAGCACAGGCTGCACATCGTCTTGCCCTGCGGGATCACGCGGGTGACGACGCTGTAGGTGTCCTGCTCGATGACATGGAACGGCACGCCGCGCGCCGTGAGGTAGTCCGGCAGGACGTGTTCCGGGAAATCCGGCTGCTTCTGGTCGAGGTTCACCGCGATCAGTTCGAAGCGCACGGGCGCCTTCGCCTGCAGCGACAACAGCATGTCCAGCAGGGTGTAGGAGTCCTTGCCGCCGGAGAGGCACACCATCACCTTGTCGCCGTCTTCGATCATGCCGTAGTCGGCGATCGCCTGGCCGACCTGGCGGCGCAGGCGCTTGGCCAGCTTGCCGGTTTCGTAGGTCTGCTTGCGGGTGGCGTCTGGGGTGGCGGACATGCTGCGGGACGAGCCGGAGAGGGGGACCCCTATTGTAGCCGCTGCGGCGGCCCCCGCCCGGCGGTACAATCGCTTCTTCTCCCGCCGCCGGCCGAACGCGATGCAGGTTCAGGATCCCGCACAGCTTGCCCAGCGCCTCGCCGAACTGAAGGTGGAGCACCGCGACCTCGACGCGGCGATCGACCACCTGGCGGCCGCCATCGGCCGGGACGAGCTCCAGCTCACCCGCCTGAAAAAGCGCAAGCTGCTCCTGAAGGACACCATCGCGCGGATCGAGAGCAGCCTCATTCCCGACCTGGACGCCTGAATGGACCCCGTTCGCCTCGAAAACGCCCACGTTACGCTGGAACCGCTATCCCTGGAGCACATCCCCCTGCTGGAACGCGCCGCCGCGGACGGCGACCTGTGGGACCTCTGGTTCACCTCGGTGCCAGCGCCCGGACAGATGGCCGAGTACGTCGAGTCGGCCCTGCGCGGCCAGGAGGAAGGCCGGATGTCCCCGTGGGCCATCCGCGAAAAGGGCAGCGGGGACATCGTCGGTTCCACGCGCTATTACGACATCGTGGCGGACCCGTCCCGCGTCGCCATCGGCTACACCTGGTACGCGCGCCGCTGGCAGCGCAGCCACCTGAACACGGCCTGCAAGCACCTGCTGCTGTCCCATGCCTTCCAGATCGTGGGCGCCGTCGCCGTGGAGTTCCACACGGACGCCTGGAACCAGGATTCGCAGCGGGCGATCGAAAAGCTCGGGGCGAAGCGCGAGGGCGTGCTGCGCGCCCACAAGCGCCGCAAGGACGGTTCGCTGCGCGACACCGTCTGCTACAGCATCCTCGCCACCGAATGGCCCGATGCGGACAAGTGGCTGCAGCTCAGGCTGCGCCGCCTGGCTTCCTTGTAGGAGCCGCTACAACGGCGAGGGGAAGCTACCTCACCGCTTCATCGCTCCGCTGGCTTCTCGCCGCTATAGCGGCTCCCACAGTCAGGCATCATCGGGCCGCCACGGTATTCTCGTGCGAAGGCCGCACGACCAGCGTGGCGGTCATGCCCGCCGACAGCACCGTCCCGGGCGGCAGGTGCGCCGTGTCGATCTTCACCCGTACCGGCACGCGCTGGGCGAGGCGCACCCAGTTGAAGGTGGGATTCACGTCGGCCAGCAGGTCGCTGCCCGTGGGATTGTCGGCATCGGTAATGCCGTGCGCGATGCTTTCCACGGTGCCCTTCAGGCGCACGCCGCCGCTCATCAGGCGGATGTCCACCGGATCGCCCACACGCAGGCCGGGCAGCTTCGTCTCCTCGAAATAGCCGTAGATCCAGTACGAATCGCTGTCGATCAGCGCGAGGCGCGCGGCGCCTGCACTGGCATAGTCGCCGATGCGGACGTCCAGGTTGGTGACATAGCCGTCGACCGGCGCCAGCACCTGCGTGCGATCCAGGTTGAGCTGCGCGGACGCGAGTTCCACCTGGGCCTGGGCCACGGCGGCGAGCGCCTGCTGCTGGGCGGCACTCGCCTGTTTCGTGCTTGCCTGCGCCTGCTGCCAGCCGGCGCGGGCGGCGTTCGCGGCGGCGACCGCGTTGGCCTTGTCTTCCGCCGAGATGACGTTGTTGATGAGTTTCTGCCGACGCTCGGACTGCGCTTCGTACATCTCGTAGTTCGAGCGGCTCTGCTGCGCGCCCGCAAAGGCGGCGTTGATATTCGCGCCCGCCGCCCGCGCGGCCGCCTCGGCGGCGGAGAGGTTCGCCTTCGCCTGGGCGACGGCGTTCCGGTAGCGCGCCTGGTCGACGACGAAGAGCAGGTCGCCCTTCTTCACCGCCTGGTTGTCGACGACGCGCACGTCCGTGACGATTCCGGCCACATCCGGGGCGATGCGCACGATCTCGGCGCGCACGCGGCCGTCGCGGGTCCATGGCGAATACATGTAGTGCTTCCACAACGCATGACCGACGAAGGCCGCGACGATCACGACGGCCGCCGTGGCGGCGAAACGGACGAGGTTGGCGAATCTCATGACGGCATCACTCAGTTGAGGAACAGCGCGAACGCGCCGAAGACACAGACGAAGGCGGCGAGGCGGAACAGCGTCGGGTGCCAGACGAGGCGGTAGAGGCCGAAGCGTCCCGCCAGCCAGTCGAGCAACCACAGCGCGAGCAGTGCCAGGACGAAGAGGACGAGCAACCCCGGAACCAGGGCGTCGCCGAGGGCGATTTCACGAGGCATGGGCGATCTCCTTGGCGGGCGGGGTGTCCGGCATGTATGCGGCGAGGACCGATTCGCCGTCGAGCAGGGCCATGCGGACGAGACGGAGGTGTTCGAGCAGGTGGCGGTGCCCCTCGTGCTCGCAGACGCCGGCGATGGCCGTGGCGACGGCGTCGCGCGCCAGCAGGTAGCTGGCGGGATCGGGCTTCACGTAGAAGCGGGCGAGCGTCGCCAGGACGCCTTCCAGGTAAGGCCGGAGCGTCGGGGGCAGTTCGCCGCGCGCCATGTCGTGGCGCAGTTCGATCAAGGCGCGGCCGGTCTCGTGAACCGCCAGCGCCCACGCGATGAGCGCGCGCGAATCGGCGCTGCCCGGCTCGGTCTGCGCGACCACCTGGCTGAAGAGGTCGTGGTTGACGCTCTCGAAGCGGTGGCGCAGCCCCGGTAGCGGCGCCTCGGCGGCGAGCGCCACCTGGCCGCGCAGGGCGGCGAGCTGGCGGCGGCGCAGCCACGGGCTGCCGATGGCCGACGGAATCACGATGAAGGAGACGACCGCCGACATCAGGCCGACGATCTGCGCGATCGCGTCGTTGATGAAATGAGCCGGGTCGTAGACCTGGTGGTTCTTGAACGCCAGGATGTAGAGCAAGCCCAGCGCCCAGCCCAGTCCGATACCGCCCCAGCGCTGGCTCGCCTGCAGCATCACGCCCACGACGAGGAACGGCAGTACGCCGGCGACCATGAGGCCGTATCCGTCGAGCTGGGTCAGGACGAAGAAATGGCACAGGAAGCCGAGGACCATGCCTATCAGGTAGCCGTAGGTAACGTCCCGGGTGACCCGCGTGGGATTGGGGGTGACGGCGAACAAGCCCGCGAAGATGGTCGCGATCAACATCGCGCTGGACCCGAGCGGCCACGCGCTCTCGATCCAGAACGCGCCGAGGACGAGCATGGTCAACGTCGTGCGCGCCGTCGCGATGCCGGCACCGAGATAATCGTTGCCGCGATCGAAGCGCACGCGCTCCACAGGGCCACCGACGATGCGCGGCGCCTGCAAGGTCGACGCCGCGTCGACGTAATCGTAAAGCTCGCCCGCGAAGCGCAGGAGGAGCGATGCGCCGGTTTCGAAATCGCGCAGATCCTGCTCGTCGGCGAACCCCGCGCGCACCTCCACGGCGTCCTCGCGCATGCGCTCCCGCGCCACGAGCAGCCGCGGCAAGAGCACACGCGCGCCCTCGCCCGCCTCGAGCGGCACCTCCAACGCCTCGCCGAGCGGGGCGTAAAGATGGACGAGCGCATCCGCGGCACGGTCGCGCCGCGCACGCTTGAGCCGGTTGATGAGGTGGTGAAGCGACTGGAAGCTCGTCGACGCCGCCATGAAGCGCTGGTTGAACAGGCGCAGGTGATTGCTTCGGGCGCGTGTCTCCGCGTCTTCGAAGATGACCGAACTGCGCAGGTCCTCGAGCGTCACGGCCGCCCGAACGAAGCGCAGGTGCGCGTTCTCCATGGCATCGCGCGGGATCGCGCCCTCCATGCTCCCGCGCACGAAGCCGAGGAAGTCGCTGAACTGCCCCCGCGCGCTGCGGCGCAGGACATCGCGCACGCGGCTGGGAAAGACCACGTCGCTGATCGCGCCGCTGACGAGGATGCCCAGCAGCACCTCGCTGAGGCGGGCAACCGCGGAATCGAAGACGCCCGGCGGGTTCTCGATGACAGGGACGACGATGACCGCCGCCGTGTAGCCGGCGAGGACGAAGGCATAGGCCTTGAAGTTGCGATACAGCGTGGCTCCGCCCGCGCAGACGCCGAGCCAGAGCGACAACGCGACGAGGAAGAGGTCGCGCTGCTGCGGGAAGGCGGCGACGATACCGATCGCGGCTCCGGCGCCGGCCACCGTGCCGAGCGCGCGGTAGAAACTCTTCGCCAGCACCATGCCCGACTGCCGGTTCGCCACGATGATCGTCGTGATCATCGCCGTGGAAGGCGACGGCAAGGCCAGGCGCATGGCAATCCAGCCCGTGACGAAGATCGCAAGGAGGGTCTTCGCCACGAAGAGCCATACCGAGGCTTCCTCGCGCAGTGTCTCGACGACAAGCCGGCGGCCGAGGGGAACGCTGCCTGAAAAATCGGAACCGGTCATGACACGCGTCCGCTCACTCCCCGAACCCGGCCAGCATCTTCTTCAGGAGGGTCTCGAGCTGCCCCTGTTCGGCCACCGTAAGGTTACGCGTCTGCCGGTGAAGCAGCGTGACGATGTCCGGCAGGAAGTCGGCGATGAGGGCGAGACCCTCGGGCGTCAGCGTGAGCGTGACCTTGCGACGGTCCGCCTCGGTGCCCGAACGAGCGATGAGACCTTTCTCGCACAGTTGCGTGGTGAGACGCGTGACGTTCGCGGATTTCTCCCCGGCGGCATCGGCCAGGGCCGAGGGATGCATGCTGTTGTCGGACGAGCCGTACAGCATCATGAGGATGTTGTACTCGGGATGGTTGAGGCCGTAGGGCCGTAGGGCCGCGTTCGCCTCGTCGTGCACTTCCTTGAAGAGGTGCTTGATCAGGCGCACCAGCACGGCCGGCTCCCGCGGAAAGTCGGGGTACTTGGCGCGGGTGATGTCCAGGCGGGCTTCGGTGGGGGCGAAATCGCGCATCGGGGTGAGTCCTGCGGCAGTTACCTCATAAGTAT
Organism: Luteibacter yeojuensis; assembly: GCF_011742875.1. Lineage (NCBI taxonomy): Bacteria > Pseudomonadati > Pseudomonadota > Gammaproteobacteria > Lysobacterales > Rhodanobacteraceae > Luteibacter > Luteibacter yeojuensis. Next base: position 2,706,367 of record NZ_JAAQTL010000001.1, read on the forward strand.
ATAGTTCATTTATGTATATTCAATAGCTGTAGTTATTTCGCGATGCTGCCCGCTAGCAGGCTCGGAATGACCCAGGCCCCCGGCCGCCAGCTATGGTTCGATATCTCCCGATCGGGGATACGGCGGTCAGATGATTCCGCCGTTGGCGCGCAGGACCTGGCCATTGATCCAGCCGCCATCGGGACCGGCGAGGAAGGCAACGGCCGCGGCGATATCGTCGGGCGTGCCGAGGCGCTCGAGCGGCGCGAGCTTGGCGAGGTGATCGATCAGTTCGGCGGACTTGCCGTCGAGGAAAAGGTCCGTGGCGGTGGGACCCGGAGCGACGGCGTTCACCGTGATGGCGCGGCCACGCAGCTCGCGGGCGAGGATCCTGGTGGTGGCTTCGATCGCGGCCTTGGTGGCGGCATACGGCGCGTAGCCGGGCTGAAGCAGGCCGACGACGCTCGAGGAGAAGTTGACGATGCGGCCGCCGTTACGCAGGCGTTTCGCGGCTTCGCGCATCGTGTTGTAGCTGCCCTTCACGTTGATGTCGAAGAGGCGGTCGAAATCCTCGTCCTTCAATTCGGCGACGGTGGACAAGGCCATGACGCCGGCGTTGTTCACCAGCACATCGATGCCGCCGTAGACCTCTTCCACCGTGTCGAACAGGCGGCGAACATCGGCCGCCTTGGAAACGTCGGCCTGCGCGGTGATCGCCTTGCCGCCGGCCGCCTCGATCTCGCGGACGACACCGCCGGCCGCCTGGGCGCCACCGGCGTAGTTCACGACGACGATGAAGCCGTCGCGGCCCAGGCGTCGGGCCACGGCCGCGCCGATGCCCCGCGAGGCACCCGTGACGATGGCGATCCTGGATTCGGTATTCACGTTCATGTCGGTTCTCCGGTACCGGCTCGATTGCCGGGCGTGAACAGCATGCGCGTTGCCATGGGTTGGATAATCCACCAATATCTGGCTTCACTATTCCGCTTTCTGGAACAACTATCGTGTCCCTGGATCGCTTCGAGACCATGCGACTGTTCGTCCGGATCGTGGAGCGACGCAGCTTCACCCTCGCCGCGAGCGACCTCGACCTGCCGCGCTCGACGGCGACCCAGGCAATCAAACGGCTGGAAACCCGGTTGGGCGTGCGCCTGCTCCAGCGGACCACACGCCACGTGAGCCCCACGCTGGACGGCGAGGCCTACCATCGCCGCTGCGTCGCCATCCTCGCGGACATCGAAGATGCCGAAGCAGCCTTCGTGGACGCGCGCCCGACAGGGATGCTGCGCGTGGACATGCACGGCACGCTGGCGCGAACGTTCGTGCTTCCCGCCTTACCGGAATTCCTCGCGCGATACCCCGGCCTGCGCGTGCACCTTGGCGAAGGCGACCGCTGGGTGGATCTCGTGCGCGAAGGGGTGGATTGCGTGCTGCGCGTGGGCGACCTCCACGACAGCAGCATGGTGGGACGGCGGCTGGCGATGCTCGAGGAAGTGACCTGCGCGAGTCCCGATTACCTGGCGCGACATGGCACGCCGCAATCGCTGGCGGACCTCGATGGCCATGTCGCCATCGGCTTCCTGTCGACGGCGACCGGCAGCATCATCCCGCTGGAATTCATGGAAGCCGGCGGGCTGCGCCAAGTCACCCTGCCATCGGTGGTGAGCGTGGCGGGCGCGGAAACCAATACCGCCCTGGCACGACTGGGCCTGGGGCTTACCCAGGTGCCGCGCTACCACGTGGCGGCGGATCTCGCCGCGGGCAGACTGGTAGAGGTGTTGCCCGACCTTCCTCCCAGGCCTTCGCCGGTATCCCTGCTCTATCCGCAAAGCCGCCAGCTTTCGCCGCGCGTGCGCGTGTTCATCGATTGGGTCAGCGAGACGTTCAGGGCTCGCGCCGGCGATGGCGTCCGGATGTCCTGACGACGCCCCCGTCAGTCGATGACGCGGCCATCGCCGTCCACGAGGCGCAGGCCTGGGAACTGGGCCCGCAGCGGACCTTCGATATGCGTCCTGTCGCCAACGATCACCCACGTCTTCCGGCTTGTTTGCAAGACATCCTTCAAGGCCTTGCCGGCATCCTGCGTAGTGGTCTGGCTCAGCGTCTCCGGGAGGGTTCGCAGGAAGTCGTCGCGCCTGCCGAGCGTCACGTCGCCGGCGATCTGGTGCATGACCGACTCGCCCCGCTCGAGAGCACCGGCCAGGGAGCGAGCGAGCCCGATCGCGTGCCTGCCCACCTCGATGTCGGAAAGAGGCGACCGCTCCTCGACGAGACCGGCGATCTCGCGACGCAGCTCCGCGATGGCGGCGCCCGTGCGATCCGTCTGCACCCGCATGTCGATGGTCAACGGCCTCCGACCACGCTGCCTGGACAGGCTGGAATGCACACCGTACGTCCATCCTTTCGCCTCGCGCAGGTTCGTATCCAGCCGCGACCCCGGCCCGCCGGCGAAAACCATGTTGGCCAGCTCCAGCGCCACGCCGTTCGTCGCGGGCGGGGCGATGAGACCGAGAGCGATCTGCGATTGTCGTGCGTGCGGCCGATGCACGAGATAGGCCACCTCGTCCGGCGCCACGGAGGCCGCTTCCGCAGGCGGGGACGGCAACGGCGTGTCGGGAGCCCTCCAGTCGCCGAGCGCAGTGTTCAGCGTGGCGAGTGCGGCTTCCCTCGAGACATCGCCCACCACGATCACGCGAAGGTTGTCGGGACGAAGCATCGCGTCGCGAATGGCGCGAAGATCGTTCGCATCCATCGTCTCGATCGATGCGGGAGGACGCCCCTCATCGGTGCGCAGCCGGGCCAGGGTTGCCATGGCCACCTCATAGGCATCCGCCTGCCGGTCATCGGCGAACGCCATGAGCTGTGCCCGGATCCGTTCGACGTCGGCGGAGCGAAACGCCGCGCGCCGGGTCGCGTCGGCCATGACTGCCAGGGCGGATGCCAGTCGGCCGCGCGGCACCGCGAGGTCGAGCGTGCAGGTGTCGGCATCGCAATCGCTGCCGAGGGTGGCTCCCAAACGGTCGATCCGCCGCGCGAATTCCGATGCGCCGATGTCGGGGGTGCCTTGCCGGAGCATCGCCATCATGAAGCGCGCCGCGTCCGCCGGGTTCCCGCTCCCGCTGCCCCGGTCGAACTGAAAGAGCACATGGGTGAACGCGCCGCCGGCGCGTCTCGCCAGGACGAGTTCCGTCCCATTCCCCAGGCGGGCGCGCTCCAGCGGTGGAACGGGCAGCTTCGGCATCGCGACACTTACGGCGGGCACACGGGTTCGATCGACGCTCCAACCTCGCGTCACGGTGAAGTCGGATCTGGCATCGCTTCGCGCGGGCGGCTGTCCCCCGACCGGACCGCGCCCCGCGTCGGAGGCGTCTTCCGCCTCGGCGTCGAAACCGTCCGGTGCGGGCCTCACCAGGAGCGTGTGTCCAGGCCGGCCCAACCAGCTCGCGGCGGCCTCTCGCACGTCGGCGGCAGTGGTGACGTTCATGCGCTCGCGGAATGTCCATTCCGACTCGGGATCGCCGTGCCGCAACTGGCCCTGGACCAGCGCCCGCGCCATGCCGGACATCGTTTCCGTGGAGGCGAGGAAGCCGACCTCCTCGCGTGTCCGGGCCAGGGCGAGTTCGTCCCCGGCCGGCCCGTCCGCGATGAAGGCCGCCAACTCGCTGTCGAGCGCGGCTTCGACGACGGCGGGATCGACGTGCTCCGCGACATCGACGGCGACGACGAACATCCCCGCCAGCGCCCGTCTGGACAGCGTCACCTCGACACCGGACGCAAGGCCGTCCCTGGTCACCAGCCGGCGATGGAGTCGCGAGCTCCGGGTGCCTCCAAGGAGGGTCGCGGCGAGCTGGAGCGGAACCAGCGCCGCGGAACCCGCCCCGGTTCCGGGTACCGGCCAGGCCTTCACTATTCGCGTATGCGCGACCTTGCCGTGCATCACCGCGCGCGACGGCGCGGCGAACGGCACGACCCATGGCTGCTGGCGAACCCGGCCAGGACCCGGCGCGATGTCGGCGAAGTACGCCATGGCTTTCTCGCGGGCGACCTCCGGGGTGATGTCGCCTGCCATGACCAGCGTGGCATTGGCAGCGCCGTAATGCGCGCGGAACCATGTGCGCGCACGGTCGAGGGACACGTTTTCCAGATCGCCGGGAAGACCGTACCCGTCGCGATGGTAGGGATGGTTGGCGGGAAACACATGCCGCAGGAGCCTGGCCTGGGACCGGCCATGCGGCCGATCGAGCATCCCGCGACGCTCGTTGAGGACGATGTCGCGCTGGGTCCGCAACCGGGCCTCGTCGAGCGCGCCAAGGAGATGGCCCATGCGGTCGGATTCCAGCCACAGGGCCTTGTCGAGCGCACCCGTCGGCACCGTCTGGTAATAGGCTGTTTCGTCGACGTCGGTCGTGGCGTTGACCATCGTGCCGCCGCTTTCCAGGATCGCATCCAGGTGCGGGGCGCGGTGGTTTTCCGAGCCCGGGAACATGAGGTGCTCGGACAGGTGCGCCAGTCCCGATTGACCGGCCGGATCGTCGGCGGACCCGCTGCCGTACCAGACGCCCACCGAAACGATCGGCGCCTTGTGATCTTCGTGAACGAGGACGGTAAGGCCATTGGGCAGACGCAATCGCCGGTAGGCGACCCCCTCTGCCAGGGAGACGCCTGCACAGGCGCCGGCAAGCGAAACGAACAGCGTGACCTTCGCCAGACGCCCGGCACCGATGGACATGCCCATACCCACTCCCATGCTGATGAAGCATGGAAGTTAAAAGCCCTGCATGCGACGACCGTAGCGGCGTCCTGCCTCGCGACGGGTCGGGAAAGGACTCAGTTCTTGAGGGGAACGGTCTCGAAACCGCCCTGCGGCGTCGTGTTTGCCGGCGGCGGAGGCGGATTGCCGGCGCGCGCGGGGGCGACTGCGCGGTTTCCGCAGGTGTAGGCGCCCCACTCCTGCGAGCCGTCGCTGGGTTCGCCCAACGGCTTCACCGTGTCGGCGCCCATCTTCGCGGCTTCGTTGCGCGCCATGACTTCCAGTTCGTCGCGAACCTTCAGGTCGTTGCGATCCACGGGGCCGACGCGGCTCATGACGGAGACGGTGACCTTGCCCTGCTCGCGGCAGCTGCCGACGTCGCCGTTCCAGGCGGTACGCACGTTGCGCGCGCCGTCGTCGAGCTTGATGCCCCAGCTGCAGCCTGAGAGGACGAGTGGAACGAGGATGAGGAAGGTCTTGCGCATGGGTGGCTCCGGGAAAGCGGTCACTGGCTATGCTAGCCGGATGGACGTGGAGGCGCGATCTATTCGATCGCGCCTCCGCCCGGCTCACTTCGTGGCGTGGGTCGGTACCTGGCTGGCGTGCTTCGGCTTGACGGGATCGCCGTCGGCATCGACCACGTGCACCTCGCCAAGGTTCAACGCCCGGATGGGCGCCTCGATCTTGCGCAGGTCGCCCACGATCACCCAGGTCAGTGCGTCCGGATGGATGACCTCGGACAACGCTCCCTCCGCGGCCTTGCGATCGACGCCTTCGATGCGCGACTTCAGCGTCTGCACGTAGTCGTCGGGCCGGTCGTATACGACGATGCCCGTCATCGCTCCGAGCACGGCGCCCGTGGTTTCGAAGCTGCCCGGCAGCGCGCGGACGCGTTGCGAGCGGATCTTCGCGATCTCGTCGTCGGTCAGCGGCTTGGCACCGACGACAGCCTTCGCCTCCTTGAGGATTTCCGCAGCGGATTCGGCCGTCTTGTCGGTCTGTACCGGCGCGTAGATCAGCATCGGTCGCTGGCCCTGCGCATCGGAGAGCAGGCTGCCCGCGCCATAGGCCCAGCGCTTCTCCTCGCGCAGGTTCATGTTGAGGCGCGAGGTGAAGGTGCCGCCGAAGGCGCCGTTGGCGATGCCGAGGTCGAGGGCATTCTTCGCCTTCGTCGACGGCGCGATCAGGCCGGCGAGGATGAGCGACTGCGGCGCGTCGGTGCGGTTGATGAGGAACACGCGGGGTTTCGCCTGGATGGCGACCTTGCCGACGTTCTTCTTCGGCACCGGCGTGCCCGGCGGGGTCCAGTCGCCGAACACCGCGTCCAGCTGAGGCAGGATCTTCGCCAGCGTGGTGTCGCCCGCGACCAGGATGCGCACGTTGTCCGGGCGCAGGAAATCGCGCTGGAACGCCTTCAGGTCGTCGGCCTTTAGTGAGGCGATCGCTTCCTCGGTGCCGCTGCCGGTAAACGGAATGCCGTAGGCATGGTGACGGCCGTAGAGCAGCGGCGGAAGCGTGCGCAGCGCCAGGCCCGTCGGCTCGGTCTTCTCCTGCGCGATGCCGGCCAGCCACTGTCCGCGGATGCGTTCGATGTCCTCGGGCTTGAAGGCCGGATGGCGCACGATGTCGGCGAACAGGGCCAGCGAAGGCTTCAGTTCCGCATTGAGCGCGTTGAGCCCGACCGCGCAGGTGTCCAGCGAGCAGTTCGAATCGACGAAGGCGCCGAGACGCTCCTTGCGCCGCGCCACCTCGACGGAGTCCAGCGACGTGGTGCTTTCCTCCAGCAGCGTGGAGGTGAAGCTGGCGGTGCCCAGCTTGCGGCCCTGGTCGGCGGCGTAACCCGCGTCGAAGAGCAACTGGATCTGGGTCACCGGAATGGTATGACGCTCGGCCAGCACGACCTCCACGCCGTTCTTGAGCTTGCCTCGCTGGAGGGTCGGGAAGACGAGGTCGGGAAAGCTATTGACCGGGGGCACACCCTTGGAGCGATCCACGTCCGGCTTGGCGACCGTGTAGTCGGCGGCGTTGGGCAGCACCGCCGCGGGCTTCTTCCCGGAAGGACCGAGGCCCACGACCGCCTTGTCCTCCGCGGCGGGATCGAAGCCCGGACCGGCGGGAAGCACGGTCAGCGTGTAATCGCCCTTCGCGAGCCAGGTCTTCGAGGCCGACAGCACCGAAGCCACGGTGGCGGCCTGGGCCCGGGCCAGGTCCTTCTTGTACGCACCGGGATCGTTCCGGTACACCTGCCCCGCGGCCAGGATCGCGGCCTTGCCCGAACCGCCGACCTTCTCCAGGCCCCGGATGAAGCCGGCCGTGTTGACGACCTTGGCACGCGCCAGTTCGTCGTCGGTGGGGCCGTTGGCGAGGAAGGTCTTCCAGACGTCGGCGATGGCGGCTTCGACCTTCGCCGGATCCACGCCTTTCTTCACGTCGACGCTGAGCTGCACCTGGCTGGCCAGCGCGAACGGCGCGATGGCCACGCTCACGTCGTCGGCGAGCTTGTCCTGGTAGACGAGACGCTGGTAGAGGCGCGAGGTCTTGCCGCCGCCGAGGACGGTGGTGGCGAGGTCGAGCTGGATGGCGTCGTCGCTGCCCTGCTGCGGCACCACCCACGTACGCACGATGCGTACCTGCGCGACCTGGTCGTGCTGCGTGCCGCGCGTGGACGTCTGCACCGGCGTGATCCACGGCTGCTGGCGCGGCACCGGCGGGCCGGCGGGGATATCCCCGAAATATTTTTCGGCCTTGGCCTTCGCCTGGGCCACCGTGATGTCGCCGGCAAGCACGAGCGTGGTGTTCGCGGCGCCGTAATAGTCGTGGAACCACTTCTTCACGTCGGCAAGGGACGCCGCGTCGAGATCGGCCATCGAGCCGATGGTGTCGTGGTGGTAGGGATGGTCGGCGGGATAGGTGTTGAGCAGGATGTTCTCGTCCACGCGGCCGTAGGGACGGTTCTCGTCCTGCCGCTTCTCGTTCTGCACCACGCCGCGCTGCGTATCGAGTTCCTTCTGGCCGATGGCGCCCAGCAGGTGGCCCATGCGGTCCGATTCCATCCACAGGGCCATGTCGAGCGCCGTCGTGGGGACGGTCTCGAAGTAATTCGTGCGATCGAACCAGGTCGTGCCGTTCATGTCGGTGGCACCGGCCAGTTCGAACGGCTGGAAGTAAGTGCCCTTGTGGTTCTCCGAGCCGGAGAACATGAGGTGTTCGAAGAGATGGGCAAAGCCCGTCTTGCCGGCCGGTTCGTCGGCCGAGCCGACGTGGTACCAGATGCTGACGGCGACCACGGGTGCCTTGTGATCTTCGTGCACCACCACGGTGAGCCCGTTGGGCAGCTGGAAGCGGGTGTAAGCGATGTCGGGAATGGCGTCCGACGAAGCGGCGGTGGCGGACGCGGCACCGACCAGGGACATCAGCCCCGCGGCAAGCAGGGCGTAGCGATTCTTCATGTACGACTCCTCAGGGCCTTCTTGGCCTCGACTCTCCCCTGAGGCTAGCCCGCGCCGTCCGTCGGGCGCAATCGGTCTTCCGCCCCGGACACGGACGCTGTCCGGAAGACCCCGGTCAGTGTCCGCGGACAGCGGGGCACGCGGGGACGACCTGACAAACCTCATGCGAATCAGTTGATTGCGCGCTCTTAAAAGCTGGCACGGCGTTTGCCTTACTAGTCATGCCAGGCCGGTGGTCCCTTCCACCCGGCAACCGACGAGGAGAACGCCATGAAATACGAAATGCTGATGCTCCGCAGCCTGCTGATCACCACGATGCTGATCTGCGGCCTGACCCTCGGTCAGATGTTCTGACCGATCCGCATGAACACGATGCAAGGAAACGACCCCATGAAACACGAACTCCTGATGCTGCGCAGCCTGCTGGTCGCCTCGCTGCTCGTCTGCGGGCTGATCCTGGGCAACATGCTCACCTACACCGGCGAACCCATCCAGCTCGCCAACCTGGGGGCCGCGAGTACCGGCACCACCGCCACGGCCTGCACCCTGCCGCCGGACGGCGTCGTCTGCCCCTTCGCGGCCTCATAATGGGCGCATGCCCCACGTCATCCTGTTCCGACCTGAGATCCCGCCCAATACGGGCAACGTCATCCGCCTTTGCGCCAACACCGGCGCGGCTTTGCACCTCGTGCGACCGCTTGGCTTCGAGCTGGACGACACCCGCCTGCGCCGCGCCGGACTGGATTACCACGAGTTCGCCCGCGTCGCCGTCCACGACGACCTCGACGCCTGCCTCGCCGCCATCGGACCGACACGCGTCTTCGCCTTCTCGACCCGGGGCCGGCGCCTGCATACCGACGTGGCCTTCGAAGAAAACGACGCGCTGCTCTTCGGTTGCGAAACCGCCGGCCTGCCCGACGAGGTGATCGACGCCATTCCCGAAGCGCGGCGCATCCGCCTGCCCATGCGCCCGGGCAATCGCAGCCTCAACCTTTCCAATGCGGTGGCCGTGGCAGTGTTCGAAGCCTGGCGGCAGGCCGGCTTCGACGGCGCCGCCGACTAAGCGAGCCGCCCCGGCTAGTCCGCCGGAGACGTGATGGCCTCTCTGAGTTCCACCGCCACACACGCATGCGCCTGCGCCGCGCATTCGAGTCCAAGCTGCATCAGCACATCGATGCCTTCCAGCGAATGCGCCATCTTCTGACTGTTCACGGCTTCCGCCTCGTGGATCAGGTCGGCCAGCATCGCGGTCAACCCACGCGCATAGCGCAGCAACTCGGTGCCCTCATTCCATAGCGCGTGCGCCGACGCCGCAGGATCGATCCGCAAACAACTGCCGCCTTCCACACAACCTTCATGCTTCAACAAAGACATACCCATTCCTCCATGCAACACGCCCCTGTAGGAGCCGCTACAGCGGCGAGGGGTGCTCGCAAAAACACAACAAAACCGCCCTTCATCCCAGATGCGACACGCCCCCCAAAAAGCGACGTGCCGCGATGGAACAAAACGAAACCAACGGCCTCAAGGTTTCACCGGCAGCCCGTGCCCGGGCGCCGGATCGTTTCGGTGACAAAGTGGATGGCAGGCTCCGTCAGCCCACTCGACCGGCCACACAGCTACGCGCCGGGTGGCACGGCTAAGAAAAATCGGAAGCGGCGAACGGCCCTGCCGTTCGTCAACCGGCTCTATCGGGGGGATAGACGACCCGGTAACCGGTAAGGGTGCCGTCGGTGGGGAACCGGTGGGCGGGGGAGTGCCGTAGAATGGTCATAGCGGTCAATCAACGTAGTGGTTGGTTGGACGTTAGCGGGCCTCGTGGTGTTGTCGCACCCTTGGCCCGCGCTCTTCACCGCAACGAAGCGATGGTTGCCTGCGCAGCGATTACGATTCCGAGTGCAGGCAACGACGACAGGCTACCGCGTCGTATCCGCCTTGTCTCTAGCTTCGTGCACTTTTCCGATTCTTCTTGGCTGTCGTCCGATGCGTCAGAAGTCCGTCGGATTTTTCAGATTTCTTCCAAAGCCAACCTGCCGTTGACGTAGCTAGCATCCTCCCGTATCCGCACGGGAGGTTCCTCATGCACGCATGGAAGGCGGTCGGCGCCGTCATCGCAACGTCGGCCGCCCTCGCCGGCGCGGCCTATGGCTCCGGCTATCTGATTTACCTGTTGCTCGGTATCGACGCGCCGGTGGAGTGGCATACCGCGTGGCGCTACATGCAAGTCATCGACGAACCGCCGTACCAGCCGTATGCGTGGCGCATCAAGCTCGGCATCGGCCTGGGTTGTGGGCTGTCCTTCCTTGCCTGGTGCGCGGTCATGTGGCCGCTCGCGAAGTCGCTTTTCGGACCCAGCGCGGACAACGCATCGACCCACGGCGATGCCCGCTTCGCCACACTGGCCGACATCGAGAAGGCCGGCCTGCTGAAGCGCACGGACGAGAGCATCCTCATCGGCAAGTTCCAGGGCCACGAACTCTGGCTGAATGGTGCGCAGCACGTCATCAACATCAGCCCCACCCGCTCGGGCAAGACCGCGAGCGTCGCCAAGCCGGCCGGGCTGACGTACGCCCAATCCATGGTGATGCTCGACGTCAAGGGCGAACTCTACGAAGCCACCAGCGGCTATCGTGAGGCAGAAGGCGATCTGATCCGGGTCTGGGCGCCGTATAACGAGAAAGGCGAGACCCACCGCTTCAATCCGATGACGGTGCTGGATGGCATGGACCCCGGCAAGCGTATCGGCGAAATCCAGACCATCGCGGCCATCCTCTATCCCGACGCCCCGGGGCAGGATCCGTTCTGGTCGTCGCAAAGCCGTGCCGCGTTCACGGCGTTTACCTCATACATGTTCGAAGCGTGGGACCACGATCTGGCAGCGGCACAAGGCCCGAAACCGAACAGCAACGCCTCCGACAGGTTTCCCTCCTTCGAACGCATCTTGCGCCTGTCCAGCGGCGAGCGTCAGGGCGGTACGAAGGCGTTGCTGTATTCCGTCCTGAAAGACACCTCCATGACCTTCGTGAGCGTGCAGACACGCACGGTGTTCGCCAACCTCGCCGGCCTGGCCGAGCAGACGTTCTCGTCGGTCATCGCCTGCATGCAGGCACCGCTCCAGCAGTTCCTCAGCCCGATCCTCGCGGCCGCCACAAATGCCACGGATATCGACGTGAAGAGCCTGCGCCGGCGGCTGACCACGCTCTTCGTCAATATCCCGACGAATAAGCTGGACGAAAGCAGCAAGCTGCTGAACATCTTCTTCAGCACGGTCATCGGCAACAACCTGGACAAGCAGTTGGTCGAGGAGCCCGGCCTGAAATACCAGGTGCTGATGCTTATGGACGAATTCACCGCCATGGGCCGGGTGGATGTATGGGCCAAGCGTATATCGATCGCGGCCAGCTACGGTGTGCGCGACCTGTGCATCATCCAGAGCCGTGCGCAGTTGAACGGTACCTATGGCGAGAACGACGCGCAGAACTTCATCACCAACCACGGCGCGCAGATCGTCTTCGCACCGCGCGAACAGGCCGACGCCAACACCTACAGCGAAATGCTGGGCTACCGAACGGTGCTCAAGCAGCAACGCAGCACCAGCCGGGGCCAGGGCGGAACCCAGGTGTCGACCAGCTATGTCGAAGAACGCCGCGCCCTGCTCCTGCCGCAGGAGGTCAAGGAACTGCCGGCGGACGACGAGCTGATCTTTTTAGAAGGTTGCAAGCCCATCCGCGCGCAGAAGAACTGGTTCTTCAAGGACAAGGTGCTCCAGCAGCGGGCAAACATGCCACCCGCATGCATCGTGCGGGATCCGGAGCCTGACGTCGTGCAGGCATCCTATGCTGTCCAGAAGTCGAAAAGTGGGCCGATGAGGGCGGCGTTGGCAGAAGGCACACGCCAAGAGGTGGTGGCATAAGCCATGAAGACGCATGGAATCGCCGTCATGGCGTTGTTGTTGACCGCCGTGGCGCTTACCGCCTGCTCACCAGCCTCACCGACGCTGAAAAGCGATGAGGACAGGCTGCGAGCGGAACTCAACCTCAAGCCGGCGAAATGGCCGCTGAAGTTCAAGGAGCACACATTTATTCCGCTCTGCTACAGCACGTTGGCGTGCAAGGTCTCGTACGCAGGCCCCCCGTGGATCGATGACAAGCCGTCGCCACCTTCTTCCACGTACGGGCCGAAATACCTCGATCACATCATGGGCGGCCACGTCGGTATCAGCAATTTCCCCGATCCTGCGGAAGTCACCTGGCGTTCGATGGATGGCGTCGAACACAAAGCTCTTATCGACATTGGTGCGATCTTTCGCGATCGCGTGGTCCGGCACAACGTGCCGAGGGAGGAAGTGGCCGAGCTTGTCCATGGCAAGTTGAGCGGCAACCCCCTCATTCTCCTGGAGGTCAACGATCGAACGATTCGCGTCTATATGCGGGCATTTATTCCCACCAAGCATTTGAGCGATCCGGACAATCCGCTTAGTGATCGCCGCGATGAACTAGTCCTCGCCAGAACCTACCAGTACTGAACATAAGGAACATGATCCATGGGACAACTTCTTTCAGGCGGCGCCACGCGACCGGCCACTGCGAGCGACCTGGATGCTTACGAAAGGATGCGCAAGGAGCAGGCAAAGCAGCGAGCACCAGTACTTCAACGAAGCAATCAGGCGAATGAGTATCTGTTTCTCGCCCTCTTTGACGGCACCGGACAGAGTGCCGAGGATCCAAAGCAGTCACTGACGAATATCGGTCACTTTAGAAGTCAGGCGCGTGAACTGGCAACGAACACGAGCAACCGATTTGGCCTCGGCTACGCTGAAGGCATTGGCACGCAGAAGAACCCAATTACCCGTCTGATTGACGGGGCCTTTCCCTACACCTGGGACGATAAGATCGAGCAGGTGTACTGGGATCTTGCGCGCAAGACCTCGGAATGGGTGGAACAAGACCCGTATGCACGCATCCGCGTCGTCGGTGTCGGCTACAGCCGCGGCGCCGTCCTCGTGCCTGGTCTGGCACGCTTGATCGACCAGTACGGCATCGTTGATCCCAAAGGGCTGACCTTCGGTCGCGATGCTCATGGCAACATCAGTGTGAGGTCATCGCGCACGCTCGTCGCTCCCGGCGAGGTCGCCCAGGCCGTGGGCTTGTTCGATCCGGTCGGCACGAACCTGCCGAAGAACTACGACGCGCGCCTGCCTAAATCCGTGCTGTCGGGCTTCTCGCAACTGGCCCGCGACGAACAGCGCGAGCTGTTTCCGCACCAGACCATCCTCGATCCCGAATGGTCCGAGGATGGCCGCTTCCTCAGTGCCACGCTGCCCGGCGGGCATTCCAATATCGGCGGCGGCAACCGGGAGTCCGGATTGGAAAGCCTGGCTTTCAACGGCATGGCCGATTACCTCAATACGTTGACCGACCGGTTCCAGTTCGCGCCGCGCAAGGTGCCGAACGATCCGGCGCAGTTCACCATCTTCCAGGCTGGCGGGGCGACCGCGGCTTTCGGCCTGCGCATGGACACCGATGGCGAGCGCAACCTCCACGATGAACTGGCGAACTGTAAAATCGTCGATATCTGCCGCGATGCCGATCCCGTGGACGTGGCACTGGCCGCCCGCTTCGACTGGCAGCGCGTCGCTCCGCAGCCGCCCCGTGACCTGCCACACCTCCCCGGCGCGCCCACCATGGCGCACGCGCAGGCCGTCTCGCCGCCCGCGGTGGTGCCTGTCATTCGCCTCGACGATCCCAGCCATCCCGATCATGGGATGTTCCTCGCCGCACAGTCCCACGTCCATGCGCTCGACCAGCGCTTCGGGCGACAGCCCGACCAGGGCAGCGACAATCTGAGCGCCGCCCTGGTCGTCGCCGCGCGCGCCGGAGGTCTGCGTCAGATCGACCGCGTAGATCTGAGCCCGGACGGGAATACCCTGGCTGCCGTGGAGACCCCGCACGGTTGGCCGGAGCGGCGCAGCGAGGTCTCCGTCGCCGCCTCGATGGGTCAGTCGATGGCACGCAGCGCCGACGAGTGGTCCGCGGCGATGGGGACATTCGATGAGCACCGGACGACTCGGTACGAAGCGGTGCGCGAACCCTATGCCGTGCACCCGTCGGCGCAGCCAGCCCAGCCCGCGACGGCACATGATCGGGGAACCGAGGTCACGCGCGATCCGATCGGCATCTCGCCGCCGATGCCCCATCGCCACCATGCGGCCCCGGACGAGTACGACCCGCGACAGCTCGGCCCCGAAAAGCATGCGCTGTACAACGCCTTGCACGAACACATCCCCGAAGCCTCGCCGGATCGCCTGCTCCAGTTCACGGCGGCCTGTCATGCGCACCGCATTACGGCCGAAACCCTGGATACGGTTTATCTGGACGAGCCCAGCATGACCGCCAACTTCCGTGGCACGGATTGGCTGGCGACGCCGGCCGTCGTCGATCTGACCACCCCACCGCCCCTGCCCGAACAGTCGATCCAGGAGATCCAGCAGGTCGATGCGCACCGGATGCAGATCGCGCAGGAGATTGCGCAGGCGATTCAGCTCAGCCAGCAGCAGGGATTGTCGCGATAACGTCACGGTGTATGGGGCATCCGCATCCCTGTTTCACCTTGCCGGGCGCCTCCCCTAAATACATTCATCGGTCCCGACCGCCCGAGTTACAATCCGGGGCATGACCCCCGATCGCCCCGCGGCCGACGCCGGCCCCAACCGTTTCCTGCCTCGTCCCCTGCGCGTCCTCGCCGGACGCGCGATGGAAGCCGCGCTCAACCGCGCCGTGGACCTCGATCCGGATACGCGCGCGCGCCTCGACGCCCTCGACGGCCGGAGTATCCAGGTCTTCCTTGACGGCCCGGCTCTCGCCGTGCGCATCTCGGTGGCGAAGGGCCGGCTTCGCGTCGGCCCTCCCGAGGAAGGCGGCAGCCTCCGCGTGAACGCGTCGCCCGGCAGCCTGCTCGCCATGGCCCTGCGCCGCGACGACGACGGTATCGCCCCCGGCAAGGTGGAGATCGCCGGCGATGCGGAACTGGCGCGCCGTCTCGAAAAGCTCGCGCGCCAGTATGCCCCGGACGTGGAGGAAGCGTTCGCGAAGACCTTCGGCGACGTCATCGGCGTACCGCTCGCGAAGGCCCTGCGCGACGCGCTCGCCCACGCGAAGGAATCGTTCGCGCACCTCACCGAGGACACGGCGGACTGGCTGCGCGACGAAGGACGCGTGGCGGTGGCCCCCGGCGAGATGGACGACTTCCTCGACGGCGTCGACGCGGTACGCGAACGCACGGAGCGCGCGGAGGCCCGGCTCGGCCGTCTCGAGCGCATGCTGAAGGAGCGTGGCGCATGACGCCGCTGCGCCTTGCGCCACGCCTGCTGCGCGTCGCCGCCGTACTGCTCAAATACCAGCTCGACGAACTCGTGGACGGGGCGCACCTGTTCCGCCCCCTGAAGCTCGTCCGTCCACTGTTCCCGTCGGCGTCGGCCGACGTGCGCACCTTGCCGCGGGGCGCCCGCCTGCGCCTCGCGCTCACCGAACTCGGCCCCATCTTCGTCAAGGCCGGCCAGGTGCTGTCGACGCGCCGCGACCTCGTCCCCGCCGACGTGGCCGACGAACTGGCGCTGCTCCAGGACCAGGTGCCCGCCTTCCCTGGCGGCGAGGCGCGGGCCATCGTGGAGCGCGAACTGCGCGCGCCGATCGGCACGCTGTACGCTTCCTTCGACGAGGCCGCGCTAGCCTCCGCCTCCATCGCCCAGGTGCACGCCGCGACGCTGCACGACGGTCGCGACGTCGTGGTCAAGGTGCTGCGTCCAGGCATCGACAAACGCATCGCGCGGGATGTCGACCTCCTGCACGCGCTCGGCCAGCTCGCCCAGCGCTGGCACCCGAACGCGGACAAGATCCGGCCGCTCGATGTCGTGGCCGAGGTCGAGAAGATGCTTTCCAACGAACTCGACCTGCAGCGCGAAGGTGCCAGCGCCAGCCTGCTCCGGCGCAACTTCGCCAGCGGCATCGACCTCTACGTGCCCGAGGTGCACTGGGACTACAGCACCGAGCGTGTGCTGACCCTGGAGCGCGTGCGCGGCGTGAGTGCCGACGACATCGCGGCGATCGACGCCGCCGGCCTCGACCGCAAGCGTCTGGCGGAGAAAGGCGTCAGGCTCTTTTACGAACAGGTGTTCCGCGACAACTTCTTCCATGCCGACGCGCATCCCGGCAACATCTGGGTCGACACCTCGCGCCTCGACGAGCCGCGTTTCATCGCACTCGATTTCGGCATCATGGGGTCCTTGCCGGAAGCCGACCAGTACTGGCTGGCCGAGAACTTCATCGCCCTGTTCGAGCGCGATTACGCGCGTATCGCGCAGCTGCACGTGGCCGCGGGGTGGATGCCGTCGACGATCCGCCTGGACGAACTCGAAGCCGCCGTGCGCACGGTGTGCGAGCCGTACTTCACCCGGCCGCTCGCGCAGATTTCCATCGCCGAGCTGGTCGTGAAGCTGTTCCAGACCGCGCGCCGCTTCGAGTTGACGCTGCAGCCGCAACTGATCCTCTTGCAGAAGACGCTGCTGAACATCGAGGGCGTCGGCCGGATGCTCGATCCGGAGATCGACATCTGGGCCGTCGCGCATCCGGTGCTGCGGCGCATCCTGCGTGAACGCTACAGCGTGCGGGCGACCCTGCGCGACGTGCGCCGCCGCCTGCCCGAGTGGATCCATACCGCGCCGCGCGTCCCGGAACTGGTGCGCGACGCCCTTCGCCAGGTGGCGAGCGGACAGCAGGTGCAGGTGGCGGACCCCGTAGCGCTCTCACTGATGCGCGAAGATGCCCGCCGGATGCGCCGGCTGGTCGCGTGCGGCCTGCTCGGCTCGACCCTGCTCATTTCCGCCGCCTTGCTGGGGACACTGGCGCCGCACGCGATGTGGCCGGCCGTGGCGGTCGCGGTGGCGGGAGTCGTCGCCTTCGCCGCGGGCTGGCCCCGGCGCATTCCCTGACCCGTGCTGGCGATCCTTTACCAGGACGACGACATCGTCGCCGTCAACAAGCCCGCGAACCTCGCCGTGCACCGGTCGACGTTCGTCGGCCCGGACGATGCCTTCCTCATCGACCTGCTGCGCGAACAGGTGGAGGGACGCCTGCACCTTGCGCACCGCCTCGACCGGGCCACGTCGGGCGTGCTGCTGGTGGCGCGGTCGCCGGAGATCGCCGCACAACTCGGCGAGCAGTTCATGGGTCGCAGCGTGCGCAAGCGTTACCTCGCCGTCGTGCGGGGGTGGCCGGAGCCGGCCGAAGGCATGGTGGACTATCCCCTGCCCGGCTCACGCGACACAGGTCCGCGGAAGGAAGCCCGTACCGTCTACCGCCGCCTCGCGACCGTCGAGGTGGACATCCCGCTTGGACGCTACGAGAAACAGCGGTATGCACTGGTGGGCGCGGAACCGCTGACGGGCCGCTTCCGCCAGATCCGCAAGCACTTCGCGCACATCCATCACCCTATCGTGGGCGACAGCCAGCACGGCCGGGGCGACCACAACCGCCTGTTCAAGCAGCACTTCGCATCGCACCGCCTGTTGCTCCACGCGGACATGCTCGCGTTCGCGCATCCGCGGGACGGGCGCGCGATGATGCTGCGCGCCGCTCTCGACGAGACCTGGAGGCGATTGATCGGGCGTTTCGGCTGGGAAGAAGACTGGAGCCGATGGTCGGCACAGGTGGGTGAGGACCGGCCCGGCGACGCGACATCCCGCGAGGCTCCCTCGCCGCTATAGCGTTAGAATCCACCTCGACATGCTCACCGTGACCCGCTCCATCGCCATCCCCGACGCCGAACTGGTCGAGCGCTTCACGCGTGCGGACGGCCCCGGGGGCCAGCACGTCAACCGCACCGAAAGCGCGGTCGAACTGCGTTTCGACGTGGCCGGCTCGCCGTCGTTGCCCGACGACGTACGCGAACGCCTGCTCGCCCGGCGCGACCGCCGCATGACCGACGCGGGCGTCCTCGTCATCCAGGCCCGCCGCTTCCGCGACCAGGCACGCAATCGCGAAGACGCTCGCGAGCGCCTCGCCGAGATCGTCCGCGAAGGAACCGTCGTGGCGAAGAAACGCGTGGCCACGAAACCGACGCGCGCCTCGAAAGAGCGCCGCCTCGAGGGCAAGGCGCAGCGTTCGCAGACGAAGAAGACGCGCTCGCGCGACTGGAGCCGCGAGTGAGTGTCGGCTCCTTCGACCTGCCGCCACAGGCGCCGGCGCTTCCGGATTCCGCATGGAGGCGCTTCTGCCGCTGGGCGATCCGGCTGAGCGGCTGGCGCATCGTGGGTGAGCTGCCTAACCTGCCGAAGCTGATCCTGATCGGCGCGCCGCATTCGTCCTATTGGGACGGCGTGTGGGGTCTCCTGATGAAGTCGGCCCTCGGGCTCGATCTCGGCGTGATGATCAAGCGCGAGGTGTTCAACGGCCCCTACGGCCCGATCGTCCGCCGCCTCGGCTTGATCCCCATCGACCGCTCCGCCGCCACCAACGTGGTCGACCAGATGGTCGCGCGCTTCGCCAGCCACGAGAAGATGTGGCTGGGCATCACGCCCGAAGGCACACGCAAGCCCGTGAAGCAGTGGAAGTCCGGCTTCCTGCGCATCGCGCGCGCCTCCGGCGTCCCCATCCAGCCGATCTTCATCGACTATCCCACGAAGACCTTCACCGCCGGCCCCCTGGTCGAAGCGACCGACGACACCGACGCCGACATGGCGCGCATCCGCGCGATGTTTACCGGCTACCGCGGCAAGCATCGCAACGTTTGACCTACCGGTGCTATGGCTAAGCCATAGCACCGGTAGGTCAGCCCAAACCTTGGCGGTGCCTAACCTTGAAGTTCACGCGCGTGGCCCATTTGTTGACGGCCACGATCCTATAAGTGCCCGGTCCTAGATCCTGCACATACGACGATAGCCCACTCGTAACATCCATCCATTCTCCGCCCACCATTTTCTGCAGGTATATCGTCACTCCTACCGCAGATGCGGAGAACGCGCTATGACAGGTCGTCGTCCAAACATGTACAACCGATGCCTCACCGGAATTCAGCCTCCCCTCCGAAGTCATCTGTGGCAGATAGCCGATGCATCGCCCCCAATCCCCTTGGCCTCGCGTAATAACATGTCTCGTGAATTGAGCTTGAGCCGATGCTGTGACCAATAGAAGCACGCCTATCATGACACCATGAATCAAGACTTTCATGACAATCCTCATCGCTGCGCGTGATTGCGCCCACTGACCATACGACGGACATCACGCGCGAACTGTAGGCCATCAATTGGCCCTCACGTGGGTAGATGTACTCGCGGCCCCGACTTATGCCTTACTCGTTGCAGGAATGAGTCAGGCCCTCCCGCCTGCTTTTGCCGACTGTAACTAGGCGCTCCTGCGGCGAAGCTTGGCTCCAGAGAAAAAAGGGAGCACGCATGGAATTCACTATTGGCATGAGGACACCGGGAGCGTTCACGGCAGGAAAGTGCCTGGAGCGCGAACGATCAAACGAATTCGGGTTTCGGGACCATCCCATCGAGAAAGGCAACCCCTCGGATGTCGCAGAAGATCTGCCGGAGTACTTGCAAGACCGACTGACGAGCCTGGATCTTCGATCCATCGATTCCGCACAGCTTCGCGATCTTGCGGCAAACCTACTCTGGGAGGGCTATATCTCTGAGAGCGCGTTCGCGAAGTTTGCGATCTATCATATGGATCATCCGGGCCCCTTGGACTTGACCGCATGGATCGATCAGGCTCAAAAAAAAATCGATAACGGAATGCTTGCCAAGTACCCCGTCGCAATTCGAGAGTATGAGGCCGGCATCGATGCAGCCGAAGGCATCCGAAAGATGGTTGACTACTTAAGTGGACAGAGTGTCGACGTCCAAGCTTAGGGATGCTCTGATTTATTCCCCATCTGCGGCATCATAGCCATCCTCACCATCCGTTCCCAGGAAGCCCACCGCCGATGAAGCAGCGTTCCTTTGGAGTCTGTAAATTGAACTGTGTAACTGCCCTTTGAGAAGATGCGGCTAGCCGCAGGGAGCAGTGACATTGGATTTGAGAAAAGCGATGCTGGATGAGCTGACGGGCGACTGCAAGACCCCGCAGGACGTGGAGAAGCTGTTCTCGCAGATGTTGCAGCACATGATCAACCGGTCGCTGGAGGCGGAGATGCAGGCGCATCTGGGCCATGAGCGGCATAGGCCGTCGGGTGGTAACCCTCGCAACGGCAGGACGCGCAAGCGGGTTCAAAGCGCGCTGGGTGATTTGCAGATCGAGACCCCGCGCGACCGCGAGGGTACATTCGAGCCTCAGCTGGTGAAGAAGCGACAAGTGCGGCTGGCCGGGATGGAAGAAAAGATTCTGACCCTGTACGCCAAGGGCATGACCACGCGCGACATCGAGTCGGTGCTGGTGGACCTGTACGGAGTGACGATCTCGCACGCACTGATCGCACAGGTGACCGACGCGGTGCTGGATGAGGCGCGGGCCTGGCAAACGCGGCCGCTGGAGGCCATCTACCCGATCGTGTGGCTGGACGGCATTGTGGTGAAGGTGCAGCACAACAAACAGGTCATCAACAAATCGGCCCATGTGGTGTTGGGGGTGAATCTGCGCGGCGAGAAGGAGGTGCTGGGCCTGTGGCTGGCCGAGAACGAAGGTGCCAAGTTCTGGCTGTCGGTGTTGACCGAGCTGCGCCAGCGCGGGGTGCAGGATATCTACGTCGCCAGCATGGATGGCCTCAAGGGCTTGCCCGAGGCGGTTAATGCGGTATTCCCCCAAACATTGACCCAGCTGTGCATCGTGCACCTGGTACGGGCCAGCCTGCGTTACGTGACTGCCAAGGACAGCAAGGCGATCGTGCCGGCGCTGCAACGCATCTATCGGTCGGCCACGGTGGATGAGGCGGAACGAGAACTGGACGCGCTGGAGAGCGAGTGGGCAGCCAAATACAAGGCGGTGGTTCGTCTATGGCGTGAGAACTGGGGCAACATCATCCCGTTCTTCCAGTTCCTGCCGGAGATCCGCAAGGTGATTTATACGACCAACGCCATCGAGTCGTTGAACATGGTGATGCGCAAATACACTCGCAACCGGCGTATTTTTCCGAACGACGATGCGGCGTTGAAGGGCCTGTTTCTTGCCATCCGGGAGGCGTCGAAGAACTGGAAATCCATCCATCACTGGAAGCCTGCCTTGCAGAGCTTTCAGGTCATGTTTGGCGAAGAGCGCGTGCCCTTAGCCGCGCTGTGAAATCTCTGGTTACACAGTTCGTTTGACAGACTCTTCCTTTGCCTCACTGAGTTTCGAGTCCAAGAAGAAGCCGACGCGTCGCGAGCGCTTCCTGGGCGAGATGGACAAGGTCGTACCGTGGGCGGCGCTGTTGGCGCTGATCGAGCCGAGCTATCCCACCTCTGGCCGCCGTGGCCGCCCACCGATGCCCGCCGCGACCATGCTGCGCATCCACTTCATGCAGCAGTGGTACGCGCTGAGCGATCCGGCGATGGAGGATGCGCTGTACGAGATCGAGTCGATGCGCCGCTTCGCCGAACTGGAGTTGAACGAGGACGCGATTCCGGACGAGACGACGATCCTGAAGTTCCGCCGCTTTCTGGAGCAGCACGGCCTGGCGGTGAAGATCCTCGAGACGGTCAATGCGCACCTGGGTCAGCAGGGTCTGCTGCTGCGCCAGGGCACGATCGTGGATGCCACGATCATCCAGGCGCCGTCGTCGACCAAGAACCGCGACAAGCAGCGCGATCCGGACATGCGCCAGACCAAGAAGGGCCAGCAGTGGTATTTCGGCATGAAGGCGCACATCGGCGTGGATGTGGAGTCGGGGCTGGTGCACACGGTGACCACGACACCGGCCAACGTGGCCGACGTGACGGAAGTGGAGAAGTTGTTGCACGGCCGGGAGCAGACCGTGCACGCCGATGCCGGCTACCAGGGAGCTGAGAAACGCGCGCCCAAGCGCGGTCGCCGGTGGTACATCGCCGCCAAGCGCGGCAGCGTCAAGGCGATGCCCGAAGGCGCGTTGAAGGACGCGGTCAAGCACACCGAACACATGAAGGCCGCGGTTCGCGCCAAGGTGGAGCACCCGTTCCGGGTGGTGAAGCGGCAGTTCGGCTATCAGAAGGTGCGCTTCAAGGGGTTGCTCAAGAATACGGCGCAGGTGCTGACACTGTTTGCCCTGTCGAACCTGTGGATGGCGCGACGAACGTTGCTGGCTTCTGCAGGAGGGGTGCGCCTGTGAGGCGGAGAATCGAGGTGATCGGAGGTAAATCGGCGCGGCGATGGCGGCGGTCCATCTTCACTGCCACCTTTTTATCGTAGCAAGTCCGGCGTTTTCGCACGGCCGTCTGGGCGGCCATTTTGAACTCAATTGCTCAGAGCATCCTTAGGTGAGCAACATAATCACATATCAATGACAGGGAATTGTATGGGTGAACTCGGCTCTGATGTTGTATCCATCCTGACGAACCTGATGCCGGGCTTTGTCTTCGCTTGGATATTTTACGCGCTTACGACTCATCGCAAACCGAATCAGTTCGATCAAGTGGTCTACGCCCTCATCGCCACAGCGGTACTACATGCCGTCGTGGTGATTGAATCGGTCATCCTCATCTGGATCGGAAAATGGCAAGCCCTTGGACCGTGGACGATGGATTCAGAGCTAATAGCTTCTTTCGCCACTGCAATCGTGGCCGGCCTTGCCACCTCTCAGCTTGCAAGGCGTGATGCTATTTTCAGAATGCTTCGACGAATGGGACTAACTACTCGAAATCACAATACGTCAGAGTGGTGCACAGTATTTGAGCAATCCGACCTAAATGTAGTACTGCATCTGAAGGGTGAGCGACGCATCTATGGATGGCCGCTTCACTGGCCATCAGATCACAAGCAAGGTCATTTCTATTTAGCTGACGCCGAATGGCTCGATGATGAGAACAACCGCTACCCCCTATCAGGAGTTGAAGGTATTCTTATCAACGCCGAAGACGTAGAAATGGTCGAGTGCATCGAAGGAGATAAAGCGTGACAAAGCCGATCGAAGCAAAACCCATAGCGGTAACACGGGTTACCCGGGACGGTGCCAATACGAAGCCACTGCCCATTCAGAACGTCAAGCCAAGCCCACCTCCTGCGCCGCCCCCGAAGAAGAAGTAAAAGGAGTCTTGCTCTACTGACGTCGTGCTTCAGCGTCTATCTCAATCTCAACAAGCATTTTATTGCTTGAATAGAGACTTATCGCCCCGAATGTCCCGACTCATCGTAGTCGCGATGCGTCAACAGGCCGGGGCGGATCAGGTCGATGAACGCGCGCGCTTCGGCGCTCAGGAACTTGCCTTTACGCATCACCACGCCATAGCTGCGTTGCGGAAAGTATCGGCGCAGGTTGCGCACGACCAGACGTTCCTTGTCCGCCTCCGTGATGCAGATGCCGGTGACGATGGAAATGCCCAGGCCCATGGCGACATATTGCTTGATGACGTCCCAGCCGCCGACCTCGATCGCCACCGTGTACGGCACATGCCGCTGCTGGAACACCATGTCGACGAGACGGAAAGTGGTCAAGCGCTGTGGCGGGAGAATGAGCCCGTAGGGAGAAAGATCTTCGAGGCGGATGTCGTCCTTCGCGGCCAGTGGATGCTCCGGCGGCATGATCAGCATCGGGTCGTAGTGGTAGACCGGTGCCCAGGCAATGTCCTGCGGCACGTCGAGCATCGAGCCAATGGCGATATCGGCTTCGTCGGCACGCAGCAACGCCAGCCCATCCTTGCCGGTTACGTTCGCCAGTTGCAGGTGCACCGATGGATAGCGCTCGCGGTAGGCCTTCACCAGATCGGGCAGCAGGTACTGGATGGTCGACGAGCCCGCGGCGACGGTGAGTTTTGCCGCGTGACTGCCCCGGGTCCTGGCCTGGAACTCGCGGTCGAGGTTTTCGAACCCCTCCACGAGGGGGCGCGCGATCTCGTACAAGGCCTCGCCGGCATCGGTGAGGGTCACGCGCCGCCGGGTCCGTTCGAGCAAGGGCATGCCCAGCTCCCTCTCCAGCGCCTTGAGTTGGAGACTCACCGAGGGCTGCGAAAGGAACAGCGCTTCGGCGGCCCGGCTCAGGGTGCCCAAACGGGTGATATAGACAAAAGCCCGCAGCTGCTTGAGGCGGTTGCCCTTGTAATAGAAACGACCGCCGTCGTCGCTCGACGTGCCGCGGTTGGTTTTCGTCGACGGCTTCGACCGCATATTCAGCTTGCGCTGCATGATTTTATGCCAGCAATTTCAATAGGTTATTTCTATCATTAAAGTTATTAATGTTAATCTTTGAAACATATGCTTTGTCAAAAGCATAGCTCCGATCGTAGCGTGGACTCCACACCCGCACCGGAGCAGTGGCAATGGCAGTTCCCCAGCGCGCGATCGATCCCCTGTCCGGCGTCCGCTTTCAAGGCGGCGAGGTCTATCCGGACATCCTGACCCCGGCGGCCATGACCTTGGTGGCGGACCTCCATCGGCGTTTCGATGCCCGGCGCCTCGGCCTGCTGGCGGAGCGGACCGCACGCCAGCAGCGCTATGACGCCGGCGAGCTTCCCGATTTTCGCGCCGATACCGTGGCGATCCGCGAGGGCGAGTGGTCGGTGGCCCCGATCCCGGCGGCGCTGCAGGACCGCCGCGTCGAGATCACGGGTCCCGTGGAACGCAAGATGATCATCAACGCGCTGAATTCCGGGGCGAAGGTGTTCATGGCCGACTTCGAGGATTCGAGCGCGCCCACCTGGGCCAACCAGATGGACGGCCAGCGCAACCTGCGCGATGCCGTCGATGGCAGCATCGAATTCACCAGCGCGGAGGGCAAGGCGTATCGCGTGGGTGCGACACCGGCCGCGCTCGTCGTCCGGCCCCGTGGCTGGCACCTGCCCGAGCGTCATGTCGAGGTCGACGGCGACGTGGTGTCGGGCGCGCTGGTCGATTTCGGCCTCTTCGCCTTTCACAACGCGAAAGCGCTGCAGGCCCGCGATCGCGGCCCGTATTTCTACCTGCCGAAACTGCAAAGCATGGAAGAAGCCGCGCTGTGGAACGACGCGATGTCGCATGCCGAAGTCGCGCTCGGCCTGCCCCACGGCACGATGAAGGCGACGGTGCTCATCGAGACGCTGCCGGCCGTGTTCCAGATGCACGAGATCCTGCACGCACTGCGCGAGCGCGTCGTCGGTCTCAACTGCGGTCGCTGGGATTACATCTTCTCCTACCTGAAGACCTTCCGTGCACACGCAGACCGCCTGCTCCCGGAACGTGGCCAGGTCACCATGAGCGTGCCGTTCCTGAAGGCCTATTCGGAACTGCTGATCCGCACCTGCCATCGCCGTGGCGCATTCGCGATGGGCGGCATGGCAGCACAGATTCCCATCAAGGGCGACGACGCGGCCAACGAGGCCGCCATGGCCAAGGTCCGGGCGGACAAGCTGCGCGAAGTCGGCGCCGGCCACGACGGTACATGGGTGGCGCATCCCGCGCTCGTCCCGGTCGCGCAGGCGATCTTCGACGAGCACATGCCCACGCCCAACCAGTTGCACGTGCTGCGCGAAGACGTGGACGTATCGCGCGACACGCTGATCGCACCGGCCATCGGGACGATCACGCGGCAGGGTTTCGACAACAACGTCGAGGTGTGCCTGCGCTACACGGCCGCTTGGCTCGACGGCCTCGGCTGCGTGCCCATCCACCACCTGATGGAAGACGCCGCCACCGCCGAGATCGCGCGCGCCCAGTTGTGGCAGTGGCTGCATCACGGACCGCTGGAGTTCAGCGACCACGCCGACGTGAACTTCGCGCTGTTCGACCAGGCTCTCGCCGCGCACTGCCACCGGCTGCGCGGGAGCGAGTTGCCCGGCGCACGCCGCGCCGATGAAGCGGCCGCGCTCATCCATGCGCTCACGCATGCGGACGAACTGCGCGATTTCCTCACCCTCCCCGCCTACGAGCACCTGTCCTGAACCCCGGAGCACGACGATGAAGACGCAGACCGCCGAACAGATCACGCTCGACTGGAAGAACAACGACCGCTGGGAGGGCGTCCGGCGTCCCTATGCCGCGGAAGACGTGCTGCGCCTGCGCGGCTCCGTGCAGGTCGAGTACACGCTCGCCCGCCGCGGTGCGGAGCGCCTGTGGCGTTCGCTTCAGGACGAGCCGTATGTCAATGCGCTGGGCGCGCTCACCGGCAATCAGGCAATGCAGCAGGTGAAGGCCGGCTTGCAGGCCATCTACCTCTCGGGCTGGCAGGTCGCCGCCGATGCGAATACCGCCGGCACGATGTATCCCGACCAGTCGCTCTACCCCGTCGACTCGGTGCCGAACGTGGTGCGCAAGATCAACAAGACCCTGCTGCGCGCGGACCAGATCCACCACGCCGAAGGAAGGGACGGCATCGACTGGCTGGTGCCGATCGTCGCCGATGCGGAAGCGGGTTTCGGCGGCGTGCTCAACGCGTACGAGCTGATGGCGCACATGATCGAGGCAGGCGCGGCGGGCGTGCATTTCGAGGACCAGCTGGCCAGTGCGAAGAAGTGCGGGCACATGGGCGGCAAGGTGCTGGTGCCGACGCAGGAGGCCGTGCAGAAGCTCGTGGCCGCGCGACTGGCCGCCGACGTCGCCGGCGTCCCGACCCTCATCGTGGCACGTACCGATGCCATGGGTGCGGGACTGGTCACCTCGGACATCGACGACCTCGACAAGCCGTTCCTGACCGGCAAGCGCACGGTCGAAGGTTTCCATGAATCGCGCCAGGGCATCGAGCAGGCGATCGCGCGCGGCCTTGCCTATGCACCGTATGCCGACCTGATCTGGTGCGAGACGGCCACGCCGGACCTGGAACAGGCGCGCCGCTTCGCCGAGGCGATCCATGCCGTGTTCCCTGGCAAGAAGCTCGCGTACAACTGCTCGCCCAGTTTCAACTGGAAGAAGAACCTGGACGAGAAGACGATCGCGGCATTCCAGAAGCGCCTGGGCGAGATGGGTTACGCCTTCCAGTTCATCACGCTGGCCGGCTTCCATGCGCTCAACTATTCGATGTTCCAACTGGCACGTGGCTACCGCGACCGGCAGATGGCCGCCTACGTCGAACTGCAGGAAGCCGAGTTCGCGGCCGAGAAGGACGGTTACACGGCGGCGAAACATCAGCGCGAAGTCGGCACGGGTTACTTCGATACTGTGAACCAGGTGATCGCCGGCTCGTTGAGTTCGCTGTCGGCGCTGAGCGGCTCTACCGAGGAACAGCAGTTCCATCCGGCCTCGGCGGCATGATCGAGGCGTCCCGGTTCGCCTCCCGCCTGGCCGCTTCGCAAGCCTCGCCGTTGGGCTGATGCCCGACGGCGGATGGCTTCGCGCAAATCATGTGCCGCCCGGGCTCAGGCGCGCCGCGCGCGCGACCAGCGCGGGCAGCGCGCTCATGTCGCTCGTAAGACGCTGCACTTCCTTACCGTCGGCGTCGACGAGGATCACCGTGGGAATGCGCTTCACGCCATAGCGGCGGAACACGTCGCCGCTCGTGTCGATGGCCAGCGGCAGCCTCACCTTGTTCTTCGTGCGATAGGCACCGAGGGCTTCGCTGTCGGACCAGAGCCCGGAGGCGATGCCGAGCCACTGCGCGCCGGAATGCACACTGAGCTTCTCGGACTGCTCGCGTGCCGAGCGGCATTGCGCGCCCGTGGTGGGTTGGCTCTGCGCGAGGTAACCCTCGCACCATGGCGACATGAACACGAGGATGCGCGGCTTCCGGCTCGCCGAGACGCCAAGCTCGAAGGACTCGCCGTCGAGGGTGGTCAGTCGATCCGGCGCACCGCGGCTACCCTCGCGACCCGTTTTCCGCCCAGCGAGCCCGTCGGGGCTCTTGCCGCCAGCGAGTGCGGCCTCCAGCGAGGCGTTGATGAGATGACCGACGTAAGCGACCCGTCCATCCCGGCCGATTACCACATGTTGAGGCGTTACCCGCAGGTGGAATGCCTCGGCGAGCCTGCCGTCGTCCATCACGATGGGCATCTTCAGCCCGAATTTCCTGCGGAAAGTATCGACCCCTTCCCTGGTTTCGTTGAAGTTCGTGTTGATCGCGATCACCACGGTGTCCGGACCCGCCGTTTCGAATGCGTGTTCGAGATGCGGCATCTGCTCGCGGCAGGGGGCGCACCACGTCGCCCAGAATTTCAAGTAGACGATCTTGTGGCCGTAGAGCTTGCCAAGATCGATGGTCTGGCCATCGATCGTCGTCACGGTCAGGGCCGGTGCGGGCTTGCCGACCAGGGTGGAGGCGACTTCCTTTGCGTATTTCTCGCCACCGTCGTCCTGGCTCGCGAAGGCGACCGAGGGTCCCGCGAGCGCGAGGCAAAGCATGAAGCATGCGAACAACTTAGGCACGGGCCGGCGCCTCTTTCGAATAGGAGGCATTAGCGTGCGGGTGGAAGTGGTCCGTGACGAGGGCCGGATCGAAAAATATCGCATGGTCCAATTTAGGCGCCGCCCGCCACCTCCGCGATGGCCTGGCAGAGCTGCTCGACGCCCCGCTCCACGTCCTCCACCCCGATCATGCCGATACCCAACACGAGACCGCTGCAGCGGCCTTCGAGCCGGTAGGCACCGAGGTCTCGCACCGCCACCCCGCGAATCGCGGCCGCAGCGACGACGGCGTCGGCGGGCAGGTCCTCGCGGAGGTGCGCGGCCATATGCAGGCCCACATCCGTGTGGACCGGCGAAAGCCACGCGGTGCCATGACGGGCGATGGCCTGCTCCAGCGCCGCGCGGCGTTCTCCGTAGACGCGGCGCGCCCTGCGTACGTGCCGGGCGAGGTGGCCCTCGCGGATGAAGGCGGCTAGCGTCAGCTGTTCGAGCGAAGGGTTGTGTCCGTTGCCGAGCCGCTTGGCCCCCACCAGCGCCGGCACCGCCCAGGAAGGCGGAACGATGTAGCCGAGCCGCAACGCCGGAAACAGGCTCTTGGAAAACGTGCCTACGTAGAAAACGGCGTGACGCTCGTCGACAGTGCGCAGGGCATCGAGCGGGCGCCCGCCGAAACGGAACTCGCCGTCGTAATCGTCCTCGACCACCGCCATCCGATGCGCGTGCGCGAAATCCAGCAACTCGGCGCGCCTGCGCTGGGACATCACCGTGCCGAGCGGAAACTGGTGGGATGGCGTCGTCAGGATCACGCCCACATCCGCCGGTATGCAGTCGACGCGCAGGCCATCGGCGTCCATCGGCACCGTGACGAGCCGCGCGCCGGCCGCCGCGAAAGCGTCCCGCGCAGGCGGATAACCCGGATCTTCCACCGCGACACGCGTCGTGCCCGGTTCGACCAGGATGCGCGCGATCAGGTCGAAGGCCTGCTGCGCGCCACTGGTGACGACCACGTCCGCGTCGTCGCACGCGATCGCACGCGCGAACGACACATGGGCGGCAATCGCCTGGCGGAGCTCGGGCCGTCCGGCGACGTCGGCGTAATCCGTCCTCTCCTTCGAGAGGCTGCGCATCGCGGCGCAGGCGAGCCGGCGCCAGGTTTCGTGCGGAAAGAGCTGGGTATCCGGAAGTCCCACCCTGAAGTCGAACCGGTGCGCACGGAGCGGCGCCCGCGCCGGCTGGGCTACGCGATGTTGCCAGTAGGTGTTCAGCCGTCCGGCCATCCGGGCGGCGGCATCGCCACAGGCATCTCCGGGACGCACGGGCAGGTGATCGGCGACGAAGGTACCCGAGCCCTGCCGGGCGACGAGGTAGCCCTGACTGAAAAGCAGGTCGAAGGCGGACACCACGCTGTTGCGCGAAATGCCCAGCTCCTCCGCGAGCTTTCGCGTCGGCGGCATGCGGAAACCCGGCTGGAGCCGTCCGTCGAGGATGGCGCCTTGCAGTTGCCGGTGCAGCGACCGGACAAGATCGCGTTGCCTTTCGGCAGGCAGGTCGATCGCCAGAGGGAGAATTGGCTCCATGAAACTCTTCGTTCGCGGACCTTTTGAAAGTCCGCATTGAAGCACACGGCGCGGTTCCCGCGCCGATGGCGCATACCCCGGGAGCAAATGACGTGGCTCGTCCTATCCGTCCGATGGATGACCGCGAAGCAGCCCGACCGGCGCATCACCACCATGCACGGCCGCCAGCGCCGGACGAAGGAAAATCGGCCAACGCCATACAAGGCGGGCCGATGCGCGGGAAATGGGTGAAGCGCCGCTGGAAGAAGGCCGGGCCCCGGTGCTGGAGCGGGGGGAGGGAGGGGTATCCAGCACCGGGACGGGGCGGGCAGCCCATTAAGAGAACCGCCTGGTACAGAATTCTCCGCCCGGACCCTCTATTTGTCAACTAGTGAGTACATGAAATAAGTATTAACTCTTAAGGGGGTGCATCCGATGGAGCACCCAGACGGACGCGCGAGCTCAAGCCGGGTACGAGAATGACTCACGCAGCCCTGCCCAACGAACCGCCACCATCGACGAACAGGGTCTGCCCCGTTACGAAGCTCGCTCCTTCCGACATGAAGAACTGCACGGCGGCGGCAATCTCGTCGGGGGTGCCCAGGCGTCCCATGGGAATGTCGCGAATGAATTCCGCCTCGGCATCGCTGCCCACCGGAGAATTGCTGCGGAACAGCTCCGTCGCGATCGGCCCTGGGGCGACGGAGTTCACCGTGATGCCACTCCGCGCGAACTCGAGCGCCCAGTTTCGGGTGAGGCTGTCCACGGCGGCTTTCGTCGCGGCATAAGCCGAACGCTTCGGGCGGCCTAGCACCGTAAGACTCGAGATGTTGACGATGCGGCCCCAGCCGTTCGACAGCATATGGGGCAGCGCCGCCTGGACCGCATGAATGGCGCCATGAAGGTTCAGCCGCAACATGTGGTCGAGATCGTCGATGTCGATCCTGCCAGGCTCCTGCATGCGCGCCACACCGGCGTTATTGACGACGCCATCGATGGCGTACCTCCGCGCCAACTCCTCGAAGCCAGCCTTAGCGGCGGCGCTGTCGCTGACGTCGACCGAGTGGAGTTCTCCGGGGAACCCGGTATCGCCCCCGCGGGCCACCCCCACTACGAGGTGACCGGCCTCCACGAGCCGTTCGGAAATCGCCCTGCCGATGCCCTTGGTTGCGCCGGTCACCAGGAATGTTCGTTGCGTGGTCATGCTTTTGCCTCTTGGGAAGTCTTCGAGAATGGGATACCCACCGAGGCGAGGCCTTCCCGCACGGCATCGGTCAGCAAGTCCCGGTCGGCGCGGATGCGAGCCAGCACGCGAATGCCCAGCAGCAACGTAAGCAGGTGCCGCGAGGACCGTGCCGGCGAGATAGTCGCCGCGATCTCGCCGGTGCGTCGCGCGCGCGCGAGATGGCGCTCGAAGAACGACTCGATGGCCGAAAACTCGTCCGCAATCGCTTGGCGCACCTTCGTGTCGTCGGACGAGGACTGGATCGAGGAGTTGATGAGCATGCATCCGCGCATTTCGGGATCGCCGACGCTTCGCTCGACGATGTCGGCGAAGAAATCGCGGATCGCGGCGGAAGGCGAGTCGACGAGGTCGAGGTGTTCGATTCGCGCTCGGAGGGTTGTGGTCAGGTAATGGTCCAGCGCTCGATGGAACAGCTCGCGCTTGTCGCCGAAGGCCGCATAGATGCTGGACGCCGTGAGTCCGGTGTGCGCCGAGAGGTCGCGCGTGGACGCGCCCTCGTAGCCCTTCGCCCAGAAGACGTCTGCCGCCGCGGCCAGCACCTTTGTTTCGTCGTACTCACGTGGACGCGCCATGCCGGGCCCCTCGTCGCTCTAGATTATGTATCGATCGCTCCATAACCAGTATTATGGAGCGACCGATACATAATCACAAGACCCTAGAACCGCCGGTAATGCAGCGCCTCCGCAAGGTGCCCCTGCTCCACGCACCCCGTACCGCCTTCGAGATCGGCGATGGTGCGGGCCACCCGCAGGATGCGGTGATAGGCCCGGGCGGAGGCGCCGAGTTTGTCCAGCGACGTCTGCAACCACTCGCGCTCGGCGTGCGGAAGCGCGCAGTCGCGCTCGAGGTTGACCACGCTGAGTTCGGCATTCGCCTGGCCCGCCCGGAGCAAGGCTTTCTCGCGCGCCGCGATCACCCGCTGGCGTACCGTGGCGCTGTCGTCGTCGTGCGGACCGCGCGCGGCGGCCAGGTCCGCGATCGGCACGCGCGGGACTTCCACGCACAGGTCGATGCGGTCGAGCAGCGGGCCCGAGATGCGTCCGCGGTAACGCTGCACCTGGTCGGGCGTGCAACGGCACTCGTGCAACGGGTCGCCGGCATAGCCGCATGGGCAGGGATTCATCGCGGCGACGAGCTGGAACTCGGCCGGGAACGTCGACTGGCGGGCGGCGCGCGAAATCACGATCCGCCCGGACTCCAGCGGTTCGCGCAGCACTTCGAGCACGTGTCGGCTGAACTCGGGAAGTTCGTCGAGGAAGAGCACGCCGTTGTGCGCCAGCGAGATCTCGCCGGGGCGTGGCGACGAGCCCCCGCCGACGAGGGCGACGCCCGATGCGGTGTGGTGCGGCGCACGAAACGGACGGCGGCGCCAGCAGCGCGGATCGATGTCCTCGCCGGAGAGCGAACGGATGGCGCAGCTCTCCAGCGCCTCGGATTCGGTCATGGGCGGCAGGATGCCGGGGAGGCGTTCGGCCAGCATCGTCTTGCCGGTACCCGGCGGTCCGATCAGGAGCAGGTGGTGTCCGCCCGCGGCGGCGATTTCGAGGGCGCGGCGCGCCTGCAACTGCCCGCGGATGTCGAGCATGTCCGGCCCGCACGACGGCATGCTGTAGAAATCCGCGCTTTCCGGCCCCGCCAGGTCGGCCTGGCCGCTCAACCAGGCGCAGACCTCGGCCAGGCTGTCGGCGAGCAGCACGTCGCCCTCGCCGATCAAGGCCGCCTCGGCGGCGTTGGCGCGCGGAACCACGATGCGGCGGCCGCTGCGCCGGGCCCGGATGAGGGCCGGGAGAATCCCGGGAACCGCGCGAAGCTCGCCGGACAGCGCCAGCTCGCCGAGGAATTCGCAATCGTCCAGGCGCTCCCGCGGCACCTGCGATCCGGCGGCCAGGATGCCCAGGGCAATGGCGAGGTCGAACCGCCCGCCGTCCTTCGGCAACTCGGCCGGGGCCAGGTTCACGGTGACCCGGCGGTTCGGATACTCGAAGGCGGTGTTCTGGATGGCGACGCGGACGCGGTCACGAGCTTCGCGCACCGCCGCTTCGGGCAGTCCCACGATGGAGGTGGATGGCAACCCGCCGGACAGGTGCACTTCAACGACGACCTGAGGGGCCGCGACACCTTCCTGCGCGCGCGAAAGCGTGACGGCGAGGCTCATGACGGACGGTATCGTAACCGGTAACGGATATCGACCGGAGGCAGGCGCTTACGATCCGTGCTGGATCCGCTCTGCATGCGCACTCCTTTGCGATCGCTGGGAAAAATAACCGCCCCCGACCGCTCTCGGGGTGAGGGTGACGGATCGGGGGCGGTCCCGGGACGTGCGGCCGTCCTTACTGGCCGCGTTGCGCCGCGCTGATTTCCAGGTCGGCGAGGCGTTTCTCCAAAAGCTCGAGCCGTTCGCGCGTACGCGCCAGAACCTGGCTCTGAACATCGAATTCTTCGCGGGTTACGAGATCGAGGCGGCGTAGTCCTTGCGCCAGAATATCTTTGAAGTTGGCCTGCAGATCCTCACGCGCTTGCGCCAACCCTGGCGGAACCAACGATGCCAATCGCTGTGCGAGTTGATCGATACCCTGCACATCCATCTTGCGCACCTCGATGTCGTGAATGAAGTTTAGGTGATGGGATTGTAGGCGCTATAGGCCCACGCCCACACGTCGTGTAGGGTTTTTCCTACAAGCTACCGTATGGAGGCGGCTCCGGACGGATGGCACAATGACCCATCGCGCGGCTACCGGCCGCGCACTAGGAGAAGACATGAAGCTCGTGGTCGCCATCATCAAGCCTTTCAAGCTGGACGACGTCCGCGAAGCCCTGGCGGACGTAGGGGTCCAGGGAGTGACGGTGACGGAAGTGAAGGGCTTCGGCCGGCAGAAGGGCCATACCGAGTTATACCGGGGCGCCGAGTACGTGGTCGACTTCCTGCCCAAGATCAAGCTGGAGGTGGCGGTGGCCGACGACCAGATCGAGCGGGTGGTCGAGGCCATCCAGCAAGCGGCCCGGACCGGCAAGATCGGCGACGGCAAGATCTTCGTCAGTCCCCTGGAGCAGGTCATCCGCATCCGCACCGGCGAACTGGATAACGACGCCCTCTGAGCGAGGGCGTCCCGGACGGCCTCAGGCGGCCTGCAAGGCCCGCTTGTAGCGGCGGTGGTGCACCAGGATGCCGCTGTAATAAGCCAGGTAGTAGCCGATCGTGAGGCCCACGATCGCCATCGTCAGCGGGCTGTTGCCCGGCGCAGGGCCTTGGGCGTCCGTCAGCGCGCCGCCCGCCATGGCCGGCGCCAGCAGCAGGAAGCGCCAGGCCAGACGGCCCAGCAGCAGCGCGCTCAGCGCGCCGCCCATCCACGGGTTCGGAATGTAATAGTCCGCACCGTCGCCGCCGATCTCGAATCGGGTCAGCCGCAAGCCCAGCAGGATCGCCAGGGCCGCGCCGGCCACCGCGCCGCCGAGGGCGCCTTCCGCCAGGCGGATGTCCTGCAGGCCCGAGAGCATCGTCAGTCCGATCACGATCGCGAAGATGACCACACGGACCGTCATCCGCTTCGTGCGGATCGGCTGCCGGCCGAAACTGCCGCGCACGCGGCGATACACGGCGAACGCCATCAGCGGGACGGTGAAAATGAACGACAGAGCGGACGGGGCCAGCATGGCGGAGCCTCTTGGGTCGGTGTGAGGCCAGATTAGCGAAACGGCGTCACCGTTCGAGGGGCGCTTGTGACCCATCGGGGATGACGCCTGTCATACGCCGCTACTTCGCCTTGCCCTGGTTGGCGACGGCGGCCATCTTGGCCTCGATCTCGGTCTGGTCGCCCAGGTAGTAGTGCTTCACGGGACGCAGCTCGGCGTCGAACTCGTACACCAGCGGAATGCCGTTGGGGATATTGAGCTCGGCGATGTCGTCGTCGGAGATGTTGTCGAAGAACTTCACCAGCGCACGCATGGAGTTGCCGTGGGCCGCCATGAGAACGTTGTTGCCGGCGCGGATGGCCGGGGCGAGCACCTCGTGCCAGTACGGCAGCACGCGGGCCACCGTGTCCTTCAGGCACTCGGTCAGCGGCACGTCGATGCCCTTGT
Organism: Luteibacter yeojuensis; assembly: GCF_011742875.1. Lineage (NCBI taxonomy): Bacteria > Pseudomonadati > Pseudomonadota > Gammaproteobacteria > Lysobacterales > Rhodanobacteraceae > Luteibacter > Luteibacter yeojuensis. The sequence goes on from NZ_JAAQTL010000001.1 coordinate 2,741,829, forward strand.
AACGGTCGTCGTCGGCGAAGGACGTCGCGCCTGCTTCGAGGGCCGGTGGCGGCGTGTCGTAGCTGCGGCGCCAGATGTGGACCTGTTCGTTGCCGTACTTGGCGGCGGTCTCGGCCTTGTTGAGGCCGGTCAACGCGCCGTAGTGGCGCTCGTTGAGGCGCCAGTCGGTCACCACGGGGATCCACATCAGGTCCATCTCGTCCTGGACGTGCCAGAGCGTGCGCACGGCGCGCTTCAGGTACGAGGTATGGGCCAGGTCGAAGGTGAAGCCGGCGTCCTTGAGGAGGCGCCCCGCTTCGCGGGCCTCGGCCACGCCCTGCTCGCTGAGGTCCACGTCGGCCCAGCCGCTGAAGCGGTTTTCGAGGTTCCAGGCCGACTGGCCGTGGCGAATCATCACGAGCTTGTACATGGCGTCCAAGGGGCAGGGAAAAATCCGATGGTGGAGCGTGGCCCCGGAGCCGTCAACTTCGCCCGCGGAGGCCCCCTGTCGTCAGTCACGCTAAACCTTCCCCCCGATCGGTGCATCCTAGGGGCTCATTCCACCCGCGGAGTCCCGCAATGCGTCGCACCCTCCTTTCCCTCCTCATCGCCCTCTCCGTGTCCGGCGCGGCCCTCGCGCAGGAGGACGTCAGCAAGGTCAACGGCACCGCCTCGGTCGAGGACGGCCAGCACGCGGGCGATGTCCACACCGTCAACGGCTCGGTACGCATCGGCGAGCGCGCCGTGGTGCAGAAAGCCAGCACCGTCAACGGCTCGGTCGACATCGGCGAGGGCGCCACCGCCACCAGCGTCAAGACCGTGAACGGCGCCGTGACCCTCAACGAGAAGGCACGGGTGTCCGGCGACCTCGAGAACGTGAACGGCAGGGTCCGCCTCGAGTCGGGTGCCGAGGTGAAGGGCCACCTGTCGAACGTCAACGGGCAGATCAGCCTCGAGCGCGCCCATGTCGGTGGCGGCATCGAAACGACCAATGCCGACGTCACGATCGGCGAGGACTCCAAGGTCGAAGGCGGCCTCCTGGTGAAAAAGCCTTCGTGGGGCTGGTTCAACAGCGGCAGCGACCGCGTGCCGAAGATCGTCATCGGCCCGCACGCGGTCGTCCAGGGTACGCTGACCTTCGAGCGCGACGTGGAACTCTATGTCAGCGATTCCGCCACGGTCGGCAAGATCGAGGGCGCCACGGCGAAGAAGTTCTCCGGAAGCACTCCGTAAGGACCTCGAACCTGTGGGGGCCGCTATAGCGGCGAGAAGCCAACGAAGCGGCGATGCCGCAACGCCGACTTCGGCAGGTCAAACCCAGTCGCGCGGCTTCAGGTATTCCTGGAGCCGCGCTTCCGCGCTGTCGGCATCCGGCGAATAGCCGTATTCGAAGCGCACGCGCGGCGGCAGGCTCATGAGGATCGATTCGGTACGTCCCCCCGACTGCAGGCCGAACAAGGTGCCGCGGTCGTAGACGAGGTTGAACTCCACGTAGCGGCCCCGGCGATACAGCTGGAACTCGCGCTCGCGCTCCCCATAGGGCATGTCGCGGCGCCGCTCGACGATCGGCAGGTACGCATCGAGGAATCCTTCGCCGATGTCGCGGGTGAAGTTCATGCAGCGCTCGAAGCCGCCCTCGTTGAGGTCATCGTAGAAAAGCCCGCCCACGCCGCGCGTCTCGCCGCGATGCTTGAGGTAGAAATAGTCGTCGCACCAGCGCTTGTAGCGCGCGTAGACATCGTCGCCGTACGGCTCGCACAGGTTCTTCGCGACGCTGTGCCAGTGGCGCACGTCCTCGTCGAACGGGTAGTACGGCGTGAGGTCGAAGCCACCGCCGAACCACCACACGGGATCGCTGCCTTCCTTCGAGGCTTCGAAGTAACGCACGTTCGCGTGCGTGGTCGGGATGTACGGGTTGCGCGGATGCAGCACCAGCGAGACACCCGTGGCGATGAAGCTGCCACCGACGAGGTCGGGCCGGTGCGCCGTGGCACTCGGCGGCAACGGCGAACCCGACACGAGGGAGAAGTTCACGCCGGCCTGTTCGAAGATGTTCCCCTCGCGCAGCACGCGCGTGCGGCCGCCGCCGCCAGCGGGCCGCGTCCATGCGTCTTCCTCGAAGCGCGCCTTGCCGTCCACCGCCTCGATGGCGGTGCAGATACGGTCCTGCAGGCCGCGCAGGAACGACGCGGCAAGCTCGGCTTGTTCGGACATGGCACATCCTTTCGTGAGGGACACTGGGGGGGATCGCAAAGCTTAGCTCAGGAAATCCGCGTCGCCATCCGCCGGTTCCCGGTCAGGGCCGCCCAGCGCATGCCGGTATCGATCCACATCAGGTAGCCGGCCTCCATCAGCAGGCGGGTCACGTAGCGGCGGCCGAGCGGCAGGCGCTCCTCGGCGGCAAGGGGCGCGGCGTCGAATCCGAGCCGACGGGCGAGGTAGAGGCAGCGTGCCAGGTGGTAGCGGCTGGTCACCAGCCACACCGGCGGAAGGGGCGCCTCGCTCCGCTCCCGCAACAACACGCGGGCATGGCGGAGGTTTTCGAGGGAGTCGATGGAGGCCTGCTCCAGTTCCAGCGGCACGGCGGGTGGCCAGCCTTCGGCCATCAGCCAGCGGCGCCCGGCCTCGGCTTCGCTGATGGAGCCGCCGCTGTAGCCGCCCAGCAGCAGGACCCGATCGGCGAACCCCGCGAGCGCATCGGTGCGGCCACGGGCAAGGCGGCCGAGGAAATCCGCTTCCGGACAATCGCCGACGAGCCGGCGGCCGAATATCAGCATCGCCCGGCGGCCGGCGGCCCGCGCGGGCGTGCGCGCGGCGAGCCAGCAGACGCGCGCGAGGTGCGCGGCATACACCAGCCCCAGGCTGGCGACGAAGACGACGGCGGTGACGAAGGCCGCGACGAGGATGTCGCGATCGCTGAGGTAACGCCATACGCCGCGGCGGAGGATTTTCGGAGCCTGGATACCGGACATGGAAGCATCCCGAAGAAAGCGCAGTATCGCCTGAACGCACGTCTGCATTCACGCGACGCTGCGGATCAAAAAGGATAGGCTCGCCGCATGCCGCATCCCATGACACCGTTGGCCATCCGCGCCTACACCACCACCTCCGCCCTCGGCCGCGGTCTCCAGGCCCACGCCGATGCCCTTTCCGCCCCGCGCGGCGGCCTTGCGCCGAACGATTTCAGCGTGGCCCCGCTGGATTGCTGGATCGGCCGTGTCGCCGGCGTGGAAGACGAGCCGCTTCCGCCGGAGCTGGCCGAGTGGGACTGCCGGAACAACCGGCTCGCCTGGATCGCCTTGCGGCAGGACGGCTTCGCCGAGGCCATGCGCGCGGCGCGCGAGCGGTATGGCGCATCGCGCGTGGCCGTGCTGCTCGGCACGTCGACGGCGAGCATCGGGGCCACCGAGGAAGGCTACCGCCGCCTCGACCATGGCCGCATGCCGGCGGACCTGCACCGGCCGGTGCTGCATACGCCGCACTCGCTCGCGAGCTTCGTCGCGGCGGCGTTCGCCCTGGAAGGCCCCTGCCTCACGGTGGCCACCGCATGCTCGTCCAGCGCGAAGGTGTTCGCCAACGCGGAGCGCATGATCCGGCTCGGCCTGGTCGATGCCGCGATCGTCGGCGGCACCGACACCCTTTGCGACAGCGTGCTGTTCGGTTTCAATTCGCTCGAACTGGTCTCGCCCGAGCCGTGCCGTCCGTTCGATGCCGCCCGCAGCGGCATTTCGATCGGGGAGGCCGCCGGCTTCGCCATCCTCGAACGCGTGGAAGCGGCGATGGACGCGCCCTTGCTCATCGGTTACGGCGAAGCCAGCGACGCCCACCACATGTCCACGCCCCACCCTGAAGGCCTGGGGGCGGAGCTCGCGCTGAACGACGCGCTGGCCCGCGCGGGCATCGCGCCCGACGACGTCGACTACATCAACCTGCACGGCACCGCCAGCCAGAAGAACGACGAAGTCGAGGCCGCGCTCGTCGCGCGGACCTTCCCCGCCTCGACCCGCGCCAGCTCGACGAAGGGCTTCACCGGGCACACCCTCGGCGCCGCGGGCATCCTCGAGGCCGCGATCACGCTCCTGTCGATGCGCGACGGCCGCGTTCCCGCCAACCTCGGTGCCGAAACGCCGGACCCGCTGTGCGGACCGCAGATGGCCTGGCGGCCGGAAGCGGCGGATATCCGCATCGCCCTCAGCAACTCCTTCGGCTTCGGCGGCAACAACGCGTGCCTCGCCTTCGCCCGCGCGGGGCGTCACGCATGAGCGCCGCGCTGTCGGTCTGGGTGAGCGGCATCGGCCTCTGGGCACCGGGGGCCGCCGACTGGCACGCCTTCAGCGAGATCGCCACGGGCGCGGCCACGCCGGGTGCGACGGAGCGGCCGCTCGCCGAGGTGCTTCCGCCGAACGAGCGGCGACGCGCACCGGAAAGCGTCTTGCTGGCGGCCGCGGCCGCCGGCCAGGCCGTGCGCATGAGTGGCCGCGACGCAGCCACCCTGCCCTGCGTGTTCGCCTCCGCGCATGGCGACCAGGTCATCACCGACTACATGTGCGAAACGCTGGCCAGCCACCCGCGCGAACTGTCGCCGACGAAGTTCCACAACTCCGTGCACAACGCACCGGCGGGCTACTGGACCATCGCCACGCACTGCCGTGCATCGTCGAGCGCCGTCTCTGGTGGCGAGGAAGCATTCGGCGCAGGCTTGCTCGAAGCCGCCACGCTGGCGGTGGCCGACGACCGCGACGTGCTGCTGGCGAGCTACGACATCGCCGGGACGGGGCCGCTCGGCGACATGACCAGCACCACCGGTCCGTTCGCCGTCGCGCTCGTGCTCTCCCCTCGCGCCGACGGCGCGGCCGTACGGCTCGACATCACGCCGGAGCGCGGCAACAGTGGCATCGAGGCACTCGGCGATGCCTGGCTCGACGGGCTTGTCGCGACCAATCCCTCCGCACGCGCGGTGCCGTTGATGCGCGCGCTCGCGCTCGCCCGCCCAGCGGCGCTGCGCGTGCCCGCGGCGCGGGGGCTCGACCTGCACATCGACATCGGCGTGGCCGCATGAGCATCGCCACGCCTCGCTACTGCATCCTCATCCCCTGCCTCAATGAGGAACAGGCGATCGGACGCGTCGTGGGCGAGGCCCTCGCGCTCGGGCTTCCCGTCATCGTCGTCGACGACGGTTCGGACGACCGCACCCCGGACATCGTGGGCGCCATGCCGGTCACCCTGCTCCGCCATGCGACACGCCGGGGCAAGGGCGAGGCGTTGCGCACCGGTTTCCGCGAAGTGCGCCGCCTGGGTTACGACGCCGTGGTGACGATGGATGGCGACGGCCAGCACCTCGCATCGGACATCCCCGCCATCATCGCCGCAGCCGAACGTTACCCGGGCTGCATCGTCATCGGCGCGCGCCTGCTCGATCGCGAACAGCAGCCCAGCGGACGGCGACGCGCCAACGCGGTCGCCGACTGGGGCATCTCCTGGGCATGCGGCCGCCCGATCGCCGACACGCAGAGCGGTCAGCGGCTCTATCCGCGCGAGACGCTGGACCTGGCCGATCTTCCGGCCGAACATTTCGTCTTCGAGGCCGCCGTGCTCATCACCGCCTGCCGCGAGCGCGGCATCGGCGTAGTCTCGGTACCCATCGCGTCGCGTTACCACGGCGAGTTCCGACTCAGCCATTTCCATCCCGTGCGCGACGTCACCAGGATCACCACCTACACGATCGGCCGGGTGATCCATTACGGAAGTATCCTCGCCAGCTACCGCCGGTCGCGGGCCCATCCCACGATCGTCGACGAGACACACTGAAAAGAGCGCTTGAAGGGGAGTCGAACCGATGGACCGCAAGATGCACGATGTCGTCATCCTCGGTGGGGGCCTTGCCGGGCTCACGCTGGCCATGCAGCTCAAGGGCGCCTATCCCGACCTGACCGTCGTCGTGCTGGAGCGACAGGTGCGGCCGTTGCCCGAGGCGGCCCACAAGGTGGGCGAGTCCACCGTCGAGATCGCCGCGCATTATTTCGGCCACACCATCGGACTGCTCCCGCACCTCGAAGAAGCGCACATCCGGAAGTTCGGATTCCGCTTCTTTTTCTCCGAAGGCAGGGAGGACCTCGAGGACGTCGCCGAACTCGGCGTGAGCGCGGTGCTTCCCACACCCAGCTACCAGATCGACCGCGGCATCCTGGAAAACTTCCTCGGCGAGGAGTCGCGCCGCCGCGGCATCGACTTCCGCGAAGGCGTGACGGTACGCGGCTTCGACATAGGCGCGGGCGAGGAACCGCACACGGTTCGCTACACGGACGGCGAAGGCGAGCAAACCCTGCAAGCCCGCTGGATGGTGGACGCGTCCGGCCGCGCGGGACTCATCCGCCGCAAGCTGGACCTCACGCGCGACAACGGTCATCACGCCAATGCCGTGTGGTTCCGCATCGGCGAGCGCCTGGCGATCGACGACTGGTGCGACGACGCGGAATGGAAAGAACGTTGCCATCCGCCGGAACGCTGGCGTTCCACCAACCACCTCGTCGGACCCGGCTATTGGGTGTGGCTGATTCCCCTCTCGTCCGGCGCGCATTCGGTCGGCATCGTCGCCGACGCCGGGATGCACCCGCTGGAGGGCATGAAGACCTTCGACCTCGCCCTGGCCTGGCTGGAAGAACACCAGCCCGTCGTCGCGAGGCATGTCGCCGCGCATCGCGACAAACTGCTCGATTTCGCCTTCTTCCGGAATTTCTCCTACGGCTGCTCGCGGATGTTCTCGTCCGATCGCTGGGCACTCACCGGCGAAGCGGGCGCGTTCCTCGATCCGTTCTATTCCCCTGGCAGCGATTTCATCGCGATCGCCAATACCTACATCACGCTACTGGTCGGCATCGACCGGCGCGGCGACAGGCTGGCATCGTATGCGCGCCACTACGAACGGATGTTCTTCTCGTTCTACGAAGGCACGCTGAAGATGTACCGCGGGCAGTACAACCTGTTCGGCGATCCGGAAGTCATGCCGGTGAAGGTGATCTGGGATTACGCGTACTACTGGGGCGTGCTCTGCCAGATCGTCTTCCAGAACCGCCTCGGCGACGATGCGTTCATCACCCGCATGGGCCCGGAGTTCCAGTGCTGCGCCGAGCTCAACACGGCGATGCAGGCGTTCTTCCAGCGCTGGCATGCGCTGTCGGAGCGCCGCAACGGAAGGGCCATGCTGGACCAGCGCGACCTCGCCTGGTTCGCCGACATGAACGCAACGCTGCACGATAGCCTCGACGACGACTCGCTTGCCGGGCGCCTGCGCGACAACATGCGCATGATGCAGGCGCTGGCCTCGAGCATCGTCGAGCGTGCGGCCGCGGACTATCCGTCGGTGGTGGAGGGGTACGGGCACCTCGTCGGCCCCGAGGGACAGCGCATGGATCTGTTCGAGCAGGTAGCCTGAGGCCGAGACCCCTGTATGGCGGGCGTCTCGGTCTTTGAGACGGCCGGCGGGCAGACTGTTTCCCGTCGACCCGGAGGGGCCGGTCAGGCTCCTCATCAGTCACCCTTTCGCGCTGTCCCTCCGGGTCGTCGACATACCCTCGGTGGCTACGCGTCCCGATAGAGCACGGCGGCGCGGCCGGATGCGATCTCCCGCCCGCGGTGCAGGATGCGGAAGCCATACTGCGCGCCGCTGCCGTCGGCGATCAGGCATTCCGCGTGTACATCGAGCGGACCCTGCAACGTATCCACGCGATCCACAGCGAGCTTCACGCCGCGCAGGCTGACCAGCATGCCGGCGCGCGGCCGGGTGCGTCCCTGTTCGCGCGCGAGCAGCGCCCCGTGCACGGCCATCGCCTGTGCCCCGTATTCGGCCAGATGCACCGCGTGCAGTCCCTCTTCGCCGCGCAGCGGGTGCGCGACCAGCACATGGCTCGTGCTGACCGCATGGATCGTCGTGGCGTCCCAGGCCTGCACGCCGTCCAGCAGGCACATGTCGCCCGCATGAGGGATGAGGTCAACGAACTCGGTCTTGGGCAGCATGCGGAGCCATCAGGATCGAAAGGCAGAAGTGGAAGGCGACGCCCAGCGCCACCGTGAGGCCGATCGCGCGGAGCACGGGAATCGACGACCAGGCGAGCATGCCGAACACGAGCAGTGCCGCGATGACGCAGACCACCGTGGCATGCAGCGTACGCCGCTGCTCGGCAGGGTCGCCGGTGTCGCGCTCGAAGAACAGCGCATAGTGCAAACCCAGGCCCGCGGCGAGGATCAAGGCCACGAGGTGGAACAGCGAGATGGGAATGCCCGCCATGCGCTCCACCGCCAGCACGAGGAAGGTGGCGAGCGTCATCGGCGCGAGCACGTGCCACGCACGGCGGATGCTGCGTAACGCCAGCGTGATGGTGAGGAACAGCAGTGCGGCGGCGGCAAGCACGGCGTGAAGGATGCGCGTGCGATACGCGGCCACGAGCGACTCCGAGGCCTCTTTCAGGTCGAGCAGGCGCGCGCCTGGATCGGCAGCGGCCACGGCCGCCGCGACGGCGGCCGCGTCATGCACGCCGCTCAGGGTCGACAGACCCACCCAGTGGTCGCCACGCGGCAGCAGCATCGCGGCAAGGCGCTGGCCGAGCGGCGACCGGGCGAACACCTCGGGCGTGAGCAACGGCGCGCTGCGCGCCGTTTCGACGTCGTCGACGAAGGGCGCGAACAGGTCCTTGCGGAACGGCATGCCGTCGAGGGCCTTCGTCAGCGAGGCGTCGAGCGTCGCGCGATCCGGCAGTTTCGCCTGGCGTGCGCGTTGCGTCGCCAGGTCGGGAAGGTAGATCGACGGCAGTTCGAAGCCATCGAGCGCCTTTGCCGCCACCTGCCCGCGCAGGCGCGGTTCCAGCTTCGCCGAGGCGGCGAGCACGCCATCGGCCGTCTTTGCCTGCACGATCAGGAGGTAGCGGACATCCGGCGCACCAAGCTCGCCGCGCAGGCGCGCGTCCGTCATCAACAGATCGCGCGGCAACGGCGTGAGCGCCGAGAGGTCGTTCTGCCAGAACGGGCCGGGGGCGAACGCGATCATCGCGACCACCGCCGCGGCGATGGGAACGGGCAGCCAGCGCGGACGCGGCAAGGCGTCGAGCCAGCCACGGAAGGCCGCGAGGCCCGGCATGCGCGCGACGTCGCGCGCGTGCTCGGGGAGCAGGTAGGGCAAGGCATAGCGCGTGCTGAACCCCGCGGCGAGCAGGCCGGCGATCGTGAACACGGCCAGCTGCTGCAACCCTCCGACGCCCGACGCATAGAAAGCGAGGTAGGCGATACAGGCCGAAGCGATGGCCGTGAGCAGCAGCGGCCACAATCCACGCACGCTCGCCACGGCGGATTCGCCCTCGCGGCGATGGCTCAGCAGGCGGATGGGGTATTCCTGCGCCACGCCCAGCAGCGTGAAGCCGAAGGCCAGCGTGATGCCATGCACCTCGGCAAAGCACACCGTCAACAACGCGATGCCCGCGAGCGCGCCGGTCGCGACCGGCAACGCGCCGAGCAACAGGCTGCGCACACTGCGATAGGCGACCAGCATCAGCACGATGAAGCCGATGGTCGAGATACGGCCGATCCAGTCGGCCTGATCGCGCGTCTGCGCATTCACCACCACGGTGAAATAGCCGGGGCCGCTGATCGTCAGGTGCGCCGCGGCGCTGCCCGGCAATGCCGCGAAGGCCGCGCGGAGGCGGCCGATGGCGTCCTCCTGCGCGCCCGGATCGAAACCCGCACCGCGCGTCTGCGCGAGCAGCAGGGCTTCCCCGCGCGACGAAAACCATACGCCATCGCGCACCTCGGGCGAGCGGACCGGCGTCCAGCGCTCGGCCAGCTTCAGCGTTTCGAGCGTGGGGTCGCGCGGCAGCAGGCCCTTGAGCAGGGTGGCCGCGGGCGAGCCGAGGTCGTCGAGGCGCTGCTGCAACTCGTCGGCCAGGTAGCCCTCGTCGAGCGAACCGGTGTCGAGCGTCGGCGAAAGCAGGTAGCGGTAAGGCAGCAGCGCGCTGTCCAGCATGCCGAGGTCGAAATCGCCATTCACCACCTGGGTGAATGCCGGATCCTTGCGCAGGGCAAGCGCCAGGCCGCGGCTGAGAGCCGCCTTCGCCGTGTCGTCGCCGCCGTCGATCGCGACGAGCAGCAGGCGGGAACCGGGCCCCTCGCCCACCTGCTCCATCAGCAGCTTCTGGTCCGGCGTGGTCGGTGCGGGCATGAAGCTGCGCAGGTCGGTGCCGACCTTCAGCTGCGTGGCGACCAGCGTGCCGAGCAGCGCGAGGACGAGGATCCAGGCGACGAGCAGGGCGAGGCGCGCGCCCCTCACATCGCGCCGCCGCACTGTGCGATGAGGCCCTCGCGGGTCGGCGCCGCCGGCATCGCGGCGGCGAGGTCGCCGAGCAGGTCGATCGAGGTGTCGCCGTCGCTTTCGTCCATGCGCATGCAGCGGGCGAGTTGTCCGCTGCCGTAGACGTGGATGCCGGCGATCTGCTTCGCGACGCGTGCGTCGCGCGGGGTCAGGGTGAGCTGCCAGCGGTCGGCGTCGCGACCCAGCCTGACCTCGAACGATTCGCCGAGCCGCGACGGGTCGCCGGCGAGCAGGGCGACGAAGCTGTCGAGCAGCACCTGCAATTGCGGAGCGCGCTTCAGCGAGAAGCTGCGTGGCTTCCTCCCCTCGCGCTCCTGCGTCACCTCGCCGTCGGCGATCGTGGAGACTTCCTTCGCGGGCTTCTCCACCCGGCGCTCGAGGCGATCGCCGCCGAGCCAGGCGAGTTCGCCCGAAACCACCAGCGGCTTCTCCAGCACACGCATGAAGCGCGCTTCCGCGAAGGGCGTGCGCGCGGGTGCCGGGCGATGCAGGCTGGCGATCAGCGCGTTTGCGTCATCCGCGTCAGGCGTCGGAGTGGCTGGGCACGCGAGCGGCAGCAGCAGGCTCGTCAGCAGCAGGGCCAGTTTCTTGCCAGAAGTCATAGAAATTGAACCAGTTGAAGGGATACAGGCGGGCGTAATGCTCCACGCGCGCGGCATAGCGGGCGACAAGGCCGTCCAGCGCGGCCGCACGCTCCGCGCGCGGCACGTCGATGCCGTCCGAAAAGGCCTCGAAGATCAGCCGGTAGCGATTGCCGCCGAGGTAGATGCCCATGCACAGCACGACGGGAATCTTCAGCGCGGATGCGAGGTGCCATGGGCCGACGGGGAACGGTGCCGGCCGGCCGAGGAAGGGAACCCGGCGGGTGGCCTCGTTGCGGTGGCCGCGGTCGGCCAGCAAGGCCACCATGCCGCCCTGGGCGGCGCCCTCGGCCATGGCCAAGGCCACGGAGGCGCCCCCGCGCGACGCGTCGATCACGGCCGCGCCCACGTCCGGCGCCAGCGCCTCCAGGACCGCGGTGAGCGCCGGGGTCTTCTGCTTGTCCAGCACGACGCGCAAGGGGACATCCGGACGACGGGCGCCGAGCGCGCGCAGGGCCTCGAAGCTGCCCTGGTGCGAACCGATCAGCAGGACACCTTTGCCGGCGTCGATGCAACGGTCGAGCTCCTGCAGCCCCTCCACGTCCACCGCGAAGTCGCGTTCCCCGTGCGCCAGGAAGAACAGGCGATCGAGCAGGGTCGCGGCGAACATGTGGATATGCCGGAACACGTCGTAGTTCGTGACCGGACGGTTCAATACCCGCGCGAGGTAGGTACGCGAGGCCAGCCGTTCGTCCGCGCGGCGCAGGAAGAAGTACAAGGCGATGGGATACAGCAGCACGCGTGCCACGCCACGGCCCAGCCGCAGCGCGATCGTGCGGATCAGCCAGATGGCGAACCAACCGCCGCCTTCGCGTTGCTTCCAATGGCTCATGCGCCCTCCAGCGTGCCGCGGAGCAGCGTATCCGGGCCGCGGCGAACAGTGAAGCGGAAGCGCGTGTCGTCCAGCGCCACGAGTTCGAGTTCCGCGTCCTCGTCGGGCAGGAGCGGGGCCACGAATTTCGCGTCGACGACCTGCCGCACCGCGAGCCCGCGCCAGCTTCGCAGCGCCAGCGCCGCGGCCTCAAGCAGGAGCACGCCGGCCACGACGGGGCGACCGGGAAAGTGACCGGCAAAACTCGGATGCGCCGCGGCGAAACGCAGCGGACGCACGAACGGCGCGGACTCTGACTCGGTCATCGACATCTCCGGGCGAAGCAAAGCACGCTCCGGGCCAGTACGGCCTGAACGACGATCAGGCGGTGGCGCGATGCTGTTCGATATGCGCGGACAGCGTGCTCAGGTTTGTGAAGATGGCGCGATTGTCCGGGTTGTCGGACTTCAGCTGGAAGCCGTAACGCTTGGACACGGCCAGCGCGATTTCCAGCGCGTCGATGGAATCGAGGCCCAGGTCGCCGCCGAACAGCGGGGCTTCCGGGTCGATCTCGGTGGGCTTCACCGATTCGAGGTTCAGGCTGGTGACGATGAGTTCGGCCAGTTCTTTCTGTGCTGCGGTCTGCGTTGCCATGGGTGTTTCCAGGTCCTGGATGTTCCTGCCTCCCCCCGGATGGCAGCGGGCGCGGAGTTTAGCACAGGGGTCGTTGGACCACCTTCGGAACGGTTCAGACTGGTGAAGACCGGACGTTCACGCCGCGGCCCGGCGAGGGGACGATATGATGGCGCGACCGCGTTGGACGGAAGACCCGATGCTCCCAGGAAGCGAAATGCGCCAGCCCGCGCCACAGGCCACCCATGCACGCACCGCGCCGCGCGTGCGCTACACACACGAATCCGGCGGGCTTTCGTCGTCCACATTGGCCGCCTTCGACTTTGGCGCATCCGCCCCCGCCTTCGACGATCCCCGGCGCTTCCGGGTGGCGCTGGAACCCTTCGGCGAAGCGCTGAGCGAAGTCTGGGAGGTGGACGGCGAGGTATGCAGCGGGCGCGAAGGCGAGCTGCGCTGGTCGCGCGGCGGCGGCTGGCTGTTCGCCGCGGTGGAGTGCCGGGAGGACGAGCACGGCGGCACCGAGGGTGCCGCAAGGCATGCCTATGGCCTGCTCTCGGGTCTTGTCGGCGGCGCGCCGGAGCAGCACGTGCAGCGGATCTGGAATTACCTCGGCGCGATCAACGCGGGGGACGACGACGACGAGCGCTACAAGCATTTCTGCACGGGACGCATCGGCGGCATGGGCGAGATTTTCGCCCAGGGCTTTCCCGCGGCGACAGCGATCGGACACCACGCGGATCCCACGCTGCTCCAGGTGTACCTGCTGGCCACGGACCGTCCCGGCACGCGTGTGGAGAATCCTCGCCAGGTAAGCGCCTGGCGCTATCCCCGGCAATACGGGCGCACGCCGCCGAGCTTCGCGCGGGCCACGCTGCTGCCCGCCGGCGACGTGCTCGCCATCTCGGGAACGGCGGCGGTCGTCGGGCACGCGTCGGCGCATGCGGGTGACATCGACGCGCAGCTGGCCGAGACGCTGCGCAATCTCGAGGCGCTCCTGGCCGCCGGTGGCCTGCCGGCCGGACTCGGACATCTTGCGCCAATGAAGGCTTACGTGCGCCATCCGGAACATGTGGCGACGGTGCGCGCTTTCGCCGCGAAGCACTTTCCCGAAGCGCCGTTGCTGGTATTGCATGGCGACATCTGCCGCGCCGAACTGCTGATCGAAATCGACGGCTGGCGCTATCGCGGCTGATTCCGTAGGAGCCGCTATAGCGGCGAGGGGCGCTTGCCCCGCCGCTTCATCGCTTTGTCGGCTTCTCGCCGCTATAGCGGCTCCCACAACAGCAGCTATTTCTTCGTGGGGCGGTGCCAGCCTTCGATGGTCGTCTGCCGGCCGCGCGCGACGGTCAGCGCATCCGCCGGCGCGTCCTTCGTGATCACCGAACCCGCGCCGATGGTGGCACCCGCGCGTAACGTCACCGGCGCCACCAGCGAGCTGTTGGAGCCGACGAAGACACCATCCTCGATGGTGGTGCGGCTCTTGTTCACGCCGTCGTAGTTGCAGGTGATCGTGCCGGCACCGATGTTCACCTTGCTGCCGATGACCGTGTCGCCGAGGTAAGTCAGGTGGTTCGCCTTCGAGCCGGCGGCGATGACCGCGTTCTTCGTCTCGACGAAATTGCCGATGTGCACGCCGGCCGCCAGGTCGGTACCGGGACGCAGGCGCGCGAACGGGCCGATCGTGCACGGACCATGGGTCACCACGCCGTCCAGGTCGCAATGCGCGAGCACCACGGTGCCGGCCGCGAGCTTCGCGTTGCGCACGCGGGTGAAGGGGCCGATGCGCACGTCGTCGCCCAGCACCACGTCGCCTTCGAAGATCACGTTCACGTCCACCTCGACGTCGCGGCCCGCGACGACCTTGCCGCGGATGTCGAGACGGCGCGGGTCGGCCAGGCGTACGCCGGCGAGGGCCAGCGCGCGGGCGCTGCGTTCGCGGTACAGGGCCTCCAGGCCGGCGAGCTGCCAGGGATCGTTGGCGCCCGAGGCCTCGGTGGCTTCGCAGTCGACGCAGGCGGCCGGTGCGCCTTCGTCGGCGGCCATCTCGAAGACGTCGGTGAGGTAGTACTCGCCCTGCGCATTGCTGTTGCCGAGACGCTGCGCCCACGCGAGGAGGCGCATCGCGTCGGCGGCGACGATGCCGGTGTTCACGAGGTCGATGGCGCGCTGCGCGGCGCTCGCGTCCTTCTCTTCGACGATATGGCGCACGCGGCCGGCGGCATCCAGCACGACGCGGCCGTAGCCCCTCGGGTCGGCCAGGCGTGTCGCCAGCATCGACAGGCCTTCGCGGGTCGAGACCAGGGCGGACAGCGTCTCCGGGCGGATCAGCGGCACGTCGCCATAAAGCACCAGCACGCGTCCCTCGAGGCCGCCCTGCGCCTGCAGGGTTTCGAGGGCCGTGCGCACCGCGTGGCCCGTGCCAAGGCGCTCGCGCTGTTCGATCCAGCCCAGGGCGGTATCGGCGGCGAAGGCGTCGCGTACCTGTTCGCCGTTATGGCCGTACACCACATGTACGCCGGCGGGCTCCAGGGTCCGGGCCGCTTCGATCACATGCGCCAGCAACGGGCGCCCCGCGAGCGGCATGAGCACCTTGGCCGACGCGGACTTCATCCGCTTGCCCTCGCCGGCGGCGAGGATGAGGACGTGGAGGGGCGTCGCTGTCATGGAGTCCATTGCCTGCTGCGGATGGGGCCTGAACATATCGCAAGAGTACGGGGTCAGGAAGAGCCGAGGCGCGCCTGCAGGGCGCGGGTCAATCGTCCTTGGGCCGCTCGGTCAGGTGTTCGAGGTTCGGTTTGTACGCCTCCACGAAGGCATTGCGCAGGATGCCGGCGATCGCCTCGAAGGGCGAGACACTCTTGTCGTCGATGGTCCCGGAGATGGGGACGCGGGTGGCGAACTGATCCTTGGACTGGTTCTTGAAGATCTTCGTGACGCCTTCGGCCACGGCCTCGTAGGCGAGCTTGAGGGGATTCTTCTTTTCCTGCTCCACGTCCTGCTTCCAGCTGAAGATCTTCAGGCCATGGAACAGCGGCTTGGCGTAACCGCTGAGGTGCCGGTCCCGCGCCTGCAACTCCATGAAGAAGTCGCCTTCGCCACCCGCGAAGTCGAGCCCGCTGTAGGCGCGGGCCAGGTCGTTCGCCTTCACCAGCTTGATATCGCGGATGCTCAGTTCGTAGCGGAAGTCGCCGGTGCGCTCGAGGGGATCGAACTCCGCGCGCGTTTCCAGCGGCGCATCGCCCAGCACCTTCGCCGTGGCATGCATGTGCGCCACGCGCGAGCCGCCTTCGCGCTGCACGTTCGTGAGGTTGGTGGCGGTGCCGTTCACCCCGGTCATCTTGAGGTCGACCTTCGGACTCGACACGAAGTTGTGGAAGGTGATGGTGCCGTCCATGACGTTAACCTCATCGAGTCGCGTCGGCACCAGGGCGCGGAGCTGGGCACGCCAGTCGACGCCCTTACCGGTCTGCGTATCGCCTTCGCCGCGGCCGTCGACGAAGTTCACCACGGGGTGGTAGAAGTCGATCTTGCCGCGCAGGCGGCCACGGGCGATCGCCCGCCAGCTCAGGGAGATATCGGCCCGGTCGGTGTCGAAGAGCGGCACGGGCACCTTGCCGTCCACCTTCTCGATGGTGAGCCGGTCGATGGAATACGCACCGCGCCAGAGATGGATGTCGATGTCGGCGATATGACCCGAGTACGCGCCCATGCGCGAAAGGCGGCCATTGAGATAATCGAGCACCGCGTAGGGCAGCACGATGCGCCCGACGATGAGCACGACGGCGACGACACCTGTTATCCAGAGGCTGCGGCGGTAGCGGGTTCGCATGGCTGACATACCGGGTAACGAGCGCCCAGTGTCGCCCGCCGCGAGTCGTCGTTTCATGAACGAGACTGCCCCAGTCTCTTGTAGGAGCCGCTATAGCGGCGAGGGAAACTTACCTGGCCGCTTCATCGCCCGTAGGCTTCTCGCCGCTATAGCGGCTCCTACATAAAAGGACCCCTCCGGAAGGAGGGGTCCTTTTCGATCAGTGCTTGAGCGTCTTGCGCATGCGCTCCAGGGCCTGGAGCTGGGCGAGGGCCTCGGCCAGCTTGGCCTGGGCTTCGGACACGTCCATCTGGGGGCCACGGTTCGCCAGGGCGGCCTCGGCTTCTTCCTTCGCCTTGAGGGCGGCGGCCTCGTCGAGGTCGGCCGCACGGGCCGCGGTATCGGCGAGGATGGTCACCACCTGCGGCTGCACCTCGAGGATGCCGCCGGAGACGAAGAACTGCTGGCGCTCGCCGTTGGCGGCGACCACATCGACGTGGCCGGGCTTCAGGCGGGTGATCAGCGGAGCGTGACGCGGCGCGATGCCCAGCTCGCCAAGCTCACCGGTGGCGACCACGAGCGTGGCTTCGCCGGAGTAGATCTCGGCTTCGGCGCTGACGATGTCGACGCGGATGGTATGGGTCATGGGCTGGTCTTCCGTCGGTCGGGGGATGGGTCAGAAGAGGCTTATGCGGCCTTCTTCGCACCCATCTCCTCGCCCTTCTTGATGGCTTCGTCGATGCCGCCGACCATGTAGAAGGCCTGCTCCGGCAGGTAGTCCACATCGCCGTCGACGATCATCTTGAAGCCGCGGATGGTTTCCTTCAGCGGGACGTACTTGCCCGGCGAACCCGTGAACACTTCGGCCACGTGGAACGGCTGCGAGAAGAAGCGTTCGATCTTGCGGGCGCGCGACACGGCTTCCTTGTCTTCCTGCGACAGCTCGTCCATGCCGAGGATGGCGATGATGTCCTTGAGTTCCTTGTAGCGCTGCAGCGTGCCCTGCACGCGACGGGCCACGTCGTAATGCTCCTGGCCGATCACGCCCGGGTCGAGCTGGCGGCTGGTGGAGTCCAGCGGGTCCACGGCCGGGTAGATGCCCAGCGAGGCGATGCTGCGGCTCAGGGTGACGGTGGCGTCGAGGTGGGCGAAGGTGGTCGCCGGCGACGGGTCGGTCAGGTCGTCCGCGGGCACGTAGACGGCCTGGATGGACGTGATCGAACCGGTCTTGGTCGAGGTGATGCGCTCCTGCAGCACGCCCATTTCCTCGGCCAGGGTGGGCTGGTAACCCACGGCCGACGGCATGCGGCCGAGCAGCGCCGACACTTCGGTACCGGCCAGCGTGTAGCGGTAGATGTTGTCGACGAAGAGCAGCACGTCCTTGCCCTTGCCGCTGGCGTCCTTCTCGTCGCGGAAGTATTCGGCCATGGTGAGGCCGGTGAGCGCGACGCGCAGGCGGTTGCCCGGCGGCTCGTTCATCTGGCCGTACACCATCGCGACCTTGTCGAGGACGTTGGAGTCCTTCATCTCGTGGTAGAAGTCGTTGCCCTCGCGGGTACGCTCGCCCACGCCGGCGAACACGGACAGACCCGAGTGCGCCTTCGCGATGTTGTTGATGAGCTCCATCATGTTCACGGTCTTGCCCACGCCGGCACCGCCGAACAGGCCGACCTTGCCACCCTTCGCGAACGGGCACATCAGGTCGATGACCTTGATGCCGGTTTCCAGCAGCTCGCTCGCGGCGGCCTGGTCGTCGTACGACGGGGCTTCGCGGTGGATGACCCAGCGCTCCTGCTCGCCGATCGGACCGGCTTCGTCGATCGGATTGCCGAGCACGTCCATGATGCGGCCGAGCGTGGCCTTGCCGACCGGCACCTTGATGCCTTCGCCGGTGTTGCGGGCGATGAGGTTGCGGCGCAGGCCGTCGGTCGAACCGAGCGCGATGGCACGCACGATGCCGTCACCGAGCTGCTGCTGCACTTCGAGGGTGATCTCGGTGCCGTCGACCTTCAGTGCGTCGTAGATCTGCGGCACCTGGTCGCGCGGGAATTCGACGTCGACGACCGCGCCGATGATCTGAACAACTTTACCCTGGCTCATGGAATGCTCCGGATGAATCTTATTTAGGTTCTGTAGCGGCGCCGCTTGCGCGTCGCCATGGCGTTTCGTTTAGACCGCGGCGGCGCCGCCGACGATTTCCGAGATTTCCTGGGTGATCGCCGCCTGGCGGGCCTTGTTGTAGACCAGCGTCAGTTCGCCGATGACCTTGCTGGCGTTGTCCGACGCGGCCTTCATGGCCACCATGCGCGCGGCGTGCTCGCTGGCGAGGTTCTCCAGCGCCGCCTGGTACACCACCGACTCGATGTAGCGCGTCATCAGATGCTCGAGCACCGTACGCGCGTCCGGTTCGTAGATGTAATCCCAGTCGTGGGTCTGCTCCACCTTCACGCCTTCCGACGCGGCACCGCCGGCATGTTCCAGCTCGGTGGCCACCAGCGACAGCGGCAGCAGCGCCGCAATGGCCGGCTTCTGCACGATGGTGTTCACGAAGTCGTTGTAGGCCAGGAAGACGCGGTCCAGACGGTTGTCCGAGTATGCGTCGAGCACGACCTTGATGACGCCGATGAGGTCTTCGAGCTTCGGCTTCTCGCCGAGGTGCGTCGCCGAGCCGATCAGGTTCACGCCCTTGATGCGGCGGAAGAACTGCACGGCCTTCTGGCCCACGGCCACGATGTCGATCTCGGCGCCCTTGCCCTGCCACTCGCGGATGTTGGCGAGCGTGCGGCGGAACAGGTTGGAGTTGAGGCCGCCGGCGAGACCGCGGTCGGTCGACACCACGATGAAGCCCACGCGCGCGACGTTGCCGCGCTCGGTGAGGAACGGATGGGTGAAGTCGGTGCTGGCCTGGGCGACGTGCGCGATGACCTTGCGCATCAGGCGCGCGTAGGGGCGCGAGGCCTTCATCAGGTCCTGCGCTTTGCGGATCTTCGACGCCGAGACCATTTCGAGCGCGCGCGTCACCTTGCGCATGTTCTGCGTGCTCTTGATCTTGGTTTTGATTTCGCGGCCGCTTGCCATGGCTTACTCGTCTTTGAAAGGTGTCGCCAGCTCGCGGGACGGGCGTTGCCGCCGGCGTCCCGCGCGTTTCGCTCTTACCAGCTACCGGTCTTCTTGAACTCGTCGGCGGCGGCCTTGAAGGTCGCCTCGATGTCCTTGTCCCAGTCGCCGGTCTGGTCGATCTTCGCCATCAGCTCGCCGTGGTTCTGGCGCATGAAGGCGTGCAGGCCCTTCTCGAACGGCAGCACCTTGGCGACCGGCAGGTCGTCGAGGTAGCCCTTCTCGGCCGCGAAGATCGACACGCCCAGTTCGGCGATCGACAGCGGCGCGTACTGCGCCTGCTTCATCAGCTCGGTGACGCGCTGGCCGCGGTCCAGCTGCGCGCGCGTGGCGGCATCCAGGTCCGAGGCGAACTGCGCGAACGCGGCCAGTTCGCGGTACTGCGCGAGGGCCAGCTTCACGCCGCCGGACAGCTTCTTCACGATCTTCGTCTGCGCGGCGCCACCGACGCGCGACACCGAGATACCGGCGTTCACGGGCGGACGGATGCCGGCGTTGAAGAGGTCGGTCTCGAGGAAGATCTGGCCGTCGGTGATCGAGATCACGTTGGTCGGCACGAACGCGGACACGTCGCCGGCCTGGGTCTCGATGATCGGCAGTGCGGTGAGCGAACCGGTCTTGCCCTTCACTTCGCCGTTGGTCATCTTCTCGACGTACTCGGCGCTCACGCGCGAGGCGCGCTCGAGCAGGCGCGAGTGCAGGTAGAAGACGTCGCCCGGATAGGCTTCGCGGCCCGGCGGACGCTTCAGCAGCAGCGAGATCTGACGGTAGGCCACGGCCTGCTTCGAGAGATCGTCGTAGACGATCAGCGCGTCTTCGCCGCGGTCGCGGAAGTACTCGCCCATGGCGCAGCCGGAATACGGCGCGACGTACTGCAGCGCGGCCGCTTCGGACGCCGAGGCCACGACGACGATGGTGTTGGCCAGCGCGCCGTTCTCTTCGAGCTTGCGCACGACGTTGGCGATCGAGCTGCGCTTCTGGCCGATGGCCACGTAGATGCAGCGGATGCCGGAGTCTTTCTGGTTGATGATGGCGTCGATCGCCACGGCGGTCTTGCCGGTCTGGCGGTCGCCGATGATCAGCTCGCGCTGGCCGCGGCCGATCGGGATCATCGAGTCGATGGACTTGTAACCGGTCTGCATCGGCTGGTCGACCGACTGGCGCCAGATGACGCCGGGAGCGACCTTCTCCACCGGGCTGGTGCCGGCGGCGTCGATGGGGCCCTTGCCGTCGATCGGGTTGCCGAGCGCGTCGACGACGCGGCCGAGCAGGCCCGGGCCGACCGGCACTTCGAGGATGCGGCCGGTGGTCTTCGCGGCATCGCCTTCGCGCAGGTGCTGGTACTCGCCGAGCACCACGGCGCCCACCGAATCACGCTCGAGGTTCAGCGCGAGGGCGAACGTGTTGTTCGGCAGCTCGATCATTTCGCCCTGCATCGCGTCGGCCAGGCCGTGGATGCGCACGATGCCGTCGGACACGCTGATGATCGTGCCTTCGTTGCGTGCCTCGGCGCCGAGCTTGAACTGCTCGATGCGGGTCTTGATCAGTTCGCTGATCTCGGACGGGTTCAGAGTGGTGCTGGACATGGTCGGTTCCTATATGAAATCAGTGCGTCAGCGCGCCGGCCAGCCGCTGGAGGCGGCCGCGCGCCGAACCGTCGATGACCTGCTCGCCCGTGTCGATGACGACACCGCCGAGCAACGCCGGATCGACGTGCGTATCCAGTTCGATCTCACGCTTGAAGCGGCGCTTCAGCGAGGCGCGCAGCGTTTCGGTCTGCGCCGCGTCGAGATCCAGCGCGCTCGTGACCTTGACCTTCAGGGTCGACTCCGACTCCAGCTTGTACTGGTCGTAGAGCGCGGCGATTTCGGGCAGCAGGTGCATGCGGCCGTTTTCCGCCAGTTCCTCGAGGAAACGGGCGAACGGCGCATCGGCAGCCATGCCTTGCGGAAGATGGAGGGCGACGAGCTGCGCCGGCAGCACGCGCGGATCGTTGCCGAGCCCGGCGACCTGGGGGTCGGCCGCGACCGCGGCGGCGAATCCGAGCGCCGCCGACCAGTCGGCGAGCGCACCCGACGCATGCGCCACTTCGAAAGCGGCGCGTGCGTACGGGCGGGCGAGTGTGAGCGCCTGGGCCATGGTCAGATCTCGGCAGCGAGCTGATCGAGCAGCGCCTTGTGGGCCGCCGGATCGATTTCACGCTGGACGATCTTCTCCGCACCCTTCACGGCCAGCGCGCCCACCTGCTCACGCAGCTGCTCGCGCGCCCGCTGCGCCATCGACGCGATCTCGTCCTGGGCCTGGGCCTTCAGACGGTTGATCTCGGCGGTGGCTTCGGCACGGGCCTTGTCCAGCATCTGGTTGGCCTGCTGCTGGGCCTTGTCGATGATCTCGGTCGCCTGCAGGCGGGCCTGCTTGATCTCGGTGGCGACCTTGGCGTCGGCATCCTTGAGCTCGGCGCGCGCGCGCTCGGCGGCAGCGAGACCCTCGGCCACCTTCTTCTGGCGCTCCTCGATGGCACCGTTGAGCTGGGGCCAGATGAACTTGGTGGTGAACCAGACCAGGATCGCAAAAGAGATCATCTGGCCCAGGAAGGTCATGTTGATTTCCATGATCTCTCCGAAAGACTCCGAACGCTTGGGTACTGACGATCGCCGTGACCGCTGGGGTCACGGCGACAAGACGAACGCTTGCTTAGCCGCCGACGGCAGCGCGCACGACACCGACCAGCGGGTTCGAGAACGCAAACAGCAGGGCCACGGCGAGGCCGATGATGAACGCCGCGTCGATCAGGCCGGCGAGCAGGAACATGCGGCCCTGCAGCAGCGGGACCAGCTCCGGCTGACGGGCGGCCGACTCGAGGAACTTCGAGCCCATGACGGCGATACCGAGGCAGGCGCCGAGCGCGCCGAGGCCGATGATCACGCCGATGGCGATGGCGGTCATGCCCTGGACGTGGGCGAGGAGCGAGGCGAGTTCCATGGTGTTCTCCTGGGATAACGAATAACGAAAGGGTGGAAACGAAAAGGATGGAGCCGAAGGTTCTAACGTCGGAGCGGTGAGTTAGTGGTGTTCCCGCGCCGTGGCGATGTAGACGATCGTCAGCATCATGAAGATGAACGCCTGCAGGGCGATGATCAGGATGTGGAAGATCGCCCACGCCGTGTTGAACACGACGCCAGGCACGAAGCTGATCCAGCTCACCATCAGACCGGCAATCAGCATGAACACCAGTTCGCCGCCGTACATGTTGCCGAACAGTCGCATCGCGAGCGACACGGGCTTCGACAGGGTTTCGACGACGTTGAGAAGGAAATTCGGGATCACCAGGATCAGCTTGGCGACCGGGTTGCTCGCATGGAACGGCGCGGTCAGCAGTTCCTTGCCGAAGCCGAAGCCGCCCTTGGCCTTGATGCCGTGGCCGATGACGATGAACAGCACGGCGACCGACAGGCCCACGGTGGTGTTGATGTCGGCGGTGGGCACCATGCGGAAGTACGTGTGATGCGCGACTTCATGACCGGCGAAGGTCTGCACGAGCCAGCCGGCGAGGTCGACCGGCAGCAGGTCCATGGCGTTCATGAGGAACACCCACATGAAGATGGACAGCGCCAGCGGCGTGACCGTGCGGCGGTCGCCGTGGAAGGTGTCCTTCACCTGGGTGTCGACGAACTCGATGGCCAGCTCGACCAGGGCCTGGCCCTTCGACGGCACGCCCGAGGTGGCCTTGCGCGCGAACAGCCAGAACCACAGGCAGAAGGCTGCGCCGAGCACGAACGAAACGATGATGGAATCCGCACGGAGATTCCAGAACCAGAAATGGTCGGCGCTGAAATTCACCGTCAGGTGGTTCAGGTGGTGCTGGATGTATTCGGTCAGACCGCCCTGCGGTTCGCTCGCCATGCCTCAACCCTTGAATCTGAATGCAAATACGTTGACCGCGTAGCCGGCCACCAATCCCGCCAGTGCGGGCAAGGGTGGCAGCTTCCACTGAACCAGGATGAGAGCCAGTCCACCGATGAGGACGATCCAGCGAAGGATCATGCCCACGAGGAACCGCATGAACGTTGCTCCCGCCCCACCCAGCGCGCTGAACGCTCGCGCGGCAAGCAGCGCGGTAGCGATAGCGACGATCAGGGCGCCCCCGAAGGCGGCCAGCGCGGCTGGACGTCCCTGCAGGGAGAAAGCGAGCCCCGCGACGACAGCCACCACCAGCTGCGCGATGACGACGCGCGTGGCTAAGTGACGACCGGCGGCAAGACTGTTAAGCAACGCGAGGCTCCCGTGGTTTCGCTCGAAGGCGGCACCAGATGGTTCAACGGGCCACGGTTTAATCTGGAAAAGTATACCAGCGGCGTAAACGGCGGGACAAGCTGCGAAAGGCCGTAACCACCCGTCGGCGCGACCGTGCGTCGCGTCGTTGGCGAGGCAGCGCTGGCGGTCAGGCCCGGGCGGGCGGACCTGCCAGCGTGCCGAACGACGTGGCCGTCTGCATGGCGACAGTCATCGCATCGGCAATCAGTCCGCTGGCGGCGCGCGCCTGTCCTTCCATCGCCTGCCACTGCAGGTCGGCCACGCGCTCCATCCCGCGCCAGGCCAGGGCCTGGGCGGCGGCGGCCTGACCCAAGAATCGGGCGAGGTCGGCGTAACCGTTTACTTCGGACATCGGGAGGACCGCCGGGGAACGGGGGAGGCCGGAGTGTAGTCCCGCACGCCGCAACGCAGCAACCGCGAATTGTTGCGATGACAGCTATTCGAAGCCGCGGGAGCTGCCGCAGTCTTGTAGGAGCCGCTATAGCGGCGAGGGAACCTGCCTCGCCGCTTCATCGCTCCGTTGGCTTCTCGCCGCTATAGCGGCTCCCACAGTTACGGCTAGACGGCTCGCCGCCATAGCGGCCCCTACAGCGGGGCGGCGGTGAACTCGGCGCCGGAGGTGCAGGTTTCATGCACCACCACCTTCGCCAGCCCCGGCACATCCGGGCTCAGCCGCTCGAAGATCCAGCGGGCGAGGTTCTCGCTCGTGGGATTCTCCAGGCCTTCGATGTCGTTGAGGTAGTGGTGATCGAGGCGGTCGTACAGCGGCTGGAACCGAGCCTTGAGGTCGCCGAAGTCCATGACCCAGCCGAGCACCGGATCAATGGGGCCTTCCACGTGCAGCTCCACCCGGAAGGAGTGGCCGTGCAGCCTCGAGCACTTGTGCCCCTGGGGCACATTCGGCAAGCGGTGGGCCGCTTCGATATTGAAGGTCTTGAAGATGCGCATGGGACCCATTGTAGCGGACGCGTCGCGGCCGGCTCCGCACGCGGGCATTCACGACGGCGTTCGCAGTTCGGCACATCCGGCGGGCGGATTCATGGACTTTTCATCGACGAACCGTTGCAGTGGTAACTACCGGCGCGACGCGGTGGGCTGTCCGTCGGCTTCCATGCGTACGACCAGGAGGCATCGATGTGCCTTGCTCGTGATCCACTCGACGGCTCGCATACCTGCGGGCTGGCCGAGGAAGTGTTCGCCGCGCTGCCGTGGCCCTGCGTCGTCTGGCGCCTCGACGGGCAACGCGCCGTGATGGTGAATGAGGCGTTCCGGCGCGAATTCGGCACCGCGCGGGGACGCGCCGGCCCGGCCTGGCTCGACAGCCACCTCCAGCCCACCGGCACCGCGGACGAGTTCGTCCTGTGCGACGCGCACGCGCCACCCCGCCGCTACCGGATGACGCGACAGCTGCTCGACGTGCCGCCGGAGGCCTTCCACGCCGTCTTCCTCATGCCCCTGCCCGACGACGACCCCGGCGACGAGCCCGCCGCGAGCAGCTTCGCCGCGCTGCGGCCCGACGTGTCGCTCACCCGACGCGAGTCGCAAGTGCTGGAGGGGATCATGTGCGGCAAGCTCAACAAGGTCATCGCCAGCGAGCTCTGCATCAGCCCGAAGACCGTGGAACTGCACCGCGCGAACCTCATGGCGAAGCTGCGCGTGCACAACGTGGTGGAACTGGCGCGCGCGGTGCTCGATCTGTCGCCTCGACAGGACGATATGGCTACCTCCCTGCAGGAGCCGCTATAGCGGCGAGGGGAACCTACCTCGCCGCTTCGTCGGTCCGCGGGCTTCTCGCCGCTATAGCGGCCCCCACAAAAAAAGCCGCGCCCTCAGGGCGCGGCTTTTCGTCTTGGTGGCTAGAGGCGGGCTCGAACCGCCGACCTCAGCATTATGAGTGCCGCGCTCTGACCAGCTGAGCTACCTAGCCGTGAAACCTGGTCGTCCGCGGGCTTCAGCCGCGAAGGCCGGGCAGTTTAATCGCGGCTGGCTCTCCATTCAAGTAGCGCCTTGCCCGCGCTTCTCGCGCTGTGGTTGAATCGGGCCGAACGAGCGTCCCGGCCTTTCGCCGGAAGCGTGCTCGCGGAGGGCGGATGATCGACGCTGATGGCTATCGACCGAACGTGGGGATCGTGCTCCTGAACGGAGACGGCCGCCTGTTCTGGGCGCGCCGCGTCAACCGCGATGGCTGGCAGTTCCCCCAGGGCGGCATGCGCAGCGACGAAACGCCGCTGGAAGCCATGTACCGCGAGCTGGAGGAGGAAACCGGCCTTCTCGCCCAGCACGTGGAGGTCCTCGCGGAAACCCGCGGCTGGCTCCGCTACCGCCTGCCGAACCGCTTCGTCCGCCACCACCAGCGGCCCACCTGCATCGGGCAGAAGCAGGTCTGGTTCCTCGTCCGTCTCACCTGCGGCGAAGACGCCTTCCGGCTGGACGCCTGCGAGAAGCCCGAGTTCGACCTCTGGCGCTGGGTCGATTTCTGGTATCCGGCCCATCACGTCGTCAACTTCAAGCGTCAGGTCTACGAGAGGGCGCTGCGCCAGTTCGCCCCGACGGTCGAGACGGTGTGCCGGGTCGAGGTCGGCCGCTGCCCCCAGCAGGCCGAAGCGCCGCGCCAGGCCGGGGAAGCCGGCGGCTGAACGCCCGCCCGTCCTCGTATTTGACAATCGTTCGCATTCGCGTTCGAATACGCTCCATGTACATCTGCATGTGCAATGCCGTCACCGATCACGCCATCCGCCGCGCCGTGGCCGAGGGTGTGGAGACGTTTGCCGAGCTCCAGGCCCGGACGGGCTGCTCGGACTGCTGCGGCGCTTGCGAGCCGGAGGCCCGCCAGTGCCTGCGCGAGGCCCTAGAAACCAAGCGCCCGGTGCTGACGTTCCTGCCCTCCCCGGCCTGACGTCCTCCGCGCCAGTCGCGGACGCGAAACACCTTCATTCTCGTTACGTCATGGCCGTCCCGGCCGACGTATAGTCGTGCCCTGCACAATCAGGGAGATCCCCCCATGAAGGGCGACGCGAAGGTCATCGAATACCTCAACAAGGTCCTCTACAACGAGCTGGCCGCCATCAACCAGTACTTCCTCCATTACAGGATGTTCAAGGACTGGGGATACAACGAACTCGCCAAGCACGAGTACGAGGAATCCATCGAGGAGATGAAGCATGCGGACAAGCTGATCGAGCGCATCCTGTTCCTCGACGGCCTGCCGAACCTCCAGCACCTGGGCAAGCTGCGCATCGGCGAGAACGTGGTGGAGGCCCTGCAGGGCGACCTCGACCTCGAACTCCTGGCCACGAAGAACCTGCGCGAAGCCATCGCCTACAGCGAAGGCATCCACGACTTCGTCAGCCGCGACCTCTTCAAGTTCATCCTTGGCCAGGAGGAAGAGCACATCGACTGGCTGGAAACCCAGTTCAGCCTGATTTCCGACATCGGCCCCGAGCGCTACATGCTCAGCAAGGTCGGTTCGCTGCACGATTGACCGGAGGCCGCCGCAAGGCGGCCTTTCCTCGTTCTGGGGAACGGTTCCTTGACCATTGAAGGAATCGGGGGCTATACCATCGCGGTCTTCACGCCTCCTCCACGGACACCGCCATGGCTTCACGCCCACCGCCACGGTTCGTCGTGCGCACGCTCGACGACGCGGCCAGCCAGCGCCGGAAGCGCCTCCTCCTGGTGGGCGGGTGGGCGCTCAGCCTGCTCCTGGTGGGTATCGGCGCCTGGTTCGCGGCGGCCCGCATTCCCGCGGCGGTGATCGATCGCGGCGCCGTCCGGCAGCTGAAAGCCGACAACGAGGACCTCCGCCAGCAGGTGGCCAACCTCCAACGGGCCGGCCAGGTCGCCGACGTGGCTGCGAAAGAACTCAAGCGCAACCTCGCCGAGCGCGACGAGGAAATCAGCGGCCTGCGCACCGACCTCGCCTTCTATTCCCGCCTTGTGGGCGGCGGCGGCCAGCGCGACGGACTCAAGATCCAGGGCGCGCGCAGCACGCCCGTGAAGGGTACTGCCAACGCGTGGAACCTCGTCGTGACGCTTACCCAGAACGCCCGTCGCGGCGAGGTGGTCAAGGGCTCGCTGAAGTTCGCGGTCGAGGGCATCCAGGGGAACAAGGTCGTCACCCTCGAGGGTGCGGCGCTCGGCCAGGGCAGCCAATCCACCGATCTTCCCTTCTCTTTCAAGTATTTCCAGCAGATCCAGGGCAGCTTCACCCTGCCGGCCGGCTTCAAGCCGACCCGGCTGCGACTGGTCGCCGATGTCACAGGCGATCCATCGGTGACGGGTACGGTGACGTGGAGCGACGCCCTGCGTAACGACGAGGCCAACGATGTTCAGCAATAACCGGAAGAACCAGGCGCCCTCCGTCAGCGCCGCCGCCACCAGCCTCATTGCCCGTGGCGTCACGCTGCGCGGCGACGTCCTGTTCAGCGGCGCGCTCCACCTCGACGGCACCGTCGAGGGCTCCATCCATGCCGATGCCGGCAGCGACGGCATGCTCACCATCAGCGAGACCGGCCGCGTCGTCGGTCGCATCGAGGTGCCCCATGCCGTGATCAACGGCGGCGTCACGGGCGACGTCCATGTCGCCGAGCGGCTCGAGCTGGCCCCATTGGCCCGGGTCGACGGCGACGTCCACTACCAGGTGCTGGAAATGACCGCCGGGGCCCAGGTGAACGGCAAGATGGTCCACCAGGCGCCGCAGACCATCCGTCAGCTGACCCAGGCCGCCATCGCGGCGGCCCCGGCGCTCGACGAGGCTTGACCTGTCCCGGAACGGCGCCATTATGGTCGGTATGAACAACCCATTCCCCATGGCCCCGAGCGGCGCGCCCGATTACCGCTCGGGAACGGCACCGCTGGTCTTCACCGAGGCCGCCGCCCGCAAGGTGCACGAGCTGATCGAAGAGGAAGGCAACCCCGGCCTCAAGCTCCGCGTGTACATCAGCGGTGGTGGCTGTTCCGGCTTCCAGTACGGCTTCACCTTCGACGAAGAGCAAGCCGAGGACGACCTCGCCGTGGCGCGCGAAGGCGTGACGCTTCTCGTCGACCCGCTTTCGCTGCAATACCTGACGGGCGCCGAAATCGACTACGCCGAATCGTTCAGCGGCTCGCAGTTCGTCATTCGCAATCCCAACGCGAAGACGACCTGCGGCTGCGGCTCCTCGTTCAGCGCATGAGCGAGGGAGCGTGAGCGTCGAACAGGAGCGCGACAAGGCCGCGGCAACGCGCGCCCGCGAGAACGTCTTCGCCGGCATCGACATCGACCGCATGGCGGAGCGCCGCGAAGACCGGCTCTGGGTGGAAGAACAGGAGCGGCATCCCGACACGCGTTTCCTGGTCCTCGACGCCGAAGGCAATGCGTTCGTCCGCGCCGATGCCGAATCGCCGCAATGGATGTCGCCCACGATGCGCGCCGAGCGCTTCGGCGACATTCCCTCGACCCTGCTGGGCATCGCCGGCGGTACTGCCTGGTTCACCCTCGTCGCCGATGAGGCGCAAGCCGAACTCTTCGTATCCCTGAGCGGCGCGCGGCGCATGTCGTTGCGCGAGGCCGGCCTCCTGTTCGGCGCGTTCGAAGCCGGGTTGTTCGCTTACGCGAAGGGCATCACGCATTGGCAGCGCCAGACGCGTTTCTGCAGCCAGTGCGGCGCACCGACCCTCGTGCTGGCCTCCGGCCATCGCATGCAGTGCACGAACCCCGACGGCGCCCATCTGCATTTTCCGCGCACCGACGCGGCGATCATCGTCATCGTCGAGGACGGCGACGCCTGCCTGCTCGGTCGCCAGCGCGGCTGGCCGCCGGGCCGCTATTCCACGCTCGCGGGCTTCATCGAGCCGGGCGAATCGCTCGAGGACGCCGTGCGGCGCGAGGTTCGCGAGGAATCGGGCGTCGAAGTGCTGCATGCCACGTATCACTCCTCCCAGCCCTGGCCGCTTCCGGCTTCGCTGATGGTGGGCTTCACCGCCACCGCGAAGACCCGCGAGATCCGGTTGCGCGACGACGAACTGGAAGACGCCCGCTGGTTCACGGTGGACGATATCGTGCAGGGCATGGCGTCGGGCACGCTGGGGGTGCCGCCACCCCTTTCCGTGTCATACCGCCTCATCGAGCATTGGCTCCGTTCGCGCGGCGTGGACCTGGACGAGTTGACCGCCGCCACACGCCGCTGATCGCTCCCAGGGGTCCTGCCTGGCATTGCGGCCACAGGTAGCCGCCGGCTTCGCCTACAATCGGGCCATCGACCCGCGGATCGTGTCTGTCATGGCCTTACGTCTTTTCGCCGTACTCGTCGCCCTCGTCATCGTCTGGAGCGTGCCGCAACTGGCGCGCTGGCGCGACGAACGCTGGTTCCGCCTGTGGGTGGACCGGCTGACGGACCTCTCCGGCCCCGGGCGGGTGGCGGTCGTGCTCCTTGTACCCGTCGTCGCCTGCGCCCTTATCGCGGGCATTCTCCGTTCACTGCCCTTCTTCGACCTCGGCTGGCTGGTCTTCGCGATCGCCGTGCTGGTCTATGCCCTGGGCCCACGCGAGATCGAAAGCGACATCGACGCGGTCCTGCACGCGCGCGATACCCTGCGCCGCGATGAGGCCGTGGCCGCGCTGCGCCACGACGACGCGCCCTTGGGCTGGTTCGCGCCGGTGCTCGTCGAAGCCGCTTTCTACGGCGCGCTGCGCCGCCGTTTCGGCGTGCTGTTCTGGTTCTTCCTGCTTGGCCCTTCCGGTGCGCTGGGCTACCGCCTCGCCCAGATCCTCGCGCGCGACGCCGCGCTGGCGATCGATGCCGCCACGCGCGCCGTGGCACGTCGCGTGGCCGACGCACTCGACTGGCTCCCGGCGCACCTCATGGTGTTCGCCATGGCGCTGGTCTCCGACTTCGATGCCGTCATGGGTGCGTGGAAGCAATGGCACCGCAATTCGGGCAGCCCGCGCTCGCGCCTGGAACCGGATTTCCTGGGTGCCGTGGCACGCGCGGGCGTCGATGCCGACGTGGAAGCCGGCGACGGCTACGTGCAGGACGTGAGCGACCCCATCGCCGAACTGGAAGATGCCCGCCGCGTCATCCGCCGCGTGCTGATCGTCTGGCTGGCCGTCGTCGCCGTGATCGTCCTGGCGGCCTGGTTCGCCTGAGGTTGCAGGAGCAACTGTCCCTGTGGGAGCCGCCTCAGCGGCGAGGGAAGCTCGGGGCGCGCCGGCCCGCTGCCGCGGGATCGCCGGCATAGCCGGCTCCCACAAACCTGCACCGCCGGCGCTCAGGCCTTGTCGCCGCGCAGTTCCGAAACGCGCGCTTCGAGCGCCGCCGCATTCGCATCGCCTGCCGCCAGCGGCGCGCCGCCGACCAGCTCGATCCTCGACCAGAACCGACGCGGCAGCCGTGCGCGGCGCAATGCGCTGTCGCGACGGCTGAAGATGCTGCCCCACATGCCGCGCAACGCCAGCGGCACCACCGGCACCGGGCGGCGGGCGAGGATGCGGTCCACCCCCGGACGGAAGTTCTGGATGCTGCCGTCGCGCGTGATGCCACCCTCCGGGAAGATGCAGACCAGCTCGCCGTTGGCCAGCGCCTCGTCCACGAGCTCGAACGCGCGCTCCAGCAGGGCCGGATCTTCCTGCCGCCCCGCGATGGGTATGGCTTTCGCCGTCCGGAAAACGAAACGCAGCACGGGAATGTCATAAATCCGGTGATGCATCACGAAGCGCATCGGCCGGCGCACGCTCGCCATGAGGATCAACGGATCCATGAAGCTCACATGGTTGCAGACCACCAGTGCCGCGCCTTCGTCGGGGACATTCTTCAGGCCATCCACACGCACGCGGTAAAGCGTGTTCACCAGCACCCAGGTGACGAAACGCATCAGGAACTCGGGCACGAGGGTGAAGATGTAGACGGCCACCGCGACGTTGAGGATACCCGTGATCAGGAAGATCGTCGGAGCCTCCAGCCCAAGCGCGGTCAAGCCGATGCCGAAGGCCGACGCGATGCAGATGAGCAACGCATTGACGATGTTGTTGCCCGCGATGATCCGCGACAGCCGTTCGCGCGGCGCGCGGCTTTGCACGAAGGCGAACAGCGGCACCACGTAGAAACCGGCGAACGCGCCGATCATGGTGAGGTCGAGCATCGCACGCCACGCACCCGGCACGGCGAGGAAGGCGGTCCAGTTCAGCGCGACGCCCGCCGTCACCGCGGGACGCGCGAAATACAGGTCCACGGCAAACACGGTGAGGCCGAACGCGCCCATCGGCACGAGGCCGATTTCGACACGCCGGCGGGACAGCCGCTCGCACATCAGCGAACCGATGCCGGTACCCAGGGAAAACAGGGTGAGCACCAGTGTATTGACCGAGCCGTCGCCCCCCAGCACATGGCGCGTGTAGGTCGGCAGCTGCGCGATCATCACCGTGCCGAAGAACCAGAACCAGGAAATGCCCAGCACCGCGTTGAATACCGCGCGGTCCTCGTGGGTGATCCTCAGCACGCGCCAGGTTTCGCTCAGCGGATTCCAGTTGAAACGAAGCCCGGGCGCCGTTGCCGGCGCGGGAGGAATCGCGCGACTGGCGAGGTAGCCCATGCAGGCGATACCGATGGTCGTCAGCGACGCGGCGAGCGTGCCGTAGCCGGCGATCAGCATCAGTGAGTTGCCCACGATCATGCCGATCAGCATCGCAAGCTGCGTGCCGGTTTCCACCAGCGCGTTGCCGCCGACCAGCTCGCCGCGTTCCAGCGCCTGCGGCAGGATCGAATACTTGATCGGACCGAACACGGTGGAATGCACGCCCATGAGGAACAGCACCACGAGCAGCAGCGACACGTGATGGGTGAAGAAGCCGAATGCCGCGATCGACATGGCCGCGATCTCGAACAGCTTCACGTAGCGGATGATCCGCGTCTTCTCGAACTTCTCCGCCAGCTGGCCCGCGGTCGCGGAGAACAGGAAATAAGGGAGGATGAAGAGCGCGGGCGCCAGGTTCGTGTAGAGCGACACCTGGGCGTCGGGCAAGGCCATCTGGAACGCCACGAGCATGATCATCGCGTTGCGGAACGCGTTGTCGTTGAAGGCACCCAGTGCCTGGGTCCAGAAGAATGGGGCGAACCTGCGCCTGGCGAGTAGGGAGAACTGCGACATTCTCTGTCGATCCTTGTTTTTTCCCCACAGTGTAGCGGACCACTTCCAAGCATAGCCCCCCGGAAACATTCGACGATCCCGTCACGCGACGAGGTTGTTCAGCACAGCCTTTCGTCAAATTCAGCGTGCGCCTACAGCGAGCCGTGGGCGCGCCCGGCAAATTGGCGCCTCCCCCCTCGCCAAGGACATGGCAACCCATGCAACTCCGTTATCTCGTGCTCTCCCTCGCCATCGCGACCACCGGCCTGTCGTTCCCCACCGACGGCTCGGCGATCCCGGCGCTCCCACAGCCCCATGAACTTTCCGCCGTGCTGGCGGCCCCGCACATCGACATGCAGGGCGCGCGCCCGCCTTCGACGCCCGGTGCCATGAACGTCACATGGGTCCAGCGCGGCGAGCTTTCGTCGCTGGACGTCCGCAACCGCGTCAGCGACGAACTCGGCCGGGGCCATGCGATCCTCGTTACCGGCCCCCGTCCGGAAGACGACGAGGAAGACGGCGAATCGGCGATATTCGGCTACCGGGCCTCGGGAGAGAGCTCGCTGTACTGGCGCTCCCCCCAGGGGCAGCTCGAGGTGATCACGGTCGGCGCCGAACTTCCGCTCGACGAGGCCGGCGCCGCTTTCAGGGCATGGCTGGAAGCCCGGCGCAACACGCGGCGCGCGGCGGTCGCGCCGTGGCAGCCCGTTATCGCGGGCCGGAGCCTGGGCACCGCCCGCAGCCTGGGCGTCGCCCGAAGTGCCCAGGCACCGTCCGCCGGTTACGTCCCTCGCATCGAAATCATCGAGGACCGGACATTTGCAGGCGGACGTGCCATCCGCCACCGCATCGTGGTACTGCGCGATGTCGATGCCAGCACCGACGACAAGGTCGTCATCGTGACCGCCGAAGCGGACCAGGCGCCGTCGAAGAACGGCGCACTCTGGAACGGCAAGTTCCTGTCCCAGGGCAAGGGCTACCAGCTCTTCATCCCGGACCGGTACGTGCTCACGACCCAGCTGGCCGGCGTGGGTGCGACCGTGCCGCTGACCCTGGAGAACTACGAACCGAAGACCGACGGTGCCTCGGAGCGCAACATCCAGGAAACCGTGACGGTCAGGACCACCACGAGCGCCGGGGCGAACTTCGAGATCCTCAATGGACTGGAGAAGAACGACGCCCCGCACCTCGGCAAGATCGCCCTGGACTTCAGGTACGAAAAAGAACGCGTCGAGGAGACGAGCGTATCGATGACGCTGAAGGATTACTCGGTCGAAGCATTGACGCGCGTGAGGGAGCATACCCGGACCGTCGATTGGGTGTTCCCGCTGGCGCAGGATATCGCGAGCAAGATCGATTACTTTGAAGACGGCCACAACATCCATGGCGCGCTCAACTCGACCACCCGGATGACGCCTATGATGCGCCGGGCCAACCTGCGCGGCGTGTCGGTATGGCGCATTCCCGGAAGTTATGAAGGTCGCCTCGACGTGACGACGCAGGCCACCGTCGCGCT
The DNA here is from genome assembly GCF_011742875.1 of Luteibacter yeojuensis. Taxonomy (NCBI): domain Bacteria; kingdom Pseudomonadati; phylum Pseudomonadota; class Gammaproteobacteria; order Lysobacterales; family Rhodanobacteraceae; genus Luteibacter; species Luteibacter yeojuensis. The sequence continues at coordinate 2,776,104 of NZ_JAAQTL010000001.1, forward strand.
GCGCGTCTACGATTCGCTCGCGGAGACCGTGGACCGCGGTCCGGATGCCGGCGCTCGCGTCGCCTTCAATTCGCGCATCGACCTCGGCTCGCCGCACCTCACCCGCCAGCCTACCGTGCGGCTGCAATCGTTGCAGGGCTCGGGCAAGTGCCTGTCGCAACCGGATCCAAAGGCGCCGGCGCTGGTCCTGGAAACATGCGAAAAAGGCACGGGCGGAAAGGCACAGCACTGGTACCTGGAACTCGACAACACGTACCGCAACCGCGGTAGCCGGCAATGCCTGACGACGGATCCCGCCGACGGCCGGATGTTCGCGGCCTCATGCGATGGCGCGCCGCTCACCCAGCAATGGAAGTGGCTGGCCGATCGCATCCATTCGCTTTACATGGGCGGCGGCACATGGCGCCTGCATGTTCGCGACGGCGGCACGCTGAGCGCGAAGTTCGATCCGGCACGGCACCAGCCGCTCGTCTCGAACCAGTACCACTCGCTGCTGCGCCCGTGGTCGTCCTATCCCAACAAGCCAAGCAGGGGCGACGTCATCCCTAACCTGGGCGGCGTGTCGCCGCAGATTCCCGAGAGCTACCTCGGCTTCGGCGCGGTGGGTGTCGACGAGCGCTGGCAGCCCCTGCCGTTGCGCGAGGGGCTGTAACGCGGCTCACCGCCGCGACAGCGCCCGATGGGCGATGTCGCGGCGGTGGAACGCACCCTCGAAGCGGATGGCTTCCAGGGCCTCGTAGGCGCGCTCGCGAGCGGCCGCCAGGTCGTCCCCGAGCGCGCAAACCGCGAGCACCCGGCCGCCTGCCGTCACCGGGCGGCCGTCGGCTCCCAGCCCCGTGCCGGCGTGAAACACCTTCACGTCCGCGCCAAAATCGGTGTCGGTGCCATCGATCGGATCGCCCGCGCGAACCTTGCCCGGGTAGCCGCCCGCCGCCACCACCACGCCGATGGCCGGACGCGGATCCCATGCCGCCCGCGCTGCGTCGATGCGGCCGTCCAGCGCGGCCTCGACAAGATCGACGAGGTCCGACTTCAGGCGCAGCATGATCGGCTGGGTTTCCGGATCGCCGAAGCGCACGTTGAACTCGATGACCTTGGGCGCGCCGCTGTTGTCGATCATCAGTCCGGCATAGAGGAAGCCCGTGAACGGCATGCCGTCCGCCGCCATCCCGGCGAGGGTGGGTTCGACGATCTCGCGCATGACCCGCGCCGAGACGTCGTCGGTCACCACCGGGGCCGGCGAGTACGCACCCATGCCGCCCGTGTTCGGGCCCTTGTCGCCCTCGTCGCGACGCTTGTGGTCCTGGCTGGTCGCCATCGGCAGGGCATGTTTGCCGTCGGCGATGACGATGAAGCTGGCTTCCTCGCCGTCGAGGAACTCCTCGATCACCACGCGCGACGACGCATCGCCGAAGGTCTTCCCGCCAAGCATGTCCGCGAGCGCCGCTTCGGCCTCGTCCAGCGTCATCGCCACGATCACACCCTTGCCGGCAGCGAGGCCGTCGGCCTTGATGACGATCGGCGCGCCCTTTTCGCGAACATGGGCCAGCGCGGGATCGAGTTCGGTGAACACCGCGTAATGCGCGGTGGGGATCCGGTGACGGGCGAGGAAATCCTTCGCGAAGGCCTTGCTCCCTTCAAGCTGGGCCGCCGCGGCGGTCGGTCCGAAGCAGCGCAGCCCTTCGCGCGCGAAACGATCCACCACGCCCGCGACCAACGGCACTTCGGGGCCGACGACGGTCAGCCCGACGTCCTCGCGGTGCGCCAGCGCCACCAGGCCGTCGATGTCGGTCACGGCGACATCGGCGTTCCTCATCCCCGGCTCCCGGGCCGTGCCGGCATTGCCCGGCGCCACGATGACCTCGTCCACGCGCGGGGACTGGCCGAGCTTCCAGGCCAGCGCATGTTCGCGCCCGCCGCCGCCGATGACGAGGACTTTCATGGGATTCTCCGGGTGTCGAACCGCTCATTCTAACCCGAGGCCCCGCCTTCGGCGCTGCGCCGCGGACGTTCCCGGGATCAGAGACCCGGGCTGACGAGGGCGAGCAATTCGCCGCGGGGCAACTTGCCGGTTTCGTTTCGCGGCAGCGCGTCGACCATGCGCAGCGGGCGCGGCAGGAACACCGGGTCCATCGCCTGGCGCAGCGCGGACAGCACCGCCTGCTCGCTCATACCCGGCGCGACGACCAGGCCCGCGATGCGGCGCACGCCGGACGCGTCGCTCTCGTCGAGCTGGAACAGCACGCCGTCGCGTACACCGTCGATGGCCAGCAGGCGGCGGTTGAGGTCGCCGAGCGAGGCGCGCTTGCCGGCGATCTCGAGGAGGTCGGTGTTGCGGCCGCGCAGGCGGAAGCGGCGGCCTTCGTCGTGCAGCGTGACGATGTCGGCGAGGGCGATGGGCTCGGCCAGCTGCGGCGCGTCGACGAGCGTGCCGTCCGGTTGCGGATGCAGCGTCACGCCATCGTAGAGCGCCCAATCCTCTTCGACCGAGGTACGCCGGCTGGCGAAGACGCAGGTTTCCGTCGAGCCGAAGACTTCGTAGAGCGGTGCGCCGAAGCGCTGTTCCGCCGCCGCGGCGAGCTCCACCGGCATCGGCGCGGTGGCCGACACGAAGGCGGCGAGGGTCGGGAGGACGACACCCGATTCCACAATGGCACGGAGGTGCACGGGCGTGATGACGAGCACGCGCGGCTCGGGCATCGTGCCCAGCGCGGCGGCGACATCCGCCGGAAAGAAGGGACGCCCGGCATGCACGCTGACTTCGGAGAGCAGCGGCATCAGCACGGACATCTCCATGCCGTACATGTGTTGCGGCGGAACGGTGGCGACGAGATCGAACGATCCGCCGATCGCCCTGCCGAGCATGTCCGCGTTGCCGGCGTTGCTGGCGACGAAGGCGCCCCAGGTCTTGACGTTCGGCTTGGGCCTGCCGGTGGAGCCCGAGGTGTAGCCGATGGCGACCACCGTGTCCGCGGGAATCGTCGGTACCGCGTCGCCCGGCGCGACCTCGTCGTCGAGCGACGGCATGCGCAGGTAACCGGCCGGCGCGGGTGCCAGCGCCAGCTCGCCGATGGCGTAGGAACCGGGATGCCCCGCCATCACCTCGTCGACGGCATGCGGGGCGCGCGAGGGCGGGAGCAGGTTGGCCTGCCCTCGCACGATCAGCGCGGCGAAGGCTACCAGGAAGGCATAGCGGTCCTCGCAAAGATTGACCGCGCTGTCGGCATCGGGAAGCAGGGACGCCACCCGGCGGACATGACCCAGGAAGGTGGCGGCGCTGACCGGGCGGCCGTCGCGCCATGCGACGGGCCGGGACAACGCACCGACGAGCAACGGCAAGGGCGCGCCGGCCAGGCGCCCGGTAATCTCATGAACGTTCGACGACAACGGCAAATCCCCCCTTCCTCAGGCGCGGATCATAGCGCCGCTGAGGGCGTCCCGGATGACCGTGGGCCGGTCGAGGCCGCCCAGCGGCGCGTCCAGCGCGGCATCGAGCCGTTCGCCGAAGTAGCGCTCGAGGGTGGGCAGGTCGCGGGCGGGGAGCTCGCCATGCGGGTTCGCGCTGGTCGATACCAGCGGCCGGCCGAAGGCGCGGCAGAGGGCGGCCGCCGGCTCGTGGGCGGTCACCCGCAGGGCAATGCCGGCGTGCGCGCCGGCGACCCAGTCCGGCACGCGCTCGCTGCGCGGGAATACCCAGGTATTCGGGCCAGGCCAGGACGCACGCACCTGCGCGAGCACGTCCGCGGGAACGGCGGCCAGGTCGATATAGGGTGCCACCTGCTCGAAGCTCGCGGCGATCAGCAGGACCCCCTGCGTCGCCGGACGTCCCTTCAGCGCGAAGACGCGCTCGAAGGCGGCACGGTCGTGCGGGTCGCAGCCGAGACCGAACACCGCCTCGGTAGGATAGGCGAGAACACCGCCGTCGCGGAGGACCGCGGCGGCGGCGTCGATGGTGGACAGATCGAAGCGGCGCATGTCAGTCGGCCGTGCGCGACACCGTCTTCGCCGCCGCGGTCTTCTTCACGGCGGCCTTCTTCGCGGCTGTTTTCTTGGCGGCGGACTTCTTCGCCGTGGCCTTCTTCGCAGCCGTCTTCTTCGCGGTCTTCTTCGTCGCGGTCTTCTTCACGGCGGCCTTCTTCGCCGTCGCTTCCTTGGTCGCGACCTTTTTCGCCGCGGCTTTCTTGGTGGCCGTCTTCTTCGCCGCGCGGCCGCCGCGCGGCTTCTTCACCGGCGCCGCCGCGAGCAGTTCCGCGCATTCCGCCTCGGTGAGCGTCTTCGGGTCGCGGTCCTTCGGGATGCGCGCGTTCTTCTCGCCGTCAGTGATGTACGGGCCATAGCGGCCGTTGAGCACCTGCACGCCATTGCCGAAGTCGAGGATCGTGCGGTTCGCGATGGCCTCGAGTTTTTCCTGCACCAGCTGCAGCGCGCGCGGCAGTTCGATGGTGTACGGATCGTCTTCGGCCTTGAGCGAGGCATACGTGCTGCCTTGCTTCACGAACGGCCCGAAGCGGCCGATGCCCACGGTGACTTCTTCGCCCGCCTCGGACTGGCCGAGGGTGCGCGGCAGCTTGAACAGCTCCATCGCCTCGTCGAGGGTGATGGTATGCATGCTCTGCCCCGGGCGCAGGCTGGCGTAGGTCGGCTTGGCCTCGTCGTCCTTGCTGCCGATCTGCGCATAGGCGCCGTAGCGGCCGAGGCGCACCGATACCGGCTTGCCGCTCTTGGGGTCCGTGCCGAGTTCGCGCGCGCCGGTGGCCTCGCTGCGGTCGACGGATTCGGTCTTGTCGTCCACCAGCGTCTTGAACGGCAGCCAGAAGCGCTCGAGCAACGGCACCCAGGCTTCCTCGCCACGGCTGACGGCGTCCAGCTCGTCCTCGAGCCGCGCGGTGAAGTCGTAATCCACGTACTGCTTGAAGTGTCCCGAAAGGAACTGGCTCACCGCACGACCGACGTCGGTCGGCTTGAAGCGGCGATTCTCGAGCAGTACGTACTCGCGGCTCAGCAGCACCTGGATGATGCTGGCATAGGTCGACGGACGCCCGATGCCGTATTCCTCCAGCGCCTTGACCAGGCTGGCTTCCGAGTAGCGCGGCGGCGGCTCGGTGAAATGCTGGTCGGCGGCGATCTGCGATACCGGCACCACGTCGCCCTGGGCGAGGCGCGGCAGGCGGCGCTGGTCGTCGTCGTCCTCGTTCTTCTGGTCGCGGCCTTCCTCGTAGACGGCCAGGAAGCCCGGATCGATGACCGTCGTACCGCTGGCGCGGAACGCGGAGTCGTCCACCGGAAACTCCACGGAGACCGTGTTCATCGTGGCGTGGACCATCTGGCAGGCGACGGTGCGCTTCCAGATGAGTTCGTAGAGCTTGCGCTGGTCGTCGTTGAGGAACGAGGCAACGCTGCGCGGCGCGCGCATGGCCGAGGTCGGACGCACGGCTTCGTGCGCTTCCTGGGCGTTCTTGGACTTCGACTTGTAGACCTGCACACCCTCGGGCAACGCCGATTTGCCGTATTCGCGCCCGATCAGGTCGCGGAGCTCGGCCACGGCATCGTCGGAGAGCGCCACGGAGTCGGTACGCATATACGTAATGAGACCGACGTTGCCCTCGCTGCCCAGCGAGACGCCCTCGTAGAGACCCTGGGCCACGCGCATGGTGCGGCTGGTGGAAAAGCCCAGCTTGCGCGCGGCTTCCTGCTGCAACGTGGAGGTGGTGAACGGCGGCGCCGGGCGGCGCTTGCGCTCGCGGCTGGTGACGTCGCCGACGGTGAAGCGGCCGCCCGCGGCCTTCTCCAGCGCCCCGCGCGCCGCCATGGCGTCGGCCTCGTTGGTCAGGTCGAACTGCTCGAACTTCTTGCCGTTGAGCTTCACCAGGCGGGCTTCGAAGGCCCCCTCCGGGTGCATGAGGCTGGCCTGGATCGTCCAGTATTCGCGCGCCTTGAAGGCCTCGATCTCGAGCTCGCGCTCCACGATCATCCGCAGCGCCGGCGACTGCACGCGGCCGGCCGACAGGCCGCGCTGCACCTTGCGCCAGAGCACCGGCGACAGATTGAAGCCCACCAGGTAATCCAGGGCACGGCGGGCCTGCTGGGCGTCGACGAGGTCGTGCGAGAGCTTGCGTGGGTTCGCCACGGCCTCCTTGATCGCCTTCGGCGTGATCTCGCTGAAGACCACGCGCTGGACGTCCTTGCCCTCGAGCAGGCCGCGCTCGCGCAGGATCTCGCTGATGTGCCAGGAGATGGCCTCGCCTTCGCGATCCAAGTCGGTCGCGAGGTAGATGCTGCTGGCCGCGCGCGCCGCCTTGGCGATGGCGTCCACGTGCTTCTCGTTGCGGTCGATCACCTCGTAGGCCATGCGGAAGCCGTGCTCCGGATCGACCGCGCCCTCCTTCGGCCGCAGGTCGCGGACGTGGCCATACGACGCCAGCACCTGGAAGTCGGCTCCCAGGTACTTGTTGATCGTCTTGGCCTTGGCCGGCGATTCGACGATGAGGAGGTTCTTTGCCATGCGTTACCGATTCCGAGGAGCGCGGGGGCGAGTGAACCCCAGCGTATGTATATATTTAGTTGGAAACATATCGCCGTGACGGCTGTCAAGCCGCGGCTACCGGATCACCCGCTGGTAGCGGTTGCCGGGCAGGGCCGCGATTTCGCCTTCGAGTTCCAGTATCAGCAGCATCGACGACAGCGCCCCAGGGGAGAGGCCCGTCGTGCCCACAAGGGCGTCGAGGGAGGCGGGATCGTACCCCATGACGTCGAGCAGGCGGCGATATTCCTCATCCTGGCGCCAGTCGAACGGGCCTTTCTTGGGCTTAACACTCCTTTCGGCGCCCCCGCCCCCTTCCAGCCGGGCCCGCAATTCCGCGCCTAGCTCCATGGCGGCCGGCGCCAGCGCGGCCAGGACCTCCTCCGGCCGCTGGACCAGCCGGGCTCCGTCGCCGATCAGGGCGTGGCAGCCTTCGGCCAGGGGGTTGTGGATCGACCCCGGGAGGGCGAAAACCTCGCGTCCCTGCTCGCCCGCATGGCGGGCCGTGATCAGCGAGCCGGAGCGCAGGCCGGCCTCGACCACGACCACTCCGAGGCTCAGGCCGGCGATGATCCGGTTCCGCTGGGGGAACTGATGGGCCAGGGCCGGGACGCCAGGCGGGTATTCGCTGACGATGGCCCCCTGCTCCGCGATGCGCCGGGCCAGGGCGTGATGCTTGCGGGGGTAGACCCGGTCCGGCCCCGTGGCGATCACGGCCACCGTCGGCTGGCCGGCGTCCAGGGCGGCCATGTGGGCCGCCCCGTCGACGCCGTCGGCCATGCCGCTGGTGACCAGCAGGCCGGCCGAAGCCAGTTCGGCGGCGAAGCGGCGGGCATTGGCAAGACCGGGCTCCTGGGCGCGCCGGGCGCCGACGATGGCCACCTGCGGGCGCAGCAGCAGTGCGGCATCGCCCTTCACGAACAGCGCGGCCGGCGGGTCCGGAACGGCCTCCAGCTGGGGCGGGAAGTCTTCCTCGGTGCAGCGGAGCATCCGTTGGTCCGCGCCGGCCAGCCAGGCGAGGTCGTGGGCGAGCGTGGCTTCGTCGGGCCGTTCGATCCAGGCCCGGCCCTCGTCGTCGAGCACGTCGAGATGGCGCGCCAGCCAACGCAGCAGGGCCGAGGGGCTGCCGCGGGCGACGAGCCCTTCGCGCAGGCGCCTCGCGCTGAAGCCGGGAAGGCGCAGGAGGATCAGCCAGTCGCGCAGGTCGTCGTCGGAATCGGTCATCCGCGCAGTTTAGGGGGGCGAGCTGTCCGTCTTCTGTAGGGACGCCGAGCCGGACATGTAGGAGCCGCTATAGCGGCGAGGGCAATCTTGCGACGCTGTCGCGGGATTTTCTCGCCGCTATAGCGGCTCCTACAGCAGGCGCGGGATTATTCCGGGGCGACCAGCTTGTCGCCCTTCTTCAGCGGGCGCAGCGCATCCATCACCAGCGCATAGCTCACGTGGTCGAAGGTGCGGAAGACCATGATGTGGCCGCCGTATTCGTCGGGCAGTTTCACATGGCGCGAGGTACCGCGGCGGTTGTAGTTGCCGCTGACCTCGTCGGCGATCGTCTCGCCCTGGCTCATCACCGTAAAGGTGGTGCCGTTGTCGACGCCGTCGGCCGAGCCGGCCGAGATGGACACCACCTGGCGGCTGCCCACCGCGTGGAGCGCGTCGGTGAAGCCAATGACGCGTCCGTCGGCGGGCACCGACTTCGGCGCGTGCGGATAGAAATAGGGGTCGTACGGCTTGTCGTCCACCTGCATCAGGCGGTCGCCCTTGCGCACTTCGAGGGTCGAGTCCACCAGCACCAGGCTGGCGACGTCGCCGTTGGTGGCGATGACTTCGGCCGTGCCGATCACCGAGACCTCGACGCCACGGTCCTCGCCCTTGCCGGTATGCGTGTCGTGGCGGGAGTCCTCGCGCCACGGGCTCGGCGCCATCGACACGTCGCTGTCCAGCTCGTCGGCCACGAAGGAGCCGTGCGAGGGGTTGTTCAGCATGTCGAAGCCGCCTTCGTTGCCACCGTGGTCGCGGAAGCGGTTGGTCGGACGAACGATGGCCCAGCGCTGGCCCGGCTGTGCGGCGTCGAGATCGCGCGCGTAGATTTTGTTGCCCGGCGTGGCGCGCAGGTGCGCTTCCTCGAAGCCCACCAGATAGGGGGCCTGCTCGACCTCGTCGGCGTTCATGACCCGCAGCTCCTTGAGGAACATGCGCAACTCGCTGAGCGGGATGGCCGTGACCGGCTCCCCATCGGTGCGGACGCGCGGCTGCAGGCCGATGCGCGGGCCGCCGCCCAGCATCGACAGGTTGAGCACGTCGCCCGGGTAGATGAGGTGGGGGTTGCGGACCTGGGGATTCGCCTGCCAGATCTCCGGCCAGAGCCAGGGCTTGCTCAGGAAACGGGCCGAAATATCCCAAAGGGTGTCGCCCTTGCGCACCGTGTAGGTGTCCGGGTGGTCAGGACGAAGCTGCGACACTGCCGCGTAGGCAGCCACAGTGAAAAACATGCCGCCAAGCAGCATGGCGAACTTCTTGATCATGGCGGGTTTTCCCCCTTCCCCGGTGCTGTCGCGAGTGTAACCGAATCGTTAATGGGCACAATACGTGCCCCGCGCTAGAATACGGGGGCATCCTACCTTCGCCGCTGCTTGGATTTCGCCGATTTGCCCGCAAATCCGCGGACGAGGCGCCGCATTCGGCCCGTGACGTTTCAAGGTGACACCGTGTCCACCCTCGCCATCCTCGAATTTCCCGATCCGCGCCTGCGCACCGTCGCCGCGCCGGTCACCGTCTTCGACGACGAACTGAAGCAGTTCGTGGCCGACATGTACGAGACCATGTATGCCGCCAACGGCGTGGGCCTCGCCGCCACCCAGGTCAACGTGCACAAGCGCGTGCTGGTCGCTGACATGAGCGACGACCGCAACGAGCCGATGGTGCTGATCAATCCCGAGATCCTCGAGAAGGACGGCCAGCAGGTCTACCAGGAAGGCTGCCTGTCGTTCCCCGGCATCTATGCCGATGTGACCCGCGCCCTGCACGTGAAGGTCCGTGCGCAGGACGTCGAGGGCAAGGCGATTCTCATCGAGGCCGAGGGGCCCCTCGCCGTCTGTATCCAGCACGAGATGGACCACCTCGCGGGCAAGGTCTTCGTGGACTACCTGTCTCCGCTGAAGCGCGGCATGCTGCTCAAGCGGATGGAAAAGCAGCGCAAGGCCAGCGCCTGACCGATGGCGAACCCTTCCCTGCGGGTGGCGTTCGCCGGAACGCCCGATTTCGCCGTCCCCTGTCTCGAAGCCTGCCGCGCCTCCGGCGCGGAGGTCGTAGCCGTCTATACCCAGCCCGACCGCCCGGCCGGGCGCGGCCGCAAGCTCGCCGCCAGTCCGGTGAAGGAAGCCGCCCTCGCCGCCGGCATCCCGGTCGAGCAGCCGGAATCGTTCAAGGCCGAGGCCGATCGCTCCCGCCTGGCCGCTTACGCGCCCGACCTCATGGTGGTCGTGGCCTACGGGTTGATCCTGCCGCGTAAGGTGCTCGCCATTCCCCGGCTCGGGTGCTGGAACGTGCACGCATCCCTGCTGCCGCGCTGGCGTGGCGCCGCGCCGATCCAGCGCGCCATTCTCGCGGGCGACGCCGAGTCCGGCGTCGATCTCATGCAGATGGAAGCCGGCCTCGATACCGGACCGGTGCTGGTCGAGAGGCGCACCCCCATCGCCGCCGACGAAACCGGCGGCAGCCTTCACGACCGCCTTTCCGCGCTCGGCGCCGATGCGCTCGCCGAAGGCCTGCGCCGGACCCTGGCGGGCGAAACGCTCGCACCGCGTGCCCAGGCGGCCGAGGGCGTCGAATACGCGCACAAGCTCGACAAGGCCGAAGCGCGCCTCGACTTCACCCAACCTGCCGCCGCGCTGGAGCGCAAGGTCCGCGCCTTCGATCCGTGGCCGGTGGCGGAAGCCGATATCGCCGGGGAACGCCTGCGCATCTGGTCGGCCCGCGCCGTGGCCGGTATCGCCGGTGCCGAGCCGGGCCGCATCCTCGCCGCGTCGCGCGACGGTATCGACGTGGCCTGCGGCGAGGGCGCCCTGAGGCTCACGGCGGTACAGCGCGCCGGGGGCCGCCGGATCGGGGTTGCGGATTATCTCAACGCCCGGCCGGAGCTGAAGCAGGCCTCGTCGTGAGTCGCGCCCTTTCCGTGCGTGCGCTGGCTGCCGAGGCGCTGGCCGAGATCGCGCTCTCGGGCCATTCGCTGCGCGACGTGGCCGACCGCGCCCTGCCACGCCTTCCCGATGCGCGCGATCGCGCACTGCTCACCGCGCTGCTCAACGATGGCGCGCGCTGGTGGCCGCGTTTCGACGCGGCGCTCGATCGCCTGCTCGACAAACCGATCCGGCGCAACGAGCCGGCGATACATGCGCTGCTGGTCACCGGGCTGGTCCAGCTGGAAGTCCTCGAGCTGCCGGGCTATGCCGCCGTGGCGGCGACGGTCGAAGCGGTGCGCGAGTTGCGCCGTCCGCGCCTCGCCGGCCTGGTCAACGCCGTGCTGCGCCGCTGGCAGCGCGAGCGCGACGCGCTGTCGGCCGAACTCGATGCCATGCCCGCGACTCGCCACGCGCACCCGGCGTGGCTTGCCGAAGCCATCGCCCGCGACTGGCCGGCACAGGCCGAGGGCGTTCTGGCCGCCGCGAACACGGAACCGCCGCTCATGCTGCGCGCCAATAGGCGCCGCACGGATCGCGACGACCTCGCCGGGCGCCTGCGCGCCGCCGGACAGAATGCGGAACGCCACCCCTGGCTGGCCGATGCGCTCGTCCTGCCGCACAGCACCGATGTGACCCGGCTGCCCGGCTTCGACGAGGGCCATTTCGCCGTCCAGGACGGCGCCGCGCAGGTGCCGGCCGACCTGCTCGACCTTGCCGGGGGACAGCGTGTGCTCGACGCCTGCGCCGCGCCGGGCGGAAAGGCCTGTCACGCGCTCGAGCGGGCGAAGGTCGACCTGCTCGCGGTGGAATTCGAAGACAGGCGCGCACCCCGCATCCGGCAGAACCTCGTGCGCCTCGGCCTCGAGGCGGAGGTCGTCGTCGGCGACGCGGGCGATGCGTCGGCGTGGTGGGATGGCCGCTTCTTCGATCGCGTGATGATCGACGCGCCCTGCTCGGCCACCGGCGTGATCCGCCGCCGCCCCGACGTGCGCCTGCACCGCCGGGCGACGGACATCGATGCGCTGGTCGCGCAGCAGGCGCGCATTCTTGCGGCGTGCTGGGAAACGTTGGCGCCCGGCGGGCGCCTGCTCTACGTCACCTGTTCGCTGCTGCGCCGCGAGAACGAAGGCGTGGTCGGCGACTTCCTCGCGCGACACCCCGATGCCTCGGCCGTGCCGGTTGCTCTTCCGGTCGGGCAGCCGGCCGCCATCGGTTGGCAGATCCTCCCGGGCGACGGCGACCTCGACGGGATGTACTACGCCTTGCTGGAAAAATCGCGGACCAGCGCGGTATAGACGGCCTCGGTCGCGTCCACGAAGCGCTCCATGCCGAATTCCGCTTCCGCGTGCCGCCGCGCGGCCCGCCCCATCGCGGGAAGCGCATCGCGCTCGTCCAGCAGGCGGCGCAAGGCGTCGGCGATCGCTTCGCGGTCGCGCGCCGGGACCACCCACCCGTCCTCGCCCTGCCGGATGTTTTCCGGCAGGCCCGCGTAGTCGCTGACCAGCACGGGCTTGCCCATCGCCATCATTTCGCGGCAGGCGAAAGAAATCGTCTCGACGTCCCAGGAAAGTACGAAGCCGGCGTCCAGCGCGGCGACCATCGGCCGCACGTCGTCGAGCCGACCGGTGAAATGCACCTGCGCGGAAAGCCCCAGCGCCTCCACTCTGGCCAGGTCGTCCGCCTTGGGCAGGCCACCGGCCAGCACGACACGGAACCGCGCACGCTGGTCCCGCGCCAGCAGGGCGAGGGCCTCGACCAGGTCCATCCAGCCCTTGTAGCGCGCCGTTCCGGCATTGCTGCCGATGAGCAGGCGTTCGCCCGCCGCCGCCGGCTCGAGCCAGCCCGCGCGCCGCGCGGGGTCTGCGGCGAGGGGAGCGAAACGTCCGATGTCCACGCCGTTGAATACCGTCGCCACGCGGCAGCGCGCGTACGGCGAGGCCATGACCTGGCGCCGCACGAAGTCGCAGACGGCGATCACCTGGTCCGTCCCGAACCGCGAACGCCAGGCATGGCCGATGCCGGTCATGGGCTTGGAATTGTGCTTGGTGAGGACGACCGGCGGGCGGGGCCGCAGGCCACGGGCGGCCGACATGAGCAGCCGGTGGTCGGCCGAGCCGTTCACATGGACGAGATCGAAGCGCTCGCGGCGCAGGTAGCCCGCGAGCTGCCGCCGGGCGCGGCTCCGTGCCCGGAGACGGCGCAGCCCGTTCGGGAACGGCTGGTCGAGCACCGTCACGCCGGGGATCGCGCGCGCTTCACGGTTGAGGCGACTGCCCGGCGGCGCCGCCACGTGCACCTCGTGGCGCGCGGCGAGGCCCCGGGCCAGCCCGAGGATATAGGTGGTATGCCCGCCGCCGTCGCCGTCGTGAAAATTCGTGAAGAGGAGCTTCATCGGTCCTGGCTTGCGGGAGGAAAGCTGAATTCCGGCCTCCACGCCGGTCGGTCCCGGACGGCATTGGCCGTCAGTTAAAGTACCATGCCCTCGCGCTTGTCCGGCGGCCTGGGTCGCCGCAAGGCGTGGCCTCCGTGCCGTCCCGATCCAAGCAAGGTGCCGAGTGCTCGAAAAAACCAACCCGTGGCGCATGTGGATCGTCTCGCTGCTGCTCGCGGCCATGCCGCTCACGTTCGCGCTGCCGATCAAGGCGAAGTCGATACCCGCCGCCGTCCTGTTCCTCGCCGGCCTCTGGGCGCTGTTGCGCGACCCGGATACGCGGCGCGCCTACCGTCGTGCGGCCTGGGTGATCGGGCCCGCCGCGCTGGCGTTCGCCTTCTGGCTGACGAACGTGCTGGCCCATGGCATCGACATGCGCGCATTCGACGTCACCTCGCACATCCTGGCCTTCCTCGTCATCGCCGCCAACTTCGCCGCGCCGCTGCGCACGGCGGTATTGCGCGTCGGCTTCAGCGTGTCCGCCGGCGTGCTCGGCGCCATCTGCCTGGAGCAGCGCTACATCGAGGGGATCGACCGCGTCTACGGCATGAACAACGGTCTGTGGGGCGCCATCGAGTTCGGTATGTTCATCCTGGTGCTGTCGCTGATCGCGGTGGCCCAGGCACTGCGCGCCGAACTCAGCCGTGGCGAGCGCCTGCTGCATGGCTTCTGCGCGATCATCGGCCTGTACGGCGCGCTCCTGACGCAGAGCCGCGGCCCCCTGCTCGCCTTCCTGCCTGCCTTCGCGATCGTGGTGCTCTTCCAGTCGCGCCGGAGCGGGCGCTGGCGTGAAGGCCTGCTTCTGCTGGCGCTGGGCATCGGCGCCGCGATCGTCGCGGCCAGCACGCTGCATGGCGAGATGCTCGCCCGCTTCGCGGCCGTGACCGAGGAGATGTCCACCTACAGCGAGCAGGATGCGACCGGTGCCGTGCGCGAGCGCCTCGAGATGTGGCGCACCGCGAACATGGCCATCGCCGAGCACCCCCTTGCCGGCGTGGGCCTCAACCAGTTCGGCGATTACGCCCGCGCCCGGATCGCCGAAGGCAAGGTGAACGCGACGGTGGAACGCTACGACCATCCGCACAGCGAATACCTGGAATGGGCCGTGACGGGCGGCCTGCCTGGGCTGGCCGTACTCGTCCTGTTGTTCGGCGGCGCGCTGCTGTTCTTCGGCCGGCACGCGCTGAATCCCGACAACGCCGTTGCCATGCCGGCGACCGCGGGCCTCAGCACGGTCTGCATGTATGCGTTGTGCGGCCTGACCGACAACGTGTTCTACCGCGCCATGCCGCACTCGCTCTACTTCTTCCTGACGCTGGGGCTGGCGGTGTACATCGGCCGCACCCTGAACACGCCACGGCCGCCGGCAGCGCATTGACGTGGCGTCCATCCACCTGATTGCCTGGAACAACGGGCGCGGCCTGAGCCACGACATCCGTCTGCTCGACGCCGCGCTGCGCGACCTGGGACATACCGTCACGATCACCGCCGTGCCGCGACGCAGCCGCGGCTTGCCGTGGCGGGCATGGGCGGCGGCGCTGCGCATGCACGCGCGCTGGCTGACCGGCCGCGGCCCACGCCGACACGACCTCGGCATCACGCTCGAGCACGTGCACACGGCCTACCTTCCGCTGGCCCGGCGCAACGCCTTCATCCCGAACCCGGAGTGGCTGTCGCGCCGCGACCGCCGGCATCTGCGCCGCTTCGACGCGATCCTCTGCAAGACGGCGATCGCGCGGGACACCTTCGCGGCGCAGGGCCTCCCGGTGCACCTCATCGGCTTCCAGAGCATCGATTGCCGGCGCGAGGGCGTGGTCCGCGATCGCACCTTCCTCCATCTGGCGGGTGCCAGCCGGATGAAGGGCACGGAGCGTCTGCTCGATGTGTGGCGCCGCCATCCGGAGTGGCCGACGCTGCATGTGCTGCAGGCGCCGTCGACGGCGATACCCGACCGGCCGGCCGCGGCAGCGAACCTCGACCACCGCGTGACCTACGTGGACGATATCGAAACCATCCGCCGGCTGCAGAACGCCCATGCCTTCCATGTCTGTCTTTCCGAAGCCGAGGGCTGGGGGCATTACATCGTCGAGGCGATGAGCTGCGGGGCGGTGGTGCTGACCACGGACGCGGCGCCCATGAACGAACTGGTGCGGCCGGACCGCGGCCTGCTGGTGGCCGCGCACGAATGCGGCACGCTCAACCTCTCCGCGCTCTGGCGGTTCGACGAAGCCGCCCTGGAGGCCTGCGTCGAGCACGCGGCCGGCATGAGCGACGACGAACTGCGCCGGCTGGGAGACGCCGCGCGGGCCTGGTACGCCTCGAACCAGGCCGGGTTCACGGAGCGACTGCGCGGCGCGGTCGACGCTCTGCTCTGATATCGTGCGGCTAGAATTCATGATCCTTTAACGGTAACGACGCCCTTGTCCAACAGCGCCTATACCCGATCGGAACACCTTCGCGCCCTGTGGCCCTGGCTACCGCTGTGGGCCGCGATGGCCCTGCTCGCCATCTTCGCGCATGGCCCGATGCCGATGTTCTCCACGCGGACGCTCGCCGTCGCCTGGGAGATGTGGGCGCACGGGCACTGGCTCGTGCCGCATATCAACGGCGAGCCGTACAGCGAGAAGGTGCCGCTGCTGTTCTGGATGATCCATGCCGGCTGGGCCGTGTTCGGCGTCAGCGACGTGTGGCCGCGCATCCTCGAAGTGATCTTCGGCGGCGCGCAGCTGGTGATCGCCTCGGTGCTCGCCGCCCGTCTCTTCCCCACGCGTCCGTGGGTCGCCCGCGCCACGCCGTGGCTGCTGATGGCGCTGGCCTACTCATTCCTTTTCGGCCTGCAGATCATGTACGAGGTGCTCCTCGTGGTCTGGGTACTGGCCGCGCTGCTCTGCCTCACGCCCACCGCCACGCGCCCCTCGCCGCGCTGGTGGCTGTTCGGTCTCATGGTCGGCGCCGGATTCCTCACCAAGGGTCCGGTGATGGCGCTGCATGTGGTGTTCCCGTTCCTGTTCGGCCCGCTGTGGAACGACTGGGCCCGGCAGAACAAGGCGCGCTGGTACGGTTTCGGAATGCTCGGCCTGCTGCTCGGTTTCGCCATCCTGCTCGCCTGGGCGATCCCCGCCGGCGAGGCGGGCGGGGAGGCCTATCGCCAGCGCCTTTTCTTCACCCAGACCGCCGGCCGCGTCGTCGACACGAAGGCGGAAGACCTGCAGAACCATGCCCGCCCGGCCTGGTACTACCTTGTGTTCCTGCCCTTGATCCTTTTCCCGCTGAGCGGCTGGCTGCGCGGCATCGTGGCCGTGCCGGCGACACTGTTCCGGCGGCCGTGGCGGCCGGGCACCGGTGTCGCCCTGGTCGTCGCGGGCATCGCGCTCCTGCTGCTCCTGGCCTCGGCCCTGACCACCGTCCCGGGCTGGGTCGGCAACCTGCTGGCCGTCCTCGTCGTGCTGCCCGTGTTCGTCGCACTCATGCGCCAGCCGCTCGAACCGGGGCTGCGCTTCCTCGCGGCCTGGCTGCTGCCCACCCTGCTGACCTTCTCGCTGATCACCGGCAAGCAGCTCTATTACGTGCTGCCCGAACTGGCCGGCGCCACCATGCTGGTGGCGGCCGCGGTGGCCGACCTGCGCGAGCGTCACAAAGGGTTGGCCTCGCATTACGCGCTGGGCACCTGGCCGCTGTCGCTTGGCGCCTTCCTCCTCGCGATCGTGCTCTTCGCCATGCCCTCGGTGGTGCCCACGCGCTTTCCGGACAACATCTGGCTGGTGGGCATGGCGCCCTACGCGCGCTTCTTCGGCGTGATCTTCATCGTCCTCGGCGCGCTCCTGCTGCTGCGCGGCCGCGGCGAGATGCGCAGGCTGGCCTTCGCGGGGCTCATCGGCACGGTAGCGCTGAATGCGCTGTTCACCCTCGGTCTCTGGTACCGCTATGACCTGACCCCGGCCTCGCTGTTCCTCGCGCAGGCCGACGCCGCGGGTCGTCCCATCGGAAATCTCGGCGTGTCGTACAACGGGCAGTACCATTTCGCCGGCCGGCTGATGCACCCGATCGCGAAGATCGCACTCGCTCCGGGCATGCCCGCGCAGGTGGACGAAGACGACGACAGCGTGGTCCACGACGGCGACAGCCTCGCCGATTTCGCCGGCCACCATCCCGACGGCATCATCGTCTCGTACGCGAAGCATCCGCCGGCCAACGCCTTCCGCTACGCACGACTGATCCAGCCGTCGCGCACGGGCTGGCTGATGATCTGGGACGCACCCACGCTGCTGGCCCTGCAGGAGGGCCGCCTGCCGCCGGAACCCAGGCAGCCGACCCTGCTTTACCCGCAGGATTACTGGCGCACCCGGACGGCGTTGCGATGACCGATCCCCTCGTCGAGCGCCTGCGCGCCCAACTCGGCGGCGTTCGCGACGGGGCGTTGCTGCGTTTCTCGCTCGGCAACGCGCTGCTCGGCGACGGTGCCTACGCGGAGGCCGCGCAGGCCTTCCGCGACGCGCTCGATTTCGATCCGCACTATTCGGCCGCGTGGAAGCTGCTCGGCAAGGCCCTGCTCGCCATCGAGGACGACGCGGGCGCCGCCGCCGCCTGGCGCTCCGGCATCGACACGGCCACCGCCCGCGGCGACATCCAGGCCGCGAAGGAAATGACCGTCTTCCTCAACAGGCTTTCGCGCCCGCGTTGATCTTGTACGGGTCCGCCCGGTCGTGCGCCGTGTAACGCTTGTAGTGCCACTGGTACTGCGCGAAGGCCCGCTCCACGCACGCTTCCACGCCGCGGTTCAGCGCCGTGCAGGCGATCTTGAGGTCGGCGTCGTCGATACCCTCCGGGGCGGGCAGGACGTGGATCCGGAAGCCGGCGCCATCGGGGAGGCGCTCGGCGAAGCTGAAGAGCACGGTGGCGCCCGTGCGGGCCGCCAGCCGGGGCAGCAGCACCATGGTGAGCGCATCGACACCGAAGAACGGTGCGAACTCGCCTTCCCCCTCGCGCGGCTTCTGGTCCGGAAGGATACCGACGGTACCCCCGGCGCCCAGGCGCTTGAACAGCGTGCGCACGCCGGCGCCTTCCGCCCTCACCTGCTCCGGCGCCAGCTTGCCGCGCACCTTCCGCAGCAGCGCTTCGATGGCATGGATCCGCGGAGGGCGATAGAGGATCGCCATGGGTGTCTTGCTGCACAGCCAGTAATTCAGCAGCTCCCAGCAGCCCAGGTGCGGTGCCGCGACGATCACCCCCTTGCCCGAGGCCAGGGCCTCGGCGAAAAGCTCGCCGCCCACGACCTCGCGCACCAGGCCCAGCGCCTTTTCCGCGCCGCCGCCCCAGATGGCGGCCACCTCGGTCACCGACTTGCCCGACTCCTCCATGGTCCGGCAAAGCAGCTCGCTCCGCTCCGCGTCGTTCAGTTCCGGGCGGGTGAGACGCAGGTTCACGTCGCTGAACCGGGCGCTGCGGGAATTCGCACGCAGGGAGCGGCGCCCGATCCATGCGCCGATGGCGTGGACGGTCCGCAAGGGCAGCAGGCTCACGAGCCTGAGCAGGAGATAAAGGAGATAGATGTCGGGACGCATCCTGTGAAGTGTAGTTCCCGATTAAGCTTGCTGCCCACCGGCCGCTAAAGCTCTCATGATTGCACTGATCCAGCGGGTCGAATCCGCACGCGTCGACGTCGAAGGGGAAACGGTGGGCGCCATCGGCGCCGGACTGCTCGCGCTGGTCGCGGTGGAGCCCGGCGACGGCGAAGCCCAATGCGTGCGCATGCTCGAGCGGCTGCGCGGCTACAGGATCTTCGCGGACGCCGAGGGGAAGATGAATCTCGGCCTGGCCGATACCGGGGGCGGCCTGCTTCTGGTCAGCCAGTTCACCCTGGCCGCCGACACCCGCAAGGGCATGCGGCCCAGCTTCACCACCGCCGCGCCGCCGGAACAGGGCCGGCGCTGGTTCGACCGCCTGGTCGAATTGGGCCGGATGGCCCACCCGGGGGTGGAAACCGGGCGCTTCGGTGCCCATATGAAGGTTCATCTGATCAACGACGGCCCGGTCACCTTCCACCTGGAGGTGCGCTGAGGCCCTCTTGCGCGGGGCTCCCCGGCCTCGCATCCTCCTCATCGCCCCGCTCGAACCGCCCGCCCCGAAGGGGCCTTTTGGCGCGATTCTTGCGTCCCGTCGGTGAGTCCGATCCACTTGAAAACTGGTCAAAAAATCATCAAATGACTATACTGATCGGTTCCTGTAACCCGCGGCGGTCGGCATGACTAATAAAGCTCACGAGCAACAGTCTGAAATCAAACAGCTCATCTCCAAGGGTCTGGAGCAGGGCTATCTGACCTACGCTGAAATCAACGACCACCTGCCCGACGACATCGTCGATCCGGAGCAGATCGAAGACATCATGGCGGTGCTCAAGGGCGTCGGCATCGAAGTCCACGATTCCGCGCCCGACACCGACACCATCTCCGACGGCGCCGCGCCGGGCACCAGCACGGACGACGAGTCCGCGGCCGAAGAAGCCGTGGCGCTGCTGTCGGCCGTCGACGCCGAGGTGGGCCGCACCACCGACCCCGTGCGCATGTACATGCGCGAGATGGGTACCGTCGAGCTGCTGACCCGCGAGGGCGAGATCGCCATCGCCAAGCGCATCGAGGAAGGCCTGAGCCAGGTGCAGACCGCGCTGGCCAGCTTCCCGCTCACCATCCAGCTGCTGCTCGAGGAATACGACCAGCACGTGGAAGGCAAGCGCCGCCTCAGCGAGATCCTGGCCGGCTTCGCCGACCTCGAGGAAGCCGCCGACGCCGCCCAGGCCGAAGCCGATAACGCGCCCGAAGTGGAAGGCGATAACGACGACGATGACGACGACGTCGAGGGCACCACCGACGACGAGGATACCGGCCCGACCGGTCCGGATCCGGAGGAAGTGAAGCGCCGCATGGAAGAGCTGCGTTCGCTGCATGCGAAGTTCCAGAAGGCCGCGCCGAAGGCCGAGATCAACGACAAGAAGGTCGCGAAGATCCGCGAGCAGATGTCGGAAGCCTTCCTCAACCTCAAGCTGCCGTCGGCCCTGATCGACAGCTTCGTGCGCAAGCTGCGCGAAGTGGTGAACGATATCCGTCACCACGAGCGCGTGCTGATGGACATCTTCGTCAAGCAGGTGAAGATGCCGCGCGCCGAGTTCCTGAAGAGCTTCCCGTCCAACGAGGGCAACCTCGAGTGGGCCGCCGAGCTGTCGCGCAAGCGCCAGAAGTGGTCGCCGAACATCAAGAACTTCCGCGAGGCGATCGACGCGGAACAGGAGAAGCTCGCCCAGATCGAGCGCACCCTGTACCTGCCGCTCACCGACATCAAGGAAATCAACCGCGCCATGTCCGTGGGCGAGGCGAAGGCTCGTCGCGCCAAGAAGGAAATGGTGGAGGCGAACCTGCGCCTGGTGATCTCCATCGCCAAGAAGTACACGAACCGCGGCCTGCAGTTCCTCGACCTCATCCAGGAAGGCAACATCGGCCTGATGAAGGCGGTGGACAAGTTCGAATACCGCCGCGGTTACAAGTTCTCCACGTACGCCACGTGGTGGATCCGCCAGGCCATCACCCGTTCGATCGCCGATCAGGCCCGCACCATCCGTATTCCGGTGCACATGATCGAAACGATCAACAAGCTGAACCGCATCTCCCGCCAGATGCTCCAGCAGTTCGGCCGCGAGCCGACGCCGGAAGAGCTGGCGAAGGAAATGGAGATGCCGGAAGACAAGATCCGCAAGGTCCTGAAGATCGCGAAGGAACCGATCTCCATGGAAACCCCGATCGGCGACGATGAAGATTCGCATCTTGGCGACTTCATCGAAGACACCAACGCCAGCTCGCCCATCGAGTCGGCGACCGAAACGGGTCTCATGGAAACCGTGCGCGACGTGCTCGCCGGCCTCACCCCGCGAGAGGCCAAGGTGCTGCGCATGCGCTTCGGCATCGACATGAACACGGACCACACGCTGGAGGAAGTCGGCAAGCAGTTCGACGTCACCCGCGAGCGCATCCGCCAGATCGAAGCCAAGGCTCTGCGCAAGCTGCGTCACCCGAGCCGCTCGGAGACGCTGCGGTCGTTCCTTGATATCGATTGATCGATAGCACCGCCCGCAAGACCAGAACGCCCGCGCAAGCGGGCGTTTTCTTTTGTGCTTGCCGAATCCCCACCTACCGTCGTTCCTGCGAAGGCAGGAACCCAGCGCCTTGGCTTTCCGCCAGCCGACAACGCCCCCATCGCAACCGGCAACCCCGCCTACGCCAAACCATCCCCCGCATCGGCTAAACTCCCCCCTCAGCGCAGGGCCTATAGCTCAATGGTTAGAGCAGAGGACTCATAATCCTTTGGTTCCAGGTTCGAGTCCTGGTGGGCCCACCAACATTGGCTTCTGATGTTGCAAAGCTGGTCCAGATATCGGCCATAATCCCGCAAATTGCGGGCTTTTTTGTGCGTGCTTGTCCGTGGCTGTCCAGTTGAATCCGGCAGAAAGGTGACTCAGAGGGTTGGCCAGGGGGCCGCTGACTCACAAATGGGGAAGGTCGGTCTAACACCTGGGGAACGTCGGTCTAACACCATGGAATACAGAACAGTGAAATCGAAGCAAGACCAAAGCCAGATCAAATGGATTTCCGACTTCATCTGGAACATTGCTGACGACCGCCTGCGCGACGTCTACGTGCGCGGCAAGTACCGTGACGTGATTCTGCCCTTCACTGTGCTGCGGCGGCTCGACGCCGTGCTCGAATCCACGAAAGACGAGGTGCTGAATCGTAAGAAGTTCCTGGACACCCACAAAGTTACCGAGCAGGACGGCGCGCTACGCATGGCGGCAGGCCAAGCCTTCTACAACGTCTCGGAGTTCACGCTGGCCAAGCTGAAAGCCAGCGCGGCAGGCCATCGCTTGCGCGATGACTTCATTGCGTACCTGGACGGCTTTTCGCCGAACGTGCAGGAAATCCTCACCAAGTTCAACTTCCGCAACCAGATCCAGAAGCTGGTGGATTCGCACGTCCTTGGCTACCTGATCGACGATTTCCTCGACCCCGAGGTCAATCTCGCGCCGCTGCCAGTGAAGGATGCCGATGGCCGCATCAAGCTGCCCGCGCTCGACAACCACGGCATGGGCACGGTGTTCGAGGAGCTGATTCGCCGCTTCAATGAAGATAACAACGAAGAGGCAGGCGAACACTTCACCCCGCGCGATGTGGTGTGGCTCATGGCCAAACTTCTGTTCCTGCCGGTGGCCGACCGGATCGAGTCCAGCACCTATTCGCTCTACGACGGCTCCTGCGGCACCGGCGGCATGCTCACCGTGGCCGAGGAGGCACTACACGAACTGGCTGAGCAGCACGGCAAGGAAGTCTCGATCCACCTGTTCGGCCAGGAGATCAGCGACGAAACCTACGCCATCTGCAAGGCCGACCTGCTCTTGAAGGGCGAAGGCGCAGAAGCCGAGAACATCGTCGGCGGCGCAGACAAATCCACCTTGTCCGCCGATCAGTTCCGCAGCCGCGAATTCGATTTCATGATCTCTAACCCGCCCTACGGGAAAAGTTGGAAGACCGATCTGGAGCGCATGGGCGGCAAGAAGGAGTTCAACGACCCGCGCTTCATTGTCAGCCACGCGGACAACCCTGAGTTCAAGCTCCTCACCCGCTCCAGCGACGGGCAGCTTATGTTCCAAGTGAACAAGCTGCAAAAGATGAAGCACAACACGCCCTTAGGCAGCCGCATCGCGCTGGTGCATAACGGATCGGCGCTGTTCACCGGCGACGCGAGCCAGGGCGAGAGCAACATCCGCCGCTGGGTGCTGGAAAATGACTGGCTCGAAGCCATCATCGCCCTACCGCTCAACATCTTCTACAACACGGGCATCGCCACCTACATCTGGGTGCTGGCCAACAAGAAGGCCGAAGCGCGCCGTGGCAAGGTGCAGTTGATCGACGCATCTCAGTGGTTCCAGCCGCTGCGCCGAAACCTCGGCAAGAAGAACTGCGAACTCTCGGACGGAGACATCCAGCGAATCCTCGACCTCTACCTCGGCAAGGCACAGGAAACTGTCCAGTCCAGATGGTTCGACACCCAGGATTTCGGCTACTGGAAGATCACCGTCGAGCGCCCGCTGCGTCTGAAAAGCCAGCTCTCCGACGAGCGCATTGAGTCCCTGCGCTTTGCCTCCGGCGATGAGGCACTGCGCGCCGAGATCTACGCCACCCACGGCGAGGCGCTCTACAGCGAGTTCGCCAAGCATAAACCGGCCATCGAGGCTTGGCTGAAAGGTGAGGACGAGAACGAAGACGACGACGGCGAACACAGCGGCGATGACGGTGAGGCCCCCGCCGCCCGTAATGCCGTGCCGGCAAAGCGCCGCAAGAAGTTGCTCGATGCATCGACGTGGCAGCGTGACAAGGGGCTAATGGAGGTGGCGCAACGGGCGCAGAAGACTCTGGGCATCGCCATGTTTGACGACCACAACGAATTCCGCGCCCGCTTCGATGCTGCTCTGAAGGCGCAGGGTGACAAGCTCGGCGCGTCGGAGAAGAAGGCCATCTACAAGGCGGTGAGCTGGCGCGACGAAACCGCACCGCCGGTTATCGCCAAGCGCAGCAAGCTCAAGGCAAGGGAATACTTCGAGCCTGGCTTCGATGGCGCATACCTGGAGACCGTGGGCAAAGATCGCTTCATGGTCGAATACGAACCCGACAGCGAGCTGCGCGACACCGAGCAGGTGCCAATGAAGGAGCCGGGCGGCATCGACGCCTTCTTCGCCCGCGAGGTGTTGCCGCACTCGCTGGACGCTTGGATTGCCACTGACAAGACGCAGATCGGCTACGAGATTTCCTTCGCCCGCTATTTCTACACGCCCGCACCACTGCGCACACTGGCCGAGGTGCGCGCCGACATCCTCGCGCTGGAGCAGCAGAGCGAAGGCTTGCTGCACAAGATCGTGGGGGCGGCGTGATGGCGGTGGCGGGCGCGTATCGGAACTATCGGTCATCAGGATTGCCCTGGGTTCCACGGCTGCCGGAAGATTGGCAGGTGCTTCGCAATGGCCGCCTTTTCGCTCATCGCGTCGAAACGGGCTTCCCCGATCTCCCCATTCTGGAAGTGTCGCTGCGCACTGGCGTGCGTGTGCGTGACATGGAAAACCTGAAGCGCAAGCAGGTAATGAGCCAGAAGGAGAAGTACAAACGCGCAGCCAAGGGCGACATTGCCTACAACATGATGCGGATGTGGCAAGGCGCGGTCGGCCCTGCACCAGTCGATGGGCTGGTCAGCCCGGCCTATGTCGTGGTGAAACCCTACGACGAGGCCAACAGCAGCTACTACAGCTACCTGTTCCGCACGGCGGCGTATATGCAGGAGGTCAACAAGTTCTCGCGCGGCATCGTTGCCGACCGCAACCGGCTGTATTGGGAATCCTTTAAGCAGATGCCCTCGCTTGTACCCCCACGCCCCGAGCAAGACCAGATCGTCGCCTACCTCCGCGCGCAGGACGCGCACATCGCTCGCTTCATCAAGAACAAGCGTGATCTGATCAAGCTGCTCACCGAACAAAAGCTGCGCATCATCGACCACGCCGTCACACGTGGCCTCGACGCTACCGTTACGCTGAAGCCTTCCGGCATCGAGTGGCTCAGCGAGGTGCCGGAGCATTGGGAAGTCGTGCATATCGGCTCCGCAGTCCAGATCGTCAACGGCTATCCGTTCGACAGTGGGTTATTTGACGCATTCGTAGGACATCCGCTAGTGCGTATTCGTGACCTCAATCGTACTCACACCGAAGTCCGGCTCAATGGGCCTGAAGTGCCAGAAGCGGTAATCAACACCGGCGATCTCATCGTCGGAATGGACGGCGATTTCAATGTGGCACGTTGGCGGGGCGAGCGAGCATTGCTAAACCAGCGGATGTGTTGCCTACGTCCGCGTAAGCAAATCACCACTGAGTACTTGGCGCTGATCATTCCGAAGGCGCTCAAGTTCATTAACGACCTAACGCTATCCACGACGGTGAAACATCTTTCGTCAGGCGATGTAAAGCGACTTCGTTTCCCTATTCCTGACGAGACTGAGCAGCTGCAAATCGTAGCGCACGTTCAGGCTGAAACGGCTCCAATAAACGACGCCATCACCCGCGCCGAAGAAGAAATCAAACTGATTCGGGAATACCGCGACCGCCTGATTGTCGATGTGGTCACGGGCCAGGTGGACGTGCGAGGCTCGCAACCCAGCCCGGACGACGTGGTGGACGACACGGCGCTGGCCGCACTGAGCGATGACCCTGAAGATGTGACAGAAGTTGGGGATGACGATGGCGAATACTGACATCAGTGAGCGCTGGTTCGAGGCGCGCGTGGTACGCGGTTTGACAGGCGTGCCGCAGCCTGAGTACGGCCAAGAGCTGGCTCCGACGGATTTTGCAGCAACCCACAACGGCTACGTTCAAGGCAAGCCCACCGACTACAACCGCGACGTAGCGCTGGATGTGGCGCAGTTACTGGCTTTCTTGCAGGCCACCCAGCCCAAGGCTGTGGACACGCTGGATCTGGCGGTGGAAGGCATCAAGCGGACCCAGTTCCTTCACCGACTGCAGGGCGAGATCACCAAGCGCGGCGTCGTGGACGTTCTACGCAAGGGTGTGAGCCACGGGCCCGTACACGTCGATCTCTATAAGCTGCTGCCCACGCCGGGCAATGCCGCCGCAGCGGACGCCTTCGGCAAGAACATCTTCAGCGTCACCCGGCAAGTTCGCTACAGCAACGATTCCGGCAACGAGCTGGACTTGGCCATCTTCATCAACGGTCTGCCGGTGCTGACCTTCGAGTTGAAGAACTCGCTAACCAAGCAAACCCTGGCCGACGCCATCGTCCAGTACCAGACCACGCGCAGCCCACAGGAGCTGCTGTTCCAGTTGGGTCGTTGTGTGGCGCACATCGCAGTCGATGACGCCGAGGTCGCGTTCTGTACTGAGCTGAAGGGCAAGGCCTCGTGGTTCCTACCGTTCAATCAGGGCTGGAACAGCGGCGCGGGCAATCCGCCCAACCCGAATGGCCTGAAAACCGACTATTTGTGGAAGTCGGTTCTAACGCGCGAGTCGCTGGCCAACATCATCGAGAGCTACGCGCAGGTGGTGGAGGAAGAAGAAGCAGACGCCAGCGGCAAGAAGCGCAAGAAGCGCAAGCAGATCTTCCCGCGCTTCCATCAGTTGCGCACGGTGCGTGCGCTGCTGCGCCGCGCCCATACGGATGGGGTGGGCAGGCGCTATCTGATCCAGCATTCGGCAGGCAGCGGCAAGAGCAACACGATTGCCTGGCTGGCGCACCAGTTGGTGGAGCTGCGCCGCAAGGACGACCCGTTGACGGCGCAGTTCGACTCCATCGTCGTTATCACCGACCGGCGCGCGCTGGACACACAGATTGCCCGCACCATCAAGGGTTACGACCACGTGGCGGCGATCTTCGGCCACTCCGACAACGCGCAGGAGTTGCGTGAGTACCTGCGCCGGGGCAAGAAGATCATCGTCACCACGGTGCAGAAATTCCCGTTCATCCTCGATGAGCTGGGCGACCTATCCGGCAAGAGCTTCGCGCTGTTGATCGACGAAGCGCATTCCAGCCAAGGCGGCAAGACCACGGCGCGGATGCACGAAGCCCTTGGCGGCAAGGCGGCGGAGGAGGAGTTCGAGGAGGACAGCACCCAAGATGCGGTCAATACCGAAATCGAAATGCGCATCGCCTCGCGCAAGCTTCTGGCCAACGCCAGCTACTTCGCGTTCACTGCCACACCCAAGAACAAGACGCTGGAGTTGTTCGGCGAGAAGACCCTGGTCGGCGACAAGGTGCAGTTCCGCTCGCCCGAAGAACTGACCTACACTACCAAGCAGGCCATCCAGGAGAAGTTCATCCTCGACGTAGTGGAGAACTACACCACCTACGACAGCTTCTACCAAGTGGCCAAGACGGTGGCGGACGATCCGGAATTCGACAAGGTGAAGGCGCTGAAGAAAATTCGCCATTACGTCGAATCGCACGACAAGGCCATCCGCCGCAAGGCCGAGATCATGGTCGATCACTTCATCGCGCAGGTGGCGGGCAAGCAGAAGGTCGGCGGCAAGGCGCGGGCGATGATCGTGTGCAACGGCATCGCGCGAGCCATTGACTACTGGCGCGAGGTGTCGGACTACCTCACCCAGATCAAAAGCCCGTACAAGGCCATCGTGGCATACTCGGGCGACTTCCAGATTGGCGGGCAGAAGAAGACCGAGGCCGATCTCAACGGGTTTCCAAGCAAGGACATTCCGGGCAGTCTTAAGCAAGACCCCTATCGATTCCTGATCGTTGCCAACAAGTTCGTTACCGGCTTCGACGAACCCCTGCTGCATACGATGTACGTGGACAAGCCGCTGGCGGGCGTGCTGGCGGTGCAGACCCTGTCACGCCTGAACCGGGCGCATCCGCAGAAGCACGACACCTTCGTGCTCGACTTCGCCGACAACGCCGAGGCGGTGAAGGCGGCGTTCCAGGACTACTACCGCGCCACCATACAGACCGGCGAAACCGACGCCAACAAGCTGCACGACCTGAAAGCTGAACTCGACGGACAGCAGGTCTACAGCTGGCAGCAAGTGGAAGACTTGGTGGCGCTGTACTTGAGCGGCGCTGACCGGGACAAACTCGATCCGATCCTCGATGCCTGCGTGGTCGAATACACCGACAAGCTCGGCGAGGACGATCAGGTCAAGTTCAAGGGCAAAGCCAAGGCCTTCGTGCGCAGCTACGGTTTCCTCGCCGCAATCCTGAGTTACGGTCACCCGACGTGGGAGAAGCTGTCGATCTTCCTGAACTTCCTCATTCCCAAGCTACCCGCGCCCAAGGAGGAGGATCTCTCCAAGGGTGTGCTGGAGACCATCGACATGGACAGCTACCGGGTTGAGGCCAAAGCAGCGCTGGAGATGGCTATGGACGATGCCGACGCCGCCGTCGAGCCATTGCCACCCGGTGGTGGAGGCGGCAAAGGCGAAGCCGACATCGACAGGCTCTCTGCGATCATCAAGACCTTCAACGACCTCTTCGGCAACATCGAGTGGAAGGACGAAGATAAGATCCGCAAGGTCATCGCCGAGGAAATCCCGGCGCGGGTGGCACAGGACAAGGCCTACCAGAACGCGCGGGCAAACTCCGATAAGCAAAACGCCAAGCTGGAGCACGACAAGGCACTCAACCGCGTGGTCCTGGAGCTGCTGTCCGACCACACCGAATTGTTCAGGCAGTTCAGCGACAACCCCAACTTCAAACGTTGGCTAACAGATATGGTCTTCGACGTCACTTACCAGCCTGGCATCACTCCATCTGGTCGCGCCCCCGACGAGTCGAGTAAGTCTCTTTAGGCAGTGGTTGACGAGTTCAGTGCGTCCATTACGGGGTGGAGTCGGCGCGCCTGATGATGGGGGGGCCACTTTTCCCTCGATTGAAGTAATCACGCGCGAGACAGGCTTTGGCGACCGCGAAAGGATGCGCCAGGTGTTCTCTCGTGCTTCTGGTCAGCGACCCTGTCAAAGTCGCCTGGGGCGTGACGACTGTATCGCCCGCGAAAGCGATAATCAGGGCAACTCTGGGTCGCAGTAGCGAGTGGCGCACCCGGAAGTCCAGTAGGCGGCACACCTCGTGCTTAATGCCTTTATGTCGTATCCGCCTGGTCAGGCGCAGCACTGATACCAATCAATGCGGAACCGAGCTCGTGCACAACATGGGGTAGTCCGTAAGGCCAGAGACCCCGCCTCTAAACAACGTAGCACGGTGATGCGCATTCAACGGCACACCGATACGCATCCGCTCAGACAGATCCGGATTAGCGATAAATGGCCGCCCGAAGGCGATGGGTTCAGCCCAGCCGGCACCCGACGTCACGCCGCTTTGAATAGCGGAACGGTTTGGAGTCCAGGGGTGGGTCAGTTCAAAATCCAGTCGGCAAATTCCGTGAAATTGTGCATCACCGCCACAACTTCGTCTCCAGTTCATCTATTGCCATCAGCACGCGTTCGTCATCGCTGCCGTTCATGCTCAAGATGAGCGAAAGAGGGTCGACTGTTTTCGTATCGCCGCCCAGCGTGGGCGGATAGCTCCAGACCTGGACCGCTTCCTGGGCGTCACCTGCATAAAGCACCGGTGGTTGGTTTCGCTGGATCTCGACCCAGTGCATCTGGCTGACGGCCCAGATGTGATGCTTCGGTTCGGCAAGCATGGTTAGGTGGGACAGGGCATCTACGCCGGCGAGCCGCATGACGGGGTGACCGGCCTTGATCTCAGGTCGGCGGGGATGCTCGGTCCTGAGGACAGGGCTTCGCATGAGAGGCTTGGCCCGCTTCCATGTATCGGCTCGGCTCGCCGTCAGTGCAATGACTTTGGTGCGTGTTTGGCGCCTCTGTTCAACCAGTCCATGCGCCACGAGATCGCGCACCGCGCGCGTCGCCGTCATGCCGGTATACCCGATCTTCGCGGCGAGAGCCGAAGCCACGACGGGACTCCGCATATCATCCAGCAGCATGGTGATGAGAATGGCCTGCGCAGACGGGCTTATCAGATCGCTGGGGTCGGACAGGGCCGTCGCAAATTGCTCACGCAGCGCCAGCCCGAGGGTGGGCGCAAAAAGCTGGCTCCCCGGCACGACAAACTCAATGCCCGCTTCGATCATTCTCTGACGTTCGTAGGACTGGATGCTCGGAAGCACATAGAGCACGGGCAGGCCGGTCTTCGTCGCCAGGATGTGCAACATCTTCTTGGTTTCACCGCCGGTGCCGTCTTTCGGCGCGATGGCCAACAGCACCTCCCGGCGGGCAACACGTAGCTCGTACAGATCAAATCTGGTCAGGTAATGAGGGAGTCCGTTGCGGAGCTCCAGGCTCAGCGGATGCATGAGACCGACGGCCCCTGGAAGGATGGCCTGCAGGTACTCCACGGTTTTCTGCGCCAGCGGGTTCATGGAGTCTTCTCTAACATCATGGCGCTACGTTAACATGATAGATGTTAACGTGCATATTTTATGTTAACTATATGATTTTCGATGAAATTACGTCTGAGGGGGACTTAATTTGCCCCTTTTCCCGAGGATTCCGGCTAGCCCTCTACGAAATTCGGCATTGCGATATATCGCCGTTTTACACTCTCGCGCCCTCGCTCGTGAATGCTGCATGGCTTCCTTGAGACCTCGCCGGATAAGCCAGGCATTGACGGGGTAACTCGTCGCGAAGTCGGCCACCATCGCCCATTGCATGGCGAACCAGAGCTGGATGTGACTCCGTCAACTCGGCGATGACGTCACCGCGCGTGCATTCGCTGCCGCAGTGCAAGCAGCCCCTGGTCACACTGGTCCACCGCGGTTGATCGTCGAGGCGGTGTCTGATCCGCAGCCCGCCCCATCGCACCCATTAACGCCCTTGATGCCATCACCGGGGCCCCACTCATTTGCGAAGCATCCGGTGGCCCGCGACTACCATGGATGGCTTTCTCATGCGCTGGCACGCTGAAGGCGCAGCGGTTCGGGAAGCATCAGGGTCCGCGTAGGGAAGGCGAACCCGATGTCGTGCTCGGCGAATGCGTCCATCATGGCCAGGTTCATGGACTGCTGTGCGTCCATGTATCGGTTGAAGTCGGGATGAGTCACGTAATACACGACTTCGAAGTCCAGCGAGCTGTCGCCAAAGCCTTTGAAGTGAACGCGATCCAGGCGAACGTCGGGGGTGTCGGCGGCGATGGACCGCACCAGGTCCGGAATGGCGCGCATGGTGGCCGCGTCTGTGTCGTAGGTGACGCCAAAGGAAAACACAATGCGCCGCTCTTGCATGCGAGCGTAGTTGTGCAGCGTGTTGCCGAGCAATTCGGAATTGCCGATGACGATCTCTTCGCCGCTCAAGGATTTGATGCGCGTGGTTTTGACGCCGACGTGGACGATCGTGCCTGCCACATCGCCGAAGGTGATGAATTGCCCGATCTCGAAGGGCTTGTCCAGCCCGATGGACATGGATGCAAACAAGTCGCCGAGGATGCTCTGCAGCGCCAAGGCGACCGCCACGCCCCCTACCCCGAGGCTTGCCACGAACGCGGTGATGTTCACGCCTGCGACGCTCAGGGCAGCCAGCAGCAGCGTGGCCCAGACCATGATGCGCGCAAACCAGCTCATCATCGACAACACGACGGGGTTGTGCGCTTGCCCCCCTTCGGCGGCGAGCGTCTGGGTGGTCCACGCATGTACGAGGCTGTTCGCCCAAAGCCCGACTTGCACGGCGACGGCCACGGCGCCCACCAGCCCGATGTATCGGTCGGCGCGATCGGACAAGCCGAGCGCCTGGGCGCCCAGCGCGAGGAATGCCAGCAGGACGAGCCACCAGCGCGTATGACGGGCAGCGGCACCGAGCGCACGCACCGCGACCAGGTGGCGCCTGCCCAGAGCACCGGCCAGCAGACGCAGCGCCGTGAGGGTAACGACTGTGCCCAATGCGGCGGTCGTTGCCGCCACCAGCCAGCGCCAGGCGGGGATACCAAGGAATGTGTAGTGGAGGGCCCACTGATGAAACGACTCGAACATCGCGGCTCCTGATTGCACCCGAGGGGTGCTCGTGGCAAAGGAGAAGCCGAGGATCGCATGGCGACTGTGGATGTCGTGTCGTCGCATGTCGTGACACTGCATCAGTGGCGCGTTGGCCCGTGCGCGCCAGCCCGCATGGCGAAAATGTTCGAGGCGCCTCACGCATCATCGGCTCCGTTGCACAGGCCTCTTCGGATGCCAGCGCCATTCCGGCTCGGAAAGTTTTTCAGCAAGGAAATTCCCCAGCGCTTCCGTCTTGGCCGGGCGGGATCGCAGCGTGGGTGTGACGAAATACAGGCCGCCTGTCGCCTGCGACCAGCCAGGCAGGATCTCCTGGAGTTCTCCGCGCTTCAGGTATTCGCTCGCAATGAACTCGGGCAGCTCTCCTACCGCCTTGCCCGCGAGTAGAAGCGGGATGGAAGCCTCGATGTTCGTCACGCGGAGCCGGCCTCGCGGCTTGACCAGTTCCTCGTTGCCTTTGCGATCGACCAGCTTCCAGGTGTCGTTCTGGGAACGATAGGCGTAGCCGACGCAGTCATGACGGTTCAGGTCGCCCGGGTTCTTCGGCTTGCCGTTCAAGCGAAGGTAGGTCGGCGAAGCCACCAGGAAGCGCGACACGCTGCAGAGCTTTCGCGCGACGAGCGATGAATCCGGAAGCAACGCGATACGAACCGCTGCGTCGAATCCCTCGCCGATGAGGTCCACCTGGGCATCCGACAGATGGAGATCGACGGCGATGTCCGGGTAGCGCTCCAGGAACTCCGGAAGCAACGGGGCCACCCATTTGATCCCGAATGTCATCGGTACGGCGAGGCGCACCAGCCCCCTTGGTTGCGCGGCTTGCTCGCGTGCGGCGGCCTCCAGTTCCTCGGCCTCGCGAAGCATGCGGCTTGCCCGGTCCAGCAACGACGCACCGAACTCGGTCAGGGCCAGTCGCCGCGACGTCCGATTGAACAATCGGCCACCCAGCCGCTCTTCCAGTCGCGCCACCGCTCGCGACACGGTGGCCACGGACAGGTCGAACTCCCTCGCCGCGCCGGCAAACGACCGCTCCTCCGCCACCTTGGCGAACATGGCAAGGCCTTCCAGGTCGGGCAGATAACTCATTTCATTTCTGCAACGATGATTTGCAATTGATTCTATTTCGTTCCCCTCGCGACGTCGATAGCCTATGCCCATCACGCACTACGCGTTTCCCGATGAAAGAGGAACTGGTCATGGCTCGTAAGCTCGAAGGCAAGGTCGCAGTAGTCACCGGTGGCACGACGGGCATTGGCCTGGCCACCGCGAAACGGTTTGCCGCGGAAGGCGCCCACGTCTTCATCACCGGCCGCCGGAAGAAAGAACTCGACGACGCCGTCGCGGCCATCGGCAATGCGACAGGCATCCAGGTGGACTCCTCGAAGCTCGATCAGCTCGATCGGCTCTTCGCATCGGTCAAGGACAGCAAGGGACGCATCGACGTACTGTTCGCCAATGCCGGCGGCGGCAGCATGGTCCCGCTGGGCGAAATCACCGAAGAGCAGTACGAAGACACCTTCGGGCGCAACGTGAAGGGCACGATCTTCACCGTGCAGAAGGCCCTGCCTTTGCTGACGAAGGGTGCTTCGGTCATCCTCACGGGTTCGACCGCGGGTATCACCGGCACGCCGGCTTTCAGCGTCTACTCCGCAAGCAAGGCGGCGATCCGCGCCCTCGTCCGTGGCTGGATCCTGGACGTGAAGGATCGCGGCATCCGCTTCAACGTGGTCAGTCCCGGTCCGACCAAAACCCCCGGGCTGGTCGATCTGGCGGGTCCCGATGCCGCGCAACAGCAGGGTCTTGTCGACCACCTCGCTTCGCAGGTGCCGATGGGCCGCGTCGGCGATCCGGACGAGATCGCCCGCGCGGTGGTGTTCCTCGCCTCCGACGACGCCAGCTTCGTGAATGGTGCCGAGCTGTTCGTCGACGGCGGCCAGGCCCAGATCTAAGGGAGCAGGCCCGCTAAAGGGACTCGATGACTTTCCGCAACTTCGCCTGGACTCCCGTGGCGGCTTCGGCAAGCCGAGGATTGGCGACCGCCTGCATGGATGCGACCGGGTCGATGGCGGCCACCTCGGTGGTCGTGTCGGTCGTCGCCTGTACCACGACATTGCACGGCAGCATGGTGCCGATCTTGTCTTCGATGGAAAGCGCCTCATAGGCGAGCCTGGGGTTGCAGGCACCCAGGATCCGATAAGGGTGGAAGTCGACGTCGATCTTCTTCTTCAGGGTGTCCTGGACGTCGATCGTGGAAACGATGCCAAAGCCCTCGTCCTTCAGTGCCGAAACGACATGGTCGATGGCCTGCTCGAAGCGCATGTTCAACGTCTTTGCGAAGTAGTAACTCATGGTCGTCTCCTGGCAAATGGCCCCGCCCCGGCCCGGGAGCGCGCCGATACGTGACGACCTGCGATGTACGACGAAAAAAGTGACATCGGGTTGACCCGCGTCAACTGGCGGACCGGCAAAAGATTCCACGCTCGGTTCCAGCCGGTAGGAGGCGGGTCATGGCACATGTAGTTGTTCTTGGCGCAGGTCTGGGCGGCATCGCGGCCGCATACGACATCAACGCGGCCCTGGGCAAGGCGCACCGGGTCACGGTGGTCGGCGACGGGCCGTTCTTCAATTTCACGCCCTCGAATCCGTGGGTGGCGGCCGGCTGGCGCAAGGCGGCACAGATCCGCGTCGATCTGGCCGAGCCGCTGGCGAAGCACGGCATTACCTTCGTTCCGATACCGGCCGAGGCTCTGCTCGCCGGTGAAAACCGGCTGCGGCTCCGTGACGGCAGCTTCGTCGGCTACGACTATCTGGTGATCGCCACCGGACCGCGCCTGGCCTTCGACGAGGTACCGGGACTGGGGCCCGACGGAGGACTGACGCAATCCATTTGCACCGGGCCCCATGCCGAGCGCGCGTGGGCGGCTTACCAGGCGTTCCTGGAAGCACCGGGCCCGGTGGTCATCGGTGCCGTGCAGGGAGCGAGCTGCTTTGGGCCGGCTTACGAGTTCGCGATGATCCTCGACGCCGATCTGCGTCGACGGAAGCTGCGCGACCGCGTACCGATCACCTATGTCACCGCCGAGCCTTACGTGGGGCACCTGGGCCTGGGCGGCGTGGGCGATTCGCGCGGCATGATGGAAGCGGCACTGCGACAGCGCGACATCCGCTGGATCACCCATGCCAAGGTCGTTTCCGTCGAGGCGGATGTCGTCAAGGTCGACGAGCTGGACGACAAGGGCGTCCTCTACCGGAGCCACGCGTTACCGCATCGCTACGCCATGTTCATTCCGGCATTCACCGGGGTGACAGCCCTGCGCGAGGTCGAGGGTCTGACGAATCCACGCGGGATGGTGCTCATCGACCCGTATCAGCGCAGCCCCTCCTATTCCAACATCTATGCGGCGGGAGTGTGCGTTGCCATTCCGCCGGTGGAAGCCACGCCGGTACCCACCGGTGCGCCGAAGACGGGTTTCATGATCGAGTCCATGGTCGGCGCCATCGTCGCGAACCTCAAGGCCGACATCGAAGGCCGTCCCGCCGAAGCGCAGGCGACGTGGAATGCCATCTGCCTTGCCGACATGGGCGAAACGGGCGTCGCCTTCGTGGCGTTGCCGCAGATACCTCCCCGCAACGTGGCCTGGGTCAAGGAAGGCAAATGGGTGCATCTGGCGAAGACCGCCTTCGAGAAATACTTCCTGCGGAAGGTCCGCACCGGCCATACGCATCCGACGTTCGAGACTTATGTCCTGAAGCTCCTGGGCATACGGACGCTCAGGGACAAGCGTCGGGTGGCGTGATACCGGCACGACAGAGGCAAGCGTCATGAATATCGATCGCATGGTTATGTCCTTCGCCGGCACGATGGTCCTTGTGGCCGTCGTCCTCACCTATCTCGTATCGCCATGGTGGCTGCTGCTCGCCGCCTTCGTCGGGGCCAACCTCCTGCAGGCGTCGTTCACCGGATTCTGTCCCATCGCGCGGGTCCTGGCACGCTTGGGGGTCAAGCCGGGCTGTGCGTTTCCATCGTGACCGGGCGGTCTCCGTGAAGGCCGTGATGCGCACGCTCGCATGTGGGAAGGCCATCGCGCCGGGAGCCCTGTTGGTGCTGGCGGCGTGCGGACATCCGGCGACCCAGCCGCCACCCGCATCGGCGGCACCGGCGTTGGCGTCGCTGGTGGTCAAGGCGGAACCGGCAGCGGAGCGCCAGGTGTGGGACGGCACGGTGGAAGCCGTCAATGCGGCGGTATTGTCGGCGCAGACCAATGCGCGAGTCCTTGATCTTCCGTACGACGTCAACGATGTCGTGCCTGAGGGCGCGGTCCTTGTCCGCTTCACCGACGTCGAACAGAAGTCGGCGTCGCGCGCGGCGCAGGCGCAGATCGCGGCGGCGCGGGCTGCGTATACCGACGCCAGGCTCAATTACGAGCGTGTCGCCGCCATCGCCGCCAAAGGGCTCATCGCCAGGCGGGAACTCGACCAGGCATTGGCCCAGCGTGACAGCGCGAGGGCGGCGCTCGCGGCGGCGGAGGCCACGTCGCGCCAGGTTGGCATGCAGGCCGATTACACCGTGGTGCGCGCCCCGTATGCCGGCATCGTCACCCACCGTTATGTCGAAGTCGGCGAGTCGGTGCAGGCCGGCCCGCCGGTACCCCAGCGGTTGATCGCCCTGGCGTCGCTCAAGGACCTGCGCGTCACGGCGCAGGTGCCGCAGAGTTCCGTCGATGCCATTCGCCGCTATCGCGCGGCGGAGATCCTGCTCGATGGACCGGAGCCGCGTAGCGTCCCGGCAACCAAGGTCACCGTGTTCCCCTACGCGGACCCGGCCACGCATTCCTTCGCCGTCCGCGCGGAATTCAAGGGAGACGGCACCGGACTCTATCCCGGCATGACGGTGAAGGTCGCCTTTGCCACCGGCCAGACCGAACACCTGCGCGTGCCTGCCGGCGCCCTGGTTCGCCAGGGCGAATTGCAGGGCGTGTACGTGATCGGCGATGCCGGCGTGACGTTGCGCCAGGTGCGCGTGGGTGAGCGCGACGGCGGGAGTGTCGAATTGCTGGCCGGCCTCGACGGCGGCGAACGCATCGCGCTCGATCCCCCGGCGGCCGTGCGCTGGCTGACGTCGCAGCGGCAAAGAAGCGGACCATGAGCGAGCAGACACCGGGACTCTCCGGCCGCGTCGCCCGTGCCTTCCAGTCGTCGCCGCTGACACCCATCCTCGCCCTGACCGCGCTGCTGCTCGGCGTCGCCGCCATGTTCGTCACGCCCAGGGAGGAAGAGCCGCAGATCGACGTGACCATGGCGAACGTGATGGTGCCTTTTCCCGGCGCGGACGTTCGCGATGTCGAGAGCCTCGTCGCGTTTCCCCTCGAACAGAAGCTTTCCGAGATCGAAGGCATCAAGCATGTCTATTCGGTGAGCCGGCCCGGCATGGCTATCGTCACCGTTGAATTCCAGGTCGGCGTGCCGCGGCAGACGGCCATCGTCCGCCTCTACAACCAGGTCTTCCAGAACCAGGACTTCGTACCGCCTCATCTTGGCGTGGGGCCGCCGCTGATCCGTCCCATGGGCATCGACGATGTGCCGGTGATGACGCTTGCCTTGTGGAGCGACCGGCTCGACAAGGATCCGACGCGTCTCGCCGAACTGGCACATACGCTCGAAACCGATCTCAAGCGTGTGCCGGGCACGCGCGACGTATACACCATCGGCGCGCCGGAGCGCGCGGTCGTCGCGGAACTGGATGCCACCCGGCTCGCCTCCTACGGACTGGCCCTGAGCGACCTGTCCGGCGCGCTGAAGGCGGCCAACGTCGTGACGCAGGCCGGCGACCGCATAGCGGGCGACCGGGTCAGGCCCGTCACCGCGGGCACGTTCCTGGTCGACGCCGCCGATGTCTCGCGGCTGGTGATCGGATTGAAGGACGGCCGGCCGGTGTTCCTTTCGGACGTGGCGCGCATCGACGAGGGCAGTGACATACCGGCGCGGTACGTCTGGTTCGGCACACCGGCGGGCATGTCCTTGCCCGCGACCGGAAGCGCCCCGGCAGTGACGCTCGCCATCGCCAAGAAACCCGGTACGAACGCCGCCGACATCACCAACGAAGTCGCCGTCCGCCTCGAGCGGCTTCGCGGCGTACTGATTCCTTCCGACGTTCATGTCACGGTGACTCGGGACTACGGCCGGACCGCCACGGACAAGGCGGACAGGCTGATCCACAAACTGATCTTCGCCACCTTGTCGGTCGTCGTCCTCGTCTTGCTGACGCTGGGGTGGCGCGAAGCCACGGTCGTGGGCACGGCGGTCGTCATCACCTTGATGCTCACCCTCTTCGCCTCATGGGCGATGGGGTTCACCATCAACCGCGTGTCGCTGTTCGCGCTGATCTTTTCCATCGGGATCCTGGTCGATGACGCCATCGTGGTGGTGGAAAACATCCACAGGCACATGGCGCTCGGTGGCCGCACGCTCCGGGAAGCCATTCCGGACGCGGTCGCCGAAGTGGGTGGGCCGACGATCCTCGCCACGCTCACCGTCATTGCCGCGCTGCTGCCGATGGCCTTCGTATCGGGCCTGATGGGTCCGTATATGCGGCCCATCCCGATCAATGCGTCGGCGGGGATGCTGCTGTCGCTCATGGTCGCCTTGATGGTGACGCCATGGCTGTCGCTGCGCCTCCTTCGCCACGACAGCCCCGGCCCGGGGACGACCGGTCGCGACCATCCGATGCCGGGGCGACTGCACCGCTTCTTCGTCCGGCTGATGTCGCCCTTCCTTCAGGGCAGCACCGCTCCACGCAAACGCCGCTGGCTGTACGGCGCCATGGTGCTCCTCGTGCTGATGGCCGTCGGCCTGGTCGCGGCGAAGGCCGTGATCCTGAAGATGCTGCCCTTCGACAACAAGTCCGAATTCCAGATCGTGGTGGACATGCCGGAAGGAAGCACCGTCGAGCGTACGAACCGCCTGCTTACCGAACTGGCGCAAGCTGTGTCCACGCTGCCCGAGGTCGAGAACTGGCAGGGTTATGCAGGCGTATCGGCACCCATCACGTTCAACGGCCTCGTTCGGCAGTACTACCTGCGCAGCGGCCCGACGGTCGGCGATCTGCAGGTCAACCTGGTCGGCAAGGAGCGACGCGATCGCCAGAGCCATGCGATCGCCCTTGCCATCCGCCCCGAACTCACCCGCATCGGTGCGCGGTATGGGGCCTCGGTCAAGGTCGTCGAGGTACCGCCCGGCCCGCCGGTACTCGCACCGATCGTCGCCGAAGTCTATGGCCCCGACGAGGCCACGATCCGAAGCGCCGCCCGGAAACTGGAGAGGACGTTCCGCGCCAACGCGGATATCGTCGACATCGACACCAGCGTGGAGGCGGACTCGCCGCGCGAGGTCATGGTGGTGAATCGCGAACGGGCCGCGACGTTGGGGCTGACGCAGGCCGCCATTGCCCAGGCGATCCGCGCCGCGCTGTCCGGCGACGATGCCACTTACGTCATGGATGGCCATGCGAAGTACGCCGTTCCCGTGAGGTTGCGTCTTCCCGCAAGCGACCAGGGCTCGATACGGCAGTTGCTGGCCTTGCGCGTCCGCACGCGGGGCGGCGACCTCCTGCCTCTTTCGGAGGTCGTCAGTGTCGTCACCGCCGACTGGGAAAAGGCGATCTACCACAAGGACCTCCTGCCCTACGCCTATGTGGTCGGCGATGACGCGGGTCGTACGGACAGTCCGCTCTATGGCATGTTCTCGCTCGTCGGCGCACTTGGCCATGCCAAGGCGAACGAAGAAAGCATCGCTCAGCGGTTCATCGCGCAACCCTCGGAAACATCCGGGGTATCCGTGAAATGGGACGGCGAGTGGCAGATCACCTATGAAACCTTCCGCGACATGGGGCTCGCCTATTCCGTGGGCCTCGCCTTGATCTACCTGCTGGTGGTGGCGCAGTTCAAGAGCTACGTCGTTCCGCTGATCATCATGGCACCGATCCCCCTCACGGTCATCGGCGTCATGCCCGGGCATGCCCTGGTGGGTGCGCAATACACGGCGACGTCCATGATCGGCATGATCGCCCTCGCGGGCATCATCGTGCGCAACTCCATCCTCCTGATCGACTTCATCAACCACACCATGGCCGCCGGCAAACCGCTGGTGGACGCGGTGGTGGACGCGGCCGCCGTGCGTGCCAAGCCGATCGCGCTTACCGGGGTGGCCGCCATGGTGGGCGGATTCTTCATCATCGACGATCCGATCTTCCAGGGCCTCGCCGTCTCGCTGATCTTCGGCATCCTGGTATCGACCCTGCTCACGCTGCTCGTGATTCCGGTGCTCTACTTCGCGTGGATGTCGCGTCGCCGGTCGGGTTGAACGCGGGGATGGGCGACTCGGCGCGGCCGCCGATGGCTACGACCGCGCATGGCCTCGGGAGCTAGAGCGACCAACCCTCGCGGAACTCGCGACGCAGGAACTGATTGGCCCCCGGCAGATTCGTGACACGCATGT
Organism: Luteibacter yeojuensis; assembly: GCF_011742875.1. Taxonomy (NCBI): domain Bacteria; kingdom Pseudomonadati; phylum Pseudomonadota; class Gammaproteobacteria; order Lysobacterales; family Rhodanobacteraceae; genus Luteibacter; species Luteibacter yeojuensis. The sequence continues at coordinate 2,816,335 of NZ_JAAQTL010000001.1, forward strand.
TCGTCGCGTCATACTCGATCCTGCCGCCCGCGCGAAGCGATACGACGCCAAGCAGCATGACCTCGGTCAGCTGCGCGGCGTATTCGAAGGGCGACGACGCCTTCCCTTTCCCCTTGCACGCATCCACCCAGTTCATCTCGTGACTAGTCTTGATGCGTGCATACTTCTGCGGAGGCGTGCCCACCGAATCGTGCAACGACTGCGGCAGCAGGCGCGGGTTGGCGCCGTAGGTTTCGTGGATCAGCTTGCCCTTGTCGCCGATGTAGAGCACGCCGCCGTCCTTGCTCAATTGCCCGGCACCAAGCTCTTGCAGACCAGGCGGCACCAGCGCGCCGTCGTACCAGGTGAGCTTCACCGGTGGCCTGCCGCCGCGCGCCGGGAAGTCGTAGTACGTCATCGTCGCCATGGGGTACGACTCGTGGTTGAACGGCGTCGAGACCGTTTCCACCGACGTCGGGAAACCCAGGTCCAGCGACCAGAACGGCGAATCGATGAGGTGCGCGCCCATGTCGCCAATGGCGCCCACGCCCCAGTCCACCCAGCCGCGCCAATTGAACGGGTGATAGAGCGGGTGATACTCGACAACCGGGCCGGGGCCTAGGAAGAGGTCCCATTCCAGACCCGCCGGCTTCGGATAGTTTCCGGCCATGGCGTTGGCGAGCCGGGCCATCACCGCATCCATGTCCCAGCTCGCGTCGTCCGGCTTCGGCACGGGTCGCGGGCGTGAAATGCCCTGCGGCCAGTAGACGAGTGGACGGTTCGTCCAGACATGCACCTCGCTCACCGTGCCGATCGCGTCGGCCGCGATGTACTCGTTGATCAGCCGGGCGTCGTCGGTCGAATGCCCCTGGTTGCCCATCTGGGTGACGATCCTGGGGTTCTCCCTGGCTTTCCGGGACAGCTCGCGGGCTTCGTGGATCGACCAGGTCAGCGGCTTCTGCACATAGACGTGCTTGCCCATGCCCATCGCCGCGCTGGCGATCGTCGCATGCAGGTGGTCGGGCGTCGCTATGACCACCGCATCGATGTCCTTTTGCTGCTCGAGCATCCGGCGGAAGTCGGTATAGCGCTTGATCGAGTCGTACTTACGAGAAAGCGCCCTCGTCTGCGCGATCTCGTCCTGCAGCTCCTGGCGCTTCGCGGCGGTCTTTGCCTGATCGAGCCTTTCCTGCGCCTTCCCCAGTCCTTCGACCGATTTGCGGAAGGACTTGTCCACATAACCCCAATCCACATCGCACATGGCGACGATGTTCTCGCCGGCCAGGGCGCGCATGTTGTGCATGCCCATGCCGCCGACCCCGATGCCGGCGATGTTCAGTCGATCGCTGGGTGGCGTATGGCCGGGGCCGCCGAGGACATGGCGGGGCACGATCATCAATCCCGTCGCGGCGAGGGCCGTGGCTGTGCCTGCCAGGAACTCCCGGCGTGTGAACTTCGTTTCGTTCGACATGGGCGCTGCAATCTCCGTCTGGATGCGGAAGGTTCAGTCCAGCGGCCTCACCCAGATATTCCGGAAGCTGATGGGCTGGGAGTGGTCGCCGTGCGCCTGTAGCTTGATCGGCGCGTCGGCGTAGGCCTTGTACTTGGGCTTGCCGATATAGAAGGTCTCGCCGGCAAGTTCGGTATGGTTCTGCACAAGCACGCCGTTGTGGAACAGCGTGACGTAGGCCGGCGATTTCACCGAGCCGTCGGCGGCGAAGACCGGTGCCGTCCAGACGACGTCATAGGTCTGCCATTCGCCGGGCCGGCGCGCCGCGTTGACCAGCGGAGCCGCCTGCTTGTAGATGCTCGCGGCCTGCCCGTTGACGTAGGTCTTGTTCTCGAACGAATCCATGATCTGGATTTCGTAGCCCTCGTCGCCGGGCCCGGTGGAGGCCAGGAAAAGGCCGCTGTTACCGCGCCCCTGCCCTTCGCCGGTGATGTCCTTCGGTATCTGCCACTCCAGGTGCAGCTGGTAGTCGCGGAAACGCCGCCGGGTCTGGATGTTGCCGCTGGTCTTGTCGACGGTGACCACGCCATCGTGCACCTTCCAGCGCGCGGGAGAATGATCCTTCGATGCTTCCCACCCGGCGAGGTCGCGACCGTCGAAGAGCACGACCGCGTCCGACGGCGGCGCATGGTCCTTCGCCCCCGGCGTCACCACCCGGGGCACCGGTTCCCACTGCTCCGTGGCCTTCGGGTCGTCCTGCGCCGAAGCGCACGAGCCGATAACCGTGAACGTGACGAAGGCGAGGACAGTCGATGTGCTGCGTTTCATGGGCACTCCTTGGGAAGACGTCAGACCGCGCACGTTCTGAACGCCTCGGCGAACGAGTCGAAGGGGTCCGGGCCTGCCGGCATGAATTCATGCGCGATGAAGCCCTGGTATTTGAGGTCCGCGATGGCCGTGGCGATGGCGCGGTAGTTCAGTTCCTGCGTGCCGTCGATCTCGTGGCGACCGGGCACGCCGCCCGTATGGAAGTGACCGATCCACTGGATGTTGTCGCGGATGGTGCGGATCACGTCGCCTTCCATGATCTGCATGTGGTAGATGTCGTAGAGCAGTTTGACGTTGGGCGAACCGATGCCTTTCGTCACCGCTACGCCGAACGCGGTGCTGTCTCCCTGGTATCCGTGGTGGTCCACCTTGCTGTTCAGCAGCTCGATGCAGAGCGTGATGCCGTTCTCTTCCGCATACGGTGCGATCTTCGAAAGGCCGGCGATGCAGTTGTCGATGGCCCGCCGATCGTCGATGCCCGCCTTGCGGTTGCCGAACATGGTGATCACGTTGGTCACGCCAGCGCGCTTCGCGCGTGGGATCGTGGTCTCGATTTCCTTGATCAGCGCGGCGTGGTTCGCCGGATCGTTGAAACCCATTTCGATGAAGTTGTCCCGCTTTGCGGGATAGCCCATCGACACCGCCATGCCGTGGTCGGTCGCCACCGACCATTCGTCCGCGTAGAGCAGGTCGACGCCCGCGAAACCGATGGCCTTCAGGCGCTTGCACAGTTCGGGGAGAGGCGCCTTGGATGTCCAGCGGCTGAGCGACTGCCGGATCCGCCCGCCGGGAACCGCGGGAGGGACGGCTTTTCCGGTGACGGCTCCGGCGGAAGCGAGCAGGGGCGCGGCTCCCGCGATCGCCGCGGCCGTGGCGAGGCGTCCCAGTGCGGCGCGGCGGCCGATGTCGGTCGTGTCGTCGGGCGTGTTCATTCGAGTCCCAGGATCTGGCGGTTGAACGTGCGGTCGCTGCCTGTCGACACGAAATCGTCGAAAGCGTGATCGGTGACCTGGATGATGCGGTCGCGGATGAACGGCGCACCTTCCTTCGCGCCCTGCTGCGCATCCTTGATGCAGCACTCCCATTCGAGCACCGCCCAGCCTGGATAGTCGTATTGCGCGAGCTTGCTGAAGATCGCGCGGAAATCGATCTGTCCGTCCCCAAGCGAACGGAACCGTCCGGGGCGGTCGATCCAGTCCTGGTAGCCGCCATAGACGCCCGAGCGCCCGTTGGGCCGGAACTCGGCGTCCTTCACGTGGAAGGCGCGGATGCGCTCGTGGTAATTGTCGATGAACTGAAGGTAGTCCATCTGCTGCAGGACCATGTGGCTCGGATCGAACAGGATGTTCGCGCGCGGATGGTGGTCGACCGCGTCGAGGAATCGCTCGAAGGTGACGCCGTCGTGCAGGTCCTCGCTGGGATGAAGTTCATAGCAGACATCGACACCTGCTTCGTCGAAGGCGTCGAGAATCGGCTTCCAGCGCCTCCCGAGTTCCGCGAAGGCTTCGTCGACGAGCCCCGCCGGCCGTTGCGGCCATGGATAGAACAGGTGCCAGGCCAGCGCACCGGAAAAGGTGGCGTGGGCCGTCAGGCCGAGGTTCCTGCTTGCCTTGGCTGCGAGTTTGAGCTGGTCCACCGCCCAGGCCTGGCGCTGTTGCGTATGGCCACGCAGCGCGGGGGGAGCGAAGCCGTCGAACAGGCGGTCGTACGCGGGATGCGACGCCACCAGTTGCCCTTGCAGGTGCGTGGACAGCTCGGTCACGGCCAGGCCGTGCCCGGCGAGCATGCCCGCCATGTCGTCGCAGTACGTCTTGCTGGCCGCGGCCTGTTCGAGATCGAACAGGCGACGATCGTTGGATGGAATCTGCACGCCGACGAAGCCGAGCGACGACGCCCAACGGGCAATATCGGGAAGCGTGTTGAACGGCGCCTCGTCCGATGCGTACTGGGCGAGGAAGATGCCTGGGCCCTTGAGTGTCTTCATGTCAGATCTTCAGCTCGGTCTCGACGGCCCACGCCCTGCCGTTGCCCGCGTCGGCCAGCGGGATGTCGGCCTTCCAGGCGCCGGGAACGGGGTCGTACTGGAGCACCTGGGTGCAACCCGGCTCGGACAGGAAGAAGCCCAGCATCGCGAGCTTCTTGCTCATGAGCACGAAGTCGGCCGCCGGCGTCAGCTGGCCGCCCCGTGGCGCGGCGAGCGCTTCGGCATGAAGCCGGGTCACCAGCGCCTTGCGCTCGGCCTCGTCGAGCTGCAGGAAGGGCTTGCCGCCCGCCTTGTCGAAGGCCGCCATCGCAGCCAGGTAACGCTTCTGGTCGGCCTTCGTGTAGACGGCCTTGAACATCTGGTCGACGAACAACGGCACGCCCGCATCGACCGCTCCCGGCGTATCGGTTCGCGGAATCACGATGTCAGACACGGCACCGACCAGGCTGTACTGGGCCGGCGTGAAGAACTGGGGTTTTGTCTCCGGCTTCAGCGATGCGGCATGCGCATCGAACACCGCCAGCAGCGACGGGCCCGCGATGGCGCCGACGGCCAGCGCGGACATGCTTTTCAACCATTCGCGACGATTCATGGTGGTGTCCTCAGATGTTGCCGCGCTTGAGTTCTTCCACGGCGTGGTTGGCCGCGCGTGCGGTCAACGCCATGTAAGTCAAGGACGGGTTCTGGCAAGCGGACGACGCCATGGCCGAGCCGTCGGTCACGAAGACGTTCTTGCACGCGTGCATCTGGTTCCAGCCGTTGAGCACCGAGGTCTTCGGATCGCGGCCCATGCGCGCCGTACCCATTTCGTGGATGCCTGCGCCGACATTGGCTTTGATCTTGAACGAACCCACGTCGCGATAGCCCGCCGCGGCCAGCATCTCCATCGCGTCGTCGATGATCGCCTTGCCGATCATGATTTCGTTTTCCTGGTGCGCGGCATCAAAATTGAGGATGGGCAGGCCGTACTTGTCCTTGCGCTGCCGGTCGAGCGTCACGAAATTCTTGTGCGAGGGCAGCATTTCGCCGAAGCCCATCATCGAGATATACCAGGGGCCGGGAGCCTGCGCGGCACGCTTGAGCTCTTCGCCCAACGCCTGCTCGTCGACGAGGCGCGTCCAGTCCTGGCGTCCCGCCCCGCCCTGGAAGCCGAAACCTCGCAGGTACTTCTGCTTGTCGGTGCCGACGTTGCGATAACGGGGAATGTAAAACCCGTTGGGGCGGCGGCCCGAGTAGTAGCGGTCCTCATGGCCATCGACCATGGCGCGTGCGCCCGAGCCGAACAGGTGATCCATGATGTTGTGACCGAGTTCGCCGCTGTCGTTGCCGAAACCGTTGGGGAACCGGCTCGATGTCGAGTTCATCAGGATGTGCGCGGTGCCGAACGTCGATGCGCACATGAAGATCACGCGGGCGAAGTATTCGGTCTGCTGACCGGTTTCCGCATCCAGCACGCGCACGCCGGTGGCCTTGCCCTTGTCGTTGTCGTACATCAGCTCGTAGACGATGGCATTCGTCACCATCGTCATGTTGCCCGTCCGCTCGGCGGAAGGAAGGGTGGACGAGTTGCTGCTGAAGTAACCGCCGTAAGGGCATCCGCGCATGCAAAGGTTGCGATACTGGCACGTCGCGCGTTGCGGACTCTGGTCGTGCTTCAGCGGCGCCGAGAGATTGGCGGTGCGGCCGATGATGAGCTTGCGGTTGAACTTGCCGTCGAGCTTGCCCTGGAAATCCTTCTCCACGCAGTTGAGTTCCATGGGCGGCAGGAAGTCGCCGTCCGGCAGCTGCGCGAGATGGTCGGTGTTGCCGCTGACACCGATGAAATGCTCGACATAGTCGTACCAGGGAGCGAGGTCCTCGTAGCGGATCGGCCAGTCCACGCCCACGCCTTCCTTGCCGTTCGCCTCGAAGTCCATCTGGCTGAAGCGATAGCTCTGCCTGCCCCACATCAACGAGCGTCCGCCCACGTGGTAGCCACGGAACCAGTCGAAGGGCTTGGTTTCCTCGTAGGGATTGTCGATGTCGTCGGCGAACCAGTGCTTGGTCGACTGGGTGATGCCGTAGAACGACGGGCGCGTGTGCTTGGGCCACCGGGCAATGTCCGCCTGGGTCGGCTCGTCGCCGTAGGGCAACTCCCATGGTGCTTTCATCGCCGTGGGGTAATCGCCGTGCTTGACCATGGGACCGCGGTCGAGCACGAGGGTCTTCAGGCCCTTCTCGGTCAGTTCCTTGGCGGCCCAGCCGCCGCTGACGCCGGTACCGACGACGATGGCGTCGAATGTGTTCTTTTCCATGCAGGTTCCTCAGCGCAGCGGGCGCAGGTAGTCAAAATCGACGCGAGCGGCCTCGAGCGAGCTCATGCGGGCAAAAGGGCCTTCCTGTTCGACGAAGCAGTGCTTCAGTCCGGAGCTGTCCGCGGCGGCCATGATGGGCTTGTAGTCGAGCGTGCCGCGACCGAGTTCGGCGCCCGGATAATCCTTGGCGTTACCGGGCAGGAAATCCTTCGCGTGCATCAGCGGGATACGCCCCGGGTTGGCCTTGAAATAGTCGGTGGGGTCCTTTCCGCCAGCGTGGACCCAGCCACAATCCAGTTCGAACTGCACGAGCTTGGGGTCGGTTTCCGCGAGCAGCACGTCGTAGAACACCTTGCCGCCGCCTACGTCGCCGAATTCGGCATGGTGGTTGTGATACGCGTATCGCAGGCCCGCCGCCCGGGCTTTCTCGCCGAGCCGGTTGGCGTATTCGGCCGTGCGCTTCGCGTCGTCGAGCGTATAGGTCGGATCGCCGCCACCCTTCTCCTTCTGCATGATCGAGGGAAGCATGCTGCTGACGATGTAACGGGCGCCGAGCGTGTGCGCGGCCTTGATGCCGGGTTCGAAACCGAGACTGTCGAAATGCATGCTGGGGCAACCCAGGCCGGCCTGCTTCAGCTGGTCGCGCAGGGTCTCGGCCGTGCTGGTGACGATGGCCTCGATCTCCGTGTAGCCGATCGATTTCAGGGTCTTGAGCGTGCCGACGGGGTCGTTCTGGTACGCATCGAGCACCATATAGAGCTGGATGCCCATCCCCTTCCCTTTCGACGCGGCGGCGAGGAGCTTGCCCGGTGCGCCGAGGCCGAGCCCCAGCACCGTGCCACACAGCGCGGAACGCGCGAGGAACTGCCTTCGACTCATCATGTGCGGTTCTCCGGAATCACTGGGCGCCGGCCACGGCGGCGGTAGCGGTGGCCTTGCGCTCCTTGAAGAGCAAGACGAAAAGGGCGAAGACGAAGGCGGCGAACGTGCCGGCAATGATCCAGATGGCATGCCAGTCATGCGTCGCGTCGCCGCGCGTATACGTTTCGACCACCGCGCCGGACAACCATGAACCGACGAACATGCCGAGACCATAGGTCAGGAAGGTGATGAGCCCCTGGGTTGCCGCGCGCAGCGCGGGTGGGGCTTCCCGGTCGATGTAGATCTGGCCCACGACGAAGAAGAAGTCGAAGCAGACGCCATGCAGGACGATGCCGAGCCAAAGCATCCACATCAGCTCCCCGGTACCCCCGAAGGCGAACAGGCCGTAACGCACCACCCACGCGAGCATGCCGACGGCGAGCATCCACTTCACACCCAGGCGGCGGAAGAACCAGGGAATGAGGAGCATGAAGAACAGCTCCGACATCTGTCCGCCGGTCATCTTGCCGGCCGCGTTGACCACGCCGGCCTCGTTGAGGAAGAGGTTGGTGAAGGCGTAGTAGAACTGCAGCGGAATGCAGATCAGGAACGATGCGAGGGCGAACACCGCCATCGAGCGATCGCGGAGCAGATGCAGCGATTCGAGCGGCAGCGCGTGGCGCAGCTCGAAGCGAGCATGCCGCGCCAGCGGCGGCGTCGGCGGCAGGGTAAAGCAGTAACCGGCCAGCACGACCGAAAGGCCTGCCGCCAGGAGGAGGGGCGATGCCGTGGCCTCCACGCCCCACGCGCCGACGACCAGTCCCACCACGATCCAGCCGATGCTGCCGAAGACGCGGATGGCGCCGAATTCTTCCTGCGGGTCCTTGATGTGCCGCATGGCGAGCGAGGCGGTCAGGGCCAGGGTCGGCATGTAGCAGAGGCTATAGGCCAGCAGGGGCACATAGACCATCGCGAACGTGGTCTGCTGCGCGGCGATCGCGAGCAGGACGGCGCCAAGCAGGTGCAGCAGGGTGAGTACCCGGCGCGTGTCGAAGAGGCGATCGGCGAGCAGTCCCACGAACAGCGGCGAGATGATCGCGCCGACGGCGGTGGTACCCGCGACGGCGCCTATTTCCGTGCCGGTGAAATGCAGCGTCTTGCCGAGCCAGGTACCGACCGTGACGTACCACGCGCCCCAGATGCCGAACTCGAACAACATCATCACTCTAAGACGCCACTTCATCCGCGCTTCCTCGTTGTACGTGTGGTTTCGAGGGGGTCTTCGACCGGCCGCCATACGCCCCCGGCGGCATGGCTCCTGAGCATCGCGTCCACCAGGAGGCTATTGCGGTAACCGTCGGCGAAGGTGGGCAGCGCGACGGGCTTCGCATTCGGCCTGGCGCCGCGGCGAATCCACGCGTACGCATCGGAGATCACGTTGCGGAATGCGTCCGCCCAGGCTTCGGGATGCCCCGCGGGCAGGCGCGCATAGGCCCGGACGGAGGGATCCAGCAGCGAGGGATCTCGGGTGAGCACCGTGTTCGCCTTCGCGTGGTGGCCGATCCAGAGTTCGTTGGGTTGTTCCTGGCGCCACCCCAACGACCCTTCGCGACCGTTGACCTCCAGGCGGAGGTCGTTCTTGTGGCCGGGGAGCACCTGGCCGACGGTGACGCAGCCGCGCGCGCCGTTGTCGAAGCGAAGCAGCACGCTGGCGAGGTCTTCGCTGGTGATCTTGCGCCGCTTCCCGGGGCGCTTCGCCGTGCCCGCGAAGGCCTTTGCCGAAGCCTCGGGGGCTTCGCGCACGGGCACCACCGTGTGCAGGTCGGCCAGCACGGCGACGATGCGCGCGCCGGTCACGTGCTCGGCCAGGTCGCACCAGTGTGAACCGATGTCCCCCAGCGCGGAGCTGGCACCGCCCAGCTTGGGATCGAGGCGCCAGGTATATGCGCGCTCGTCGGTGAGCCAGTCCTGCAGGTAGCAACCATGCACGAACACGCTCCGTCCGATCCTGCCCTTGGCGATCATCGCGCGTGCCTGCTGCACGAGCGGGTATCCGCGATAGTTGAACGTGACCACATGAGCGAGGTTCGCGCCGCGTGCGGCGTCATGGAGCTCTCGCGCCTCCTGCAGCGTGGCCGCGAGGGGCTTGTCGGAGATCACGTGCTTGCCGGCGCGCAGTGCCGCCAGCGAGATGTCGCGGTGCAGGTGATTGGGCGTGGTGTTGTGCACCACGTGCACGGCGGGATCGGCCAGCAGTTCGCGGTAATCCGCGTAGGCCCGGCCGCCGTTCAATTCGCGCGCGCGCTTCTTCGCGGATTCGAGGCTGGAGCCCGCGATGCCGACCACGTCGACGTCGCCCAGGCGGCGCACGGCATCCAGATGATGCGCGGCGATGAAGCCGGGGCCCACGAGTCCCATGCCGAGCCTCATCGGCCGGCGGTCCTGGCGCTTGTCGATATCGACTGGCTTGCCATGCTTTTCCCCCGACGGCACATCGGCGCCGCCGAAAATGTATTCGATTACATCCGTGCGGCATGAAGGAACCGAGGCTCTTCGACTGCGCGGTGTCGTCATTTCCCCCGGGCGCCCTACTGGCAGAGCGCGCCGAACATGCAAAGATATGTATCAGATGGGTGAAGACGCCTGCAACGGTTTTATGTAATCCATTACATTGCAGTGCAGCATATTCAAGGCGTCGCCGGCCGGGACGCCACGGGCTGGCAAAGGAACGGAAAACGCGTGAGCGCAGAAGGATCAAGGCGGAAGCGTCAGAACGGCAACGGCGGGCGCGCCGATGTTGCGGCGCAGCCCGTCCGCGTGCGCACGGTGAAGGAAATCGCCGCCATCGCGAAAGTTTCAGTGGCAACCGTTTCGCGCGCACTGCAACGTCCGGAAATCGTGAGCGAGAAGACGCGCGAGCGCATCCACGAGGTCGTCAAACGGCTGGGCTATACGCCCAACGCGCTTGCGCGCAATCTGCGGACGGCGCGGACGCGGCTGATCGTCGCCCTGCTTCCCGACATCGCCAATCCCTTCTTCTCCGAAGTGATCCGAGGCATCGAGCAGGTCGCCTACGAGAACGGATACTCGGTGCTCCTGGGCGAAACGCAGAGCAACCTCGTGCGCGAGCAGGCCTATGCCGACATGGTCGCTGCCCGGCAGGCCGACGGCATCATCACCATGTTCCATCGCGTGCCGGCGATTCCCATCGATGGCCGCCTGCCCCTCGTCAACGCCTGCGAATACGTCAAGGACAGCGCCATCTCGAGCGTCTACGTCGACAACGTCGCGGCGGCGGCCTCGGCCGTCGCTTACCTCGTCACGCTGGGACACCGCGACATCGCCTTCATCGCCGGTCCCCCGTCGAGCCCGATCTGCGTCGACCGCGAGCAGGGTTACCATCTCGCGTTGGAGCGAGCGAACATCCGCGCCAACCCCGCCCTGACCGCCGTCGGCGATTTCTCCATCGAGGCCGGCGAGCGGGCCGTCGAGCTGTTCCTGTCGCAGGGCCTGCCTTTCAGCGCGATTTTCTGCGCCAACGACGAAATGGCCATCGGCGCGATGCGCGCCCTGATTTCCCGCGGCCTGCGCATCCCGGAAGATGTCTCCGTCGTCGGTTTCGACGACATTCGCTTCTCCCGCTACACCTCGCCGCCGCTGACCACCGTCTCCCAGCCGAAGAACGCGCTGGGACGCGAAGCCATGACGATGCTGATCGAGATACTCAACGACCCGGAGGTGCCACCGCGCAAGCGGGTATTGTCCGCCGAGCTGGTCGTGCGGGGATCCACCGGCCCCCGATAGGTCGACGAGCGCATTGACGGACCCGGTGGCGCTCGCCGCCCCTCATGCGGCACGGCGCTGCCACAGATAGACCGGCAACCCGGCAAGCAGCAATACCGCGCCCCACATCAGAGTCTCGGCCCCCGTGCCGACCAGCGCCCACAGGCTGAAGGCAAGCGCGCCGGCGGCGATCCAGCGGCGCCACTTCCTGGCCGTGGCGTCGATCCGCCACCAGGCGAGCACCGTCACCAGATAAGGCACCAGCGTCGCGGCGGTCGACAGCAGGATGGTGAAGGTAAAAAGAGCGACCAGGGTGCGACTGTAGTTGGAGCCGATCAACACACTCGCGAGGATGCTGCTGACAAGCAGGCCGAACCAGGGGGTTCCTCGCCTGTCCAGGCGGGCGAAGAGGGCCGGGAACAGGCCATCCTGCGCGGCTGCGAGTGTCGTCTGCGCCTGCAACAGCACCCATCCGTTGAGCGCACCGAAACACGAGACGGTGGCGACCACGCCCATCGCGATGCCCGCCGCATCTCCCCATACCCGCGTGGCCGCTTCGACCATCGGCGCTGGCGACGTGCGCAGCACATCGGCGGGAAGCATGCCGATGACCACGGTACATGCCAGCATCGTGGCAAGCCCGGCGACCGTCACACCGGCGAGGGTGGCGCGGGGCACCGTGCGCTGCGGATTCTTCACGACCCCGGTGGGAACGGTCGCCGTCTCCAGTCCGAGGAACGCCCACAAGGTCAACGCGGCGACCGAGGACGCCACGCTCATCAGCGGCAACCCGCTGGGGTTGAACGGCTCGAAGGCTTCCCGGTGCACCCAGCCCAGTCCCACCAGGCCGAACACGACCAGCGGCAACAGCTTGAGCACTGTCAGGACGATCGCGGTGCGGCCCGCCTCGCGCACACCGGCCAGATTGATGGCCGTGCATAGCCACAAGGCCCCCAGGGCGCACAGGGCGCCGCGCAACGGCGTGAGCGTCGCCGCCGGCCATACCGAACCCAGGCTGCCGGCGAAGGCCACCGCGATGGCCGCATTCGCCGACCACACGCAGACCCAATAGCTCCAGGCCACGACGAATCCGACACGGTCGCCGAACGCGGTTCGCGCGTAGGCGTATGCGCCGCCATGATCGGGAATCAACTCGGCCAGCCGCGCATACACCAGGGCCAGCATCAACGCGCCGCCCAGGCTGATACCCCAGCCGACCAGGCTCGCGGCACCGTAGGGCGCCAGCGCCGCCGGCAGGACGAACACACCCGAACCGATGATGTTGCCGATCACCAGCGAGATCAGCATCCATTGCCCGAGCGGCCGCCGGCTGCCGCTCATGCGGTCGCGAGGTGGTCGCGGTAGGCTCGCCGCAGCATTTCGTGGAAATGATGCACGGCGTTTTCGCGCAGCGGATTCAGGCGCCCGGTCTCGTAGGAGCCGGATGCGAGCCCTCGCTGCACGTCCTCGCAGATGGTCACGTCCTCGTCCTGCACCTCGTCGCTGAATGCAATGTCCCGTTCGCGACGCGCCCATGCCTCGGGACTGTCGTCCGGCGTGTAGTAAAAGTCGAACACCACGCGGCAGCGGTCGACGCCCAACGGCAAGACGCGATTGGTCTGCAGCCGGCCCGGAAGGATGTTGAGCATCGTGTTCGGATAGAGGAAGTAGTAGAGCGCTTCGCCACTCCCATAGAGATCGTCGCCGCTTTCCAGCGGACTGAACTGGAACGAATACCACTCGGCGGTTTCGGTGACGTAGCTGCGGTAATCGAGGAGGCTGTCGAGACCCGGGTGGATGTGGGGTACGTGGTAGCCCTCCAGGTAATTGTCCACGTAGACCTTCCAGTTGCAGGCAACGTCGTAGGTCACGCGATGGTGGAACCGATAGCCGCGCAACGCCCGGTGCTCTCCAAGACGGGCATCGATACCCGCGACGAAGTCGTCGAACGGCGGCGCCTCGCCCAGGGCGACGAAGACCAGCCCCTGCCAAAGGTGCACGCGAACCTCGGGAAGACGGATATCCGCGGGATGGAAGTCGGGGGCGCGCGCCATCTCGGGCGCGCCGCGCAGCACGCCGTCGAGGCCATAAGTCCAGCCGTGGTAGCGACAGCGGAGGTGTTTCGCCCCCTGTCCGTCGCAGCTGGCGATCGGGCCGGCGCGATGCCTGCACACATTGTGAAACGCACGGATGCACGAGGCGTCGCTGCGGACGACCAGCAAGGGCAGTCCGGCAATCTCGGTGACCACGTGATCGCCCACGCCCGCCAATTGCGAGAGATGGCATACCAGTTGCCAACTGCGCGCGAACACGGCCGAGGCATCCACCCCTGGCATACGCGCGTCGGTATAGAAGCGGGCCGGCAAGGTCAACGCATGGTCGAGTTCCTGCGGGGCGAGGGCATCCGGAGACAGCAACTCGGTCGTGACGATGAGCGGCAGTAGCGGTTTCATGTCCGATCCTTCCATGCAACGATTCACTGTGCCGGCCATGGAACCACGAATGAAAGCCGAAGATCTACAACGCCTCGTGACCATCGCGATGCCCTATGGGAAGTACAAGGGGCGCCTGATCGCCGACCTTCCCGGGGCGTACCTCGCCTGGTATGCCCGCAAGGGCTTTCCCCCGGGCAACCTGGGCACCTTGCTGGCATTGGCGCTGGAACTGGACCACAACGGCTTGAAGGGCCTGCTCGATCCGTTGCGCCCGCGGTAAGCGCGCAGCGGGCCCCGGCCGGCCCAAGGGTCAGGGAGGCAGGGTCTTCGGGTCGCCGATCCGCCAGGGCAACGGTTTTCCGCTCCACCACCGGTAGGCGCGGCGAATCCACATGCCGGCCAGGTCCGGATTCCACACGAGGGTCGCCACGCTTTCCGGCGGCATCGTGTACTCGACGCGGGCATCGCCCTGCACGACGGACACACGGCGGGCCGTCGTCTTCACGTTCACCATCACGAGGACGATCGATCCGTCCGTCGCATTCTGGAACGCGACATTGGCGATGCCCTTGTCGGCGTCGGTGTCGGTGGACCTCACGCGCACCGCGCCGGGAAGGACGAAGCGGCTGAAGTGGGCCAGCGCGTAGTACTCGTCCGTGCGGGTCACGGCGCCTGTGCCGGAGTCGATCGTGATGACGCCGTTGCAGAGCGTGCAGCCACCGAAATGCGGGCCGTGGTTCTCGTCCAACGCCAGATTCCAGTAAATCACGCCTCTCGCCCACTGTCGCGTACCGGTCACCAGCAGGTTGCGCGCGAACCAGAGCAGCTCGCCGTTCATGTTCAACGACCAGTCGCCGCCGGAGCACTCGGTGATGTAAGCGTCCTTGTCGGGGTGCTCGCGCTGCACGCGACCCTGCGCGTGCTGGCTGCCTTCGTAGCAGTGCCAGGCCACGCCGTCGACGTAACGTGCGGCCGCGGGATTCGCCAGCACCGCCAGCGGCTGTTCGGGATGGCTCCAGTTGTGGTCCCAGTCGAGGATGCTCACCTTGGGGGTGCGATGGGCCAGTTTCGGACCGAGGTATTTCGAGATGATGCGGGCGCGTGTCTCGGCACCCATCAGCATGCCGGGGTAACTGATCGGCGAATAGTTCGGCTCGTTCTGCAGGGTCAGCGCGAAGATGGGGATCCCGTGGCTGCGATACGTGTCGAGATACTTGATGAGGTAGTCGGCGTATGCACCCTCGTGCTCTTCCAGAAGCTCGCCGCCGATGAGGTTCTGGCTGTCTTTCATCCACGCCGGCGCGCTCCACGGCGACGCCACGATGAGCAGCTCCGGATGGATCGCCAGGATGTCGCGCACCGTCGGGATCAAGTCCGGCAGGTTGAAGGCAACATTGAAGTACTTGAGCTGCGGGTCGGCCTGGCCGAAAGGGATGTCGTCCAGCGTGTAGAGGTTCAACGAAAAATCGGAGGCACCGATGGTCAGGCGCATCATGTTGAAGTTGAGGTTCGGCGGCGGTCCGTAGAGCTCGCGCAACAGGGCCTGGCGCTGCGCTTCGGTCAGCCGGTTGCGGATGAGCCAGGCCGATGCGTCCGTCATCGCTGCCCCGAAGCCGGCGATGGTCTGGTACCTGGCGTCGATGTCGATGGTGATATCGGCGGGCGCCGTGCCCCGGGGGGTCATCGGGACGTCGGGTTGCGGCGCCAGCTTCAGCTTCCGATCCGCGGTGCTCAGCCAGACCTCGGCGGCCGGCATGATGGGCGTGGCTTGGGGAACAACCGCGGCGGCCAGCCTGGCCCGCTCGTAACGGGGGGCATAGAGAACGGCGAGGGTGAGCAGGGAAAGCAGGGCGATGAAGAAGGCGGGGACCCGGCCGGACTCGGATCCTCGCTCATCCATGGGGCGCGCCGGCCCGGTTTCTCGTATGTGCGTTCGCCTTGATCACGGGCGAAGCATAGCGAATCCAAGGCCGTCTATTGAAGAGCGGAATCCACACCGATCGCTTCGAGTTCCGCGAGAACCTCGTCCGACAGGCCGATCCCCGCGGCCGCGAGGTTCTCGCGGAGGTGCCCGGGCGACGACGTTCCCGGGATCAACAGGATGTTCGGCGAACGGTGCAGCAGCCAGGCAAGCGCCACCTGCATCGGCGTCGCGCCCAGCCGGCCGGCGATGGCGTTCAACGCATCGGACTGCAACGGCGAGAATCCGCCCAGCGGGAAGAACGGCACATAGGCGATGCCCATCCCGTTCAAGGCGTCGATCATCGCGTCGTCGGCACGCTGCACCAGGTTGTACTGGTTCTGCACGCACACGACCTGCGCGATGGCTTGCGCTTCCTTCACTTGCGCAAGGGTGGCGTTGCTGAGGCCGAGATGACGGATCAGCCCCTTCTCGCGCAATGCCGCCAACGGTGCGAATTGCGCCTCGATGGGACCCTCCTTCGGCGCGTGGATATCCCCCATGAGCCGAAGGTTCACCACGTCGAGCACGTCGACGCCGAGGTTGCGCAGGTTGTCGTGCACACCCTGCACGAGCTGATGCGGCTCGCGGGCCGGAAGCCACGATGCGTCGTCGCCGCGCGTCGCACCCACCTTGGTCACGATGGTCAGGTTCCCGGCGTACGGCGCCAGGGCCTCGCGGATGATCCGGTTGGTGATGTGCGGACCGTAGAAGTCGCTGGTATCGATGTGGTCGACGCCCGAAGCGACGGCCTCGCGCAATACCGCCAGTGCGGCGGCGTGATCCTTCGGCGGGCCAAAGACCCCTGGTCCCGCGAGTTGCATGGCGCCGTAGCCCATGCGGTTCACGGTGCGATCGCCCAGGGCGTAGGTACCGGCCTTGCTCAGGTTGCTCATGTGCTTCTCCAGGATCGGGGGGGGCCGGAGGGAGAATAGGGATTGACCGTCCGCTCGATAATCCTGTGGAATCGGCACGGGCTGTACGAGGCACCGAACAATGAATGCCGATCCGCAGGATCTCCTCGCCTTCCTCGCCGTGGTCCGGGCCGGCGGCTTCCGCGAGGCCGCACGCACCGGCGACGCATCGGCCTCTAGCCTGAGCGAAGCGGTACGGCGCCTGGAAACCCGCCTTGGCGTGCGCCTGCTCAACCGCACCACGCGCAGCGTGGCGCCGACCGAGGTCGGCGCGCGGCTCGCCGAACGCCTGGCGCCGGCGCTGGGCGAAGTGGAGGCGGCGCTCGACGTGGTGAACCACTATCGCGACCGTCCGGCCGGCACCTTGCGCATCAACGTACCCGCGAACGTGGCGCGCACGGTGCTCGCCCCCATCGTCGTGCCGTTCCTCGAAACATACCCCGACGTGCGCTTCGAGGTGGTAGTCGAAGACAGTTTCGTCGACCTCATCGCGGCGGGCTGCGACGCAGGCATCCGTTACGACGAACGGCTCGAGCAGGACATGATCGCGCTGCCCATCGGGCCGCGCACGCAACGCCTCGTGACCGCCGCGGCGCCCTCCTACCTCGCCGCGCACGGCACGCCGCGCCACCCACGCGAGCTGTTGCAGCATGCCTGCCTGCGCGCGCAATTCTCGGGCGGCGCCACACCCCTGTGGGAATACGAGCGCGACGGCGAGACGATTCGCGTCGACCCTCCCGGCCCGCTGGTGGTCCGCACAGGCGCGGCCTTCGACCTCGCCGTGCAGGCCGCCGTCGCAGGGCTCGGGATCATCCACCTCTTCGACGACTGGTTGCTGTCGCCGCTGCAAAGCGGTGCGCTGGTGCCGGTGCTCGAAGACTGGTGCCAGGAATTCAGCGGCCCGTTCCTCTACTACCCTGGACGCAAGCACCTGCCTTCGCCGCTGCGGGCCTTCGTCGAATTCGTTCGCGGCCGGGCCGGTCGCTAGAATCGCGTCCCCGGACCGGATCCAAGGAGTTCCTCGGGATCCAGGCCACGGTCGATGCCATGCGGGACGACGTTCTGCCCCGGGGCAAGGGCAAGCTTCTTCCCGTCGATCCAGACGTCGACTTCGCCGGGTTCGAAGGAGACGAGATTCGAGATGCGGCCCACCTCTATCCACGCCTGGGCGTAACACCACGCTGCCTTCTTCCGGCTGCCGATGTCGTAGTAACTGGCCAGGCCCTTGTAGGGGCAGAAGGTCTGCCCCTCGACGGGAACGAGCGCCGTTTCGTCGATATCTTCGCGCGCCACGTACCAGCGCGGCGCGAACCCGGATTCGAACAGCACGAGCGGGCGCCGCGTATCGGCGACGGTCCTGTCGCCATCCTTGACGACGAGGTGGCGCGAGGTCTGGCGTATGTCGATGCGGTGATAGGGATCGGCGGCATGGCCGACGATCCTCTCCTCCTCCTCGAAGAACGCGTCCATGGCACGCCAGGCGAAGGCGACATGATCGCGGAGAAGATCCGCATGAGCAGGCAGCGCCGTGTGCTGCCATGCGGCGCGCGCCGCGCTGCGATCGCCCCCGGTGACCGAGAACCAGGCCGTGTCGCCGAGATCGCGATGCTTCGTGACGCGGTCCTCCGCGGCGAGTACGCCGGGATGCACATCCGCAAGCGGGAAATAAGCGACCGGATAACGCGCCGGTTCGTGCAGGAGGAGTACGTCCTCGCTATCGGCGATCCATTCCCCACCCAGCCTGACGCGCAGCCGCCTGCGCAACGGTTCGACGAACAGCAGCCGCTCCGGTAGCGGTTCCGGTGTCAGGAACCGGCCGATGGTCGAACCGCTGAGCGGGCCTTGTTGCCAGGAAAGTCCCATGAGTCAAGCCTTGGTGTGACCGCGTTCCTGAAGGACCCAGGCGTTTCCGTCCGGGTCGGCGAAATCCGCGAAGCTGGCGTAGTCGCGGCGCTGTGGATCCATGCCCGGGCTCCATCCGCCCGCCCAGGTGCCGATGAGATCCTTGTGCCGCGGCTCGCCCACGGCGACACCGCGGGAGATCAGGCCGGCCCGGGCGTCCTCCAGGTCATCGGTCACGAGATAGAGACCGCGCGCACGCTCCGTCGAATCCGCCGCGACCAGCTGGATGGAGCAGGCCGAGCCGGGCGGCGTGAGCTGTACGACACGGAAGTCGTCGGTGGGCCGATAGTCGACGTCGAGCGCGAAGCCGACCTGCTGCGTGTAGAAGACGAGTGCCCGATCGATGTCGGTGACCGGGATGAGAACGACCTCGAGGGATAACATGACCTATTTCACCCATTCAACCAGCGGTTTGCCCTTCTCTACCACATATGTGCCCAGTTCCGCGGCATTTGTCGTTCCCACGTTCGTGGCGCTATGCACCACGCCGCGGGGCACGAACAACACATCGCCGGCCTTGAGCCGCACGGGGGGCTTCCCCTCGAGCCTGTACTCGATCGTGCCCTCGATGACGTAGATGATTTCCTCGCCGGGATGGCGGTGGTCAGGAGCGAACTTTCCCGGAGGGATGTCGACGCGAACCTGCAACGCTTCCCAGCCGGGAATGCTGAGATCGTTCCTCGACAGGTCGGTGCGATGGCTGCCCGGCTGAGGTCGAGGCTGGGCCGGGTGCGCGTGGCTGCACGGCGCGGCGAAGGTGAAGGCCACCACGGCCGCAACGGCGACGGTTTTCATGACTTGTTCCTGTGAGGCGCGCTGTCTTCATCGATGTCGCAGCATCGGATATCGGCGGTTGGCGATCTCATGGCACGTCTCGGAGCGACATCTCGATGCTTGCAGTTCACTCCACGGGCCCGCTCCTTGCTTGCCCAAAGGACGCGCGGGTTCGCGTTTCCCGCCGCGGCTTGGAAGAACCCGCTTCCGCCCGGCGACGATTCATTCCCGCCGTGTACGCGGCCGGGTCTTGCGACGCTTGCCGATGCTCGCGGCGGCCGGCGCGTCGCCGGCCGGCGACGCCTTGCCGTCACCGAGCCGCTCCATCCACGACAGGTCGTCGATGTAGGAAAGAAAATGGCGGAGGTAGCCGGGCGATACGTCGCGCATCAAGGCCATGGAGCGGTGGACCAGGGCGCTCGAGTTGAGCGGGCCCGCGTTCTCCGTCGTCTGTTCCAGCGACTGCCGCAACTGGCTCTCGGTGCGGATGCGCGACCAGATCTTCTGGAACTCCCCCAACGCAGGGAGCTCGGGGTAGCTCGACGACCGGCCGGCCTCGCCTCCGTCGAGGAGATCGACAAGCTCTCCCAGGGGACCCGGCGAGGAGCGTTCGAGGTTACCGGCCATGCGGCGCCACGGTGGCGGTGGACGGCCGGGGAACCGGGGCGATCTCCACGCGGCGGTTCATCGCCCGGCCTTCCTCGCTCGCGTTCGAACCGACGGGTTGCTGGGCGCCGAACGCCGCGGCGAACACCGACGAGGCGGGGACGCCTTCGTCCACGAGCGCGCGCGTGACCGTCAGCGCGCGCTCGGCCGACAGTTCCCAGTTGTCCGCGAAGTGGCGGTTGCCGTCGTGCACCTGCTGGTCGTCGGTGAAGCCGCTGACCATCAGGATCTCGTCGCGCGATGTCAGGTAGTCCGAGAGCGGACCGGCCAGGCTCTTGAGGATGTCCCGCCCTTCCGGCTGCAACCGGTCCGAATTCAGGGCGAAGAGCACGTTGCCGCGGATGCCGATGCGGCCGTCGACCAGCGTGACGCGCCCGGCCGCCAGCGGTGCCGCCAGGGCCTGTTCCAGCGTCATGCGACGCTGCTGTTCGGCCTGGCGCTGCTTCACCTCCTCGTCGAGGCGATGGGAGAGCTGCAGCTGCACCCCGATCACGCCGACGAGGATCAGCACGAACGCCCCGAGCAGCACCGACATGAGGTCGCCGAACGCGGCCCAGACGGGTACGCCGGCTTCGCCCTCGATTTCCAGCTCGTCGCTCATGCCGTCTCCGTCCCGGCCTCGACGTGCCGCCCGCCGAGACGCTGCATGTCCTCGATGATCTGCTTCTGCGACAGGACGCTGAGGTCGACGACTTCGCGGGCCTGCGCGACGTAGTAGGCAAGCTGTTCGTCGCTGCGCGCGAGCGACGCATCGAGCGCGCCGGCGATGCGGTCGAGGCGTTCCATCAGCGCGTCGTTGGACTTGCCGAACAGGTCCACCGCGGCGCCGAAGGTTTCGCCGAGCTTCGCGACCTCGGTCGCGCTCCCGGTGATGTCCGCAGCGACCGTGCCGAGCTTGCCGGCCTCGCTCTCCACCTGCTCCGCGAAGCGCGTGCCCACGCGGTCGAGCAGGTCGGCGGATGTCGCCACCAGTGCGTCGACGGCGGTGCGCTGTTCGGTCGACGCATGGTTCACGGCATCGAGCAGGGTATCCAGTGTTTCGAGCAGGCGGCTGCGCTCCTCGAGCATCGCGTTATCGCGCAGCATGCTTTCGGACAGCTTCTCGCGCAGCTCTCCCACCACCTGGGCGGCGATGCGCGGCGCTTCCGTCGCGGCTTCCACGAGGCGGGAAACCTCGGCGATGGTGCGGTCTGCCTGCGCCTGGGTACGCTCCGACAACTCGGCAGCGGTATGACCGAACGTGTCGCAGATGTCCTTCTGCCGCTGCGCGATGAGCTCGCCGGATTGCTCCGCGCGGGCATTCAAGCCGGCGGCCATCGACGCCAGCGCTTCCGTCCAGGCAGCGAGCCGCTCGCCGTCGCGCGACGCGAGCGTCGCCTGGATCTCCGTCTGCGACTGCCGGGCGGCCCGCAGCATCGTGTCCGCACCGTCGCGGAAGACGGTCGTGGCCTCGGCCAGCGCGTCCTTCCACGCACCCGAGGCGACGCGGGACGATGCTTCGAATTGGTTCGCCAGGCCGTCGAGCTGGCGATCCACCGCCTGCGTCACGCTGCCGTGCAACGCAGTCGCCTCGCGGGCGATGGCGGCCATCGTCGCGTCGACGGCGGGCTGGAAAGCCATGCCGGCCGCGCGCGCGCTTTCGATGACGCTTTCCCTGAGGGATTGCTCCACCGACGACGCAAGCCGTGCGTACATCGCTTCCGTGCGCGCATGGAAGGCTTCCTGGCTGGCCAGCTGACGCTCGGTGGCCGCGAGGTTCTGCCGCTCGATCGACGCCATCATCGCTTCCATCCGCTCGACCAGCGCCGGCATGGATTCCGTCTGCTGCTGCAACAGCCTGAAGGCATCGTCGCGCCGCTGGGCCTGCGAGTGCGGACGCAGCGTCGTCGCGATCCGCGCATCGAGGCGCTGCACCACGCGCAAGCGCTCGCGCCGGCACAGTGCGGAGAGCAGGCCCAGCATCGCGGAACTGGCGACGCCGGCGATCGACGTGCCGAAGGCGAAGCCCAGGCCCTTCACGGGCGCGGCGAGGGACCCGCGGATGGCTTGCAGGTCGGTGGCGCTTTCCAGCGCGACGCCCGTTCCGCGCAGCGTGGCCATCATGCCGAGGAGCGTGCCCAGCATGCCCAGCAGCACCAGCAGGCCGACGAGGTAGGGCGTCATCGTGGGTGCCGGCAGGGCCGTTCGCGCGCCTTCGATGCGCAGGCGCACCGTGTTGCGCAGGCTCGGGTGCAGCCGCTCCAGCCAGGGACCGAGGGCGGGAGGCGTGACGGACAACTCGCCCACCGCGACCCGGAGCGTGCGCGTCGCCCGGCGATAGCGCAGCAGTTCGAGCGCGCCCGCGAGATAACAGGCACCGATGAGTGCGGCCACCATGGCGCCGAGAGGATTCGACCCGGCATAGCCCACGCCGATCCAGCAAACGGCGGCGAAGCCCAGGAGGAAGATGGCGAGATAAAGGAAATTCCTGAACATGACGACCCGATTAGCGGGTGCGAAGCGCTGCGAGCAGCCCTTCCACCGGTTGAAAACGAACATCCAGCTCGGCAAGCAGCACGCCGCGCATGTCGGCGCGGAACGTGTCGAGCCAGTTCTCTTGCGGGGCGGCCGTGCCCTCTTCCGCAGCTTCCGTGGCCGATCGGCGCAACCGGTCGAAATGGTCGGCGAGCACGACCGGTACGGCCGCCAACAGCTTCTGCTCCCGCGGACTCAGGGCCATCTCCATCACGGCGTCCACCTCGGCCAGCCGGGCCATGGCGGGCGTTCCCGACGCCAGTATGTCGCGCAGACGCCCCCGCAGTTGGCCGGTATTGCCCTGTATCGACCTCTGGAGGGTCAGATAGCGCTGCCGGAAGGGCGCGAAATCTGCCGGAGCGGCGCCCTGGGCGGCCGGA
This sequence comes from Luteibacter yeojuensis, assembly GCF_011742875.1. Lineage (NCBI taxonomy): Bacteria > Pseudomonadati > Pseudomonadota > Gammaproteobacteria > Lysobacterales > Rhodanobacteraceae > Luteibacter > Luteibacter yeojuensis. The sequence goes on from NZ_JAAQTL010000001.1 coordinate 2,839,059, forward strand.
CGCGGTCCCGATGTGGCCAGCTCGCGCGCGCCCTCGATGGCCTTCGCCAGTGCGGTCCGCACCCGCGCACACTCTTCCTCTTCCCGGCTGTCGAAGGCCGGGACGTCCTCTGGCGGGGCCGGCGGCCGGCCGTCCAGGGCCGTGGAGAGCGCGATGGCGTGGTTCCAGTCGAGCCACCGGCTCAGCCGGTCGGGCAGCGATGGACCGGACGCCCTCGCGTCGACGGCCGTGAGGCGGGCGAGCAGACGGATGAAGGTCGGGCCGCGGACGGTCGTCCGCTGGTGAGATTGCACGATGTTTCTTGAGAAAAAACAGCAAGTTTACAGCATACTGCCCGTGACGACCGGCCCTGGGGGTCCCATGCGTGTAACGAGCGTACCGTTCCTGCTGTCCTTTCCGGCGCTGCTGTTCGCCGCCGCGCCAGCCAGCGCATCCGGGAAGGACGACGTCCAACAGATCCTCAAGGCCGAAAGCGCGATCTGCGCGGCTTATCAGAACGAGGATGCCGACTGGCTGGAGAAGCACCTCGATCCCACGTTCACCCTCACCAGTTCCAACGGCAAGGTCACAACGCGCGCGGATGAAGTGGCCGACCTGCGCAGCGGCACGAAGTACGACGTGTTCCGCAATCGCGATTCGAAGGTGCGGGTGTATGGAGATGCGGCCGTCGTAACCGGCACCACGCGCGTGGAAGGCCAGAGCGATGGCAAGCCTTACGCCCTGGACTTCCAGTTCACCGACACCTACGTTCGCAAGGCTGGCAAGTGGGTGCTCGTCGCAAGCCATGCCTCGCGGCTGACGGAAGGCCGCTGACTCTCGCGGAGGACATGCACCGTGCGCACGGTGGCCGGGCGATGTCCGAACGGACCACCTGGGCGTGAACGGCCAGCCCCGACAGGAGCAGCGTGGCCACAAGGTGGAAGCGATGCCATGGCGCCACTCAGTCCAGCGAGGAAGCCGGACCGAAGAACTCGTACCTGGCGCGCGCATCCGCCACACCCAGGTCGCGTAACGCCTTGCGCACGGCCTTCATGAACGGCTTCGGCCCAAGGAAGTAGGCGTCGATGTCGGTCGTGCCGGGCAGCCAGGCCGCCAGCAGGTTGCGATCGAGGTAGCCGCTCGCCTCGTGGCCGACATCTTCCGTGCGCGGCTTCTCGTAGCAGTAGTAGCGCCGTAGCTGGGGGTGGGACGCCGCGAGCGAGTCGATGGTGTCGCGGAACGCATGCACCCCACCGTGCCGTGCCGAATGGATGAAGTGGATCGGCCGGCCGCTCGGCAGCGCGCGCTCGAGCATCGCGAGCGTGGGCGTGATGCCCACGCCGCCGCTGATGAGCACGAGCGGGCGCTCGTTCTCTTCGAGGACGAAATGGCCCGAGGGCGGAAACAGTTCGACGGTGTCGCCGACCTGCACGTCATCGTGCAGGAACGTCGACACGGCGCCGCCGGCCACCCGCTTCACGCTGATGCGGTAACCCACGCCATCCGCGGCGGCGGAGAGCGAATAGTTGCGGCGCGAATCCACACCGTGGACATGCACGCGCAGACCGATGTACTGGCCCGGCGCATGCGCGTAAACCGGCTGTCCATCGACGGGTGCGAAACGGAAGGAAGTGATCTCGTCGCTTTCGCGGACCTTCTCGATCACGCGGAACGCACGACCGTCGCGCCAGCCGCCCGGAGCCTCCGCGACAGCGTCGTAGATGGTGGCCTCGGCGCCGGACAGGATGCCCGCCAACTGACCGTAGGCAGCCCCCCAGGCGTCGATAATCTCGTCCGTGGCGACGTCGGGACCGAGGACCTCGCGAATGGCCCGCAACAGGCAGCGACCCACGATGGGGTAATGGTCGGCACGGATGCGCAGCGACACGTGCTTGTTCACGATGACGTCGACGAGGTCGCCCAGGGCCTCCAGGCGATCGATATGCTTCGCATACATCAGCACGCCGTTCGCCAGGGCGCGCGGCTGCTCTCCGGTGATCTGGTTGGCCTGGTTGAAGTACGGCCGGACTTCGGGATGCTCGCCCAGCAGGATGCGGTAGAAATGGTTCGTCAGCGCCTCGCCGCCGGTTTCCAGCAGGGGAACGGTCGCACGGACGAGGGCACGGTGTTCGGGAGAGAGCATGGCAGGCACCTTCTGAGGTGAAGTGGGGATGTCCGATCCAATCCACGTTCCGTGCCAGTCTCCGCATGGCCGGTCATTCAATGGGTTATGATGCGCATGGGTCGATCTGACCCATTTCTTGAGGAAGTCGATACGACTTCTGGCGAGTCATCATGACCTCTCTGCCCTCGTCCCTCGAGCTCGTCCTCCCCCTCGTGGACGACCTCGCCCACGACATCCCGGAAATCGAACGCTACCGCCGCCTGCTGGACGCCTTGCGTCGCCTCCTGCCGTGCGACGCGATCGCGCTGCTGCGGCTGGAGGGAGGCGAGCTGTTGCCGCTGGCGGTGGACGGCCTCAGCGACGACACGCTGGGACGCCGTTTCAAGGTGGCCGACCACCCGCGCTTCGCCGCCCTGCTGGCGAATCCGGAGCCGACGCTCTTCCCGGCGGACAGCCCCCTGCCGGACCCGTACGACGGGTTGGTGGACAAGGCGCCCCGCCTCGACGTGCATGACTGCATGGGCTGCTCCTTGCAGGTGGACGGCAAGCCGTGGGGGCTGCTCACGCTGGATGCCCTCGAGGCAGGCCGTTTCAACGCCCAGGACCTCGCCACGCTGCGTGCCTTCTCCAGCCTTGCCGCGGCGACGGTTTCCGCGGCGGAACGCATGCACGTGCTGCAGCGGGCCGCGGAGCGCGAGCATACCCGCGCGGAAAGCTACCGCGCGGCTGCCGGCCAATCCGCCACGCGGACGCTGCTGGGGCGCAGCGCCGCGATGCGACGGCTGCTCGACGACATCGCCACCGTCGCACCCAGCGACCTGACCGTGCTGATCCGCGGGGAGACCGGCGTGGGCAAGGAGCTTGTCGCGCAGGCCATCCACGCCGCATCGTCGCGCGCCGATCGCCCGCTCATCGCGGTGAATTGCGCCGCCCTGCCCGAGAACCTGCTGGAGAGCGAGCTGTTCGGCCACGTGCGCGGGGCGTTTTCCGGCGCCACCGGGGACCGGCAGGGAAAATTCGAACTGGCCGACCACGGCACGCTGTTCCTCGACGAGGTGGCCGATCTTTCGCTGTCGGCGCAGGCCGCCCTGCTGCGCGTGATGCAGAGCGGGCAGTTGCAGCGCGTGGGTTCCGACCGGGAGCATCGCGTGGACGTGCGGATCATCGCCGCGAGCAACCGCGACCTTGCCGACGAGGTGCGCGCGGGCCGCTGCCGCGCGGATTTCTACCATCGCATCAGCGTCTATCCCATCGGGATGCCGCCACTGCGCGAGCGTGGCAACGACGTGCTGATCCTTGCGGGCACCTTCCTCGAGGAGAATCGTGCGCGCCTGCGGCTGGCCGGGTTGAGGCTTGCGCCGGAAAGCCAGTCGGCCTTGCTCGCCTGGACCTGGCCAGGCAACGTGCGCGAGCTGGAACATACGATCGGACGCGCCGCATTGAAGGCGCTCTCGCGACGCGGCGGTGGCTCGCGTGCGCTCACCATCGAAGCCATGGATCTGGACCTCGACGTAACGACCGTGACGCCGGTGGAAACCGTCGCGGCACCCGATCCGGCCGGCCTGCCGCTGCGCGCCGCCCTCGATGCCTACGAGCGCATGCTCATCGGTGCGGCATTGGAACGCCACGACGGCAGCTGGGCCGCCGCCGCACGGGAGCTGTCCGTCGATCGCGCCAATCTGCGGCGATCCGCGCTTCGCCTGGGCGTCGTTCCCGCGGCGATGGGAAACTAGCGACTCGCTCAGCCGCTCAGGGCGATCCCGAATGCCTCGCGCAGTTCCCTCCTGCCTTTCGGCGTGACGATCAATGCGCGGTCTTCCAGGCTCCGGCGTATCCATTGGCGGTCCATGCCGAGCTTCAGCAGTGCCGCGCCCAATGCGCCGCCGAGGTGCGGACGGCGCTCGCTCCAGTCGATGCAGGGATAGGCGAGCTTGCGGCGATGCGGGAACGCGGTGTCGATGCCATAACCGGCGAGCGCCTCTTTTCCGGCCGCACTCAGGTCGTATTCGCGCTTTGCGGCGTCCTTCTCCAGCCACCCGCGTTCAAGCAGCCTGTCGTGCCACCGCACGCCGAGTTCACCGGCGGCGTGGTCGTAGCAGGTGCGCGCCAGCCGCAGCGATTCGGGCGTGCTCGACCGGATACGTCCCGCAGGCTCCGCGACCACGAGCAGGGTTTCCAGCGAACGTGCCACGTCTTCGCCGGTGAGCCGGTAGTACCGATGGCGCGACTGGGCCAGCACTTCGAGCAGGCCCGCACTCACAAGCCGCGCGAGATGCGCGCTCGCGGTCGACGACGCGATGCCCGCCACCGTGGCGAGCTCCGTCGCCGTCCGCGCCGTGCCGTCCATGAGGTGGCACAGCATCCGGCCGCGCGCAGGCTCGGCAATGGCCGAGGCCACCTTCGACAATCTGAAGCCACTGTCGTCGTCGCACATGGTGGTCGCTCCTCGCCCGTCAGGGCCGTGGTGACTCGTCGCGGTCCATCAATCCATAATCGCGCAGGACCTCGACGCGCATGGCACGCACCCCGGCAAGCAGACTGCCGCTCACCGGTTCCTCGCCCAAGGCGAGCGCGTGCGACGGATCGCGGATATTGACGAACACTTCGTACCCGGCGGCGGCGAGCCTGCCGGCCTGGCCTTCGAGCGATTGTAGAAGCACGAGGTCGCCTCGCCCATCGACGATGTTGCCGACGCGGATGCGGTAGTCCTTGAGGAGACCGCCGCGTCCCTTGTCCTGGGCCGAACGATGGAGTGCGTTTTCGCGCCAGCGGATAGCCGCCGCTTCGTTTTCCCAGAGGGAGAGGGACACGAGGCGGCCCGGCCGGTGCCGGCTGCGGAACCTTTCGTTCCCGATGAAGCCTTCGACGGTCGCCAGTCGCGGCGCGAGGCTCGCCGCCAGACCGAGGTACGCCTCGAAACACTCCGGATCGGGTTCGACCTCGAAGATCACGGCGACGCTCATCGACCCGCCTCCGAGGTGGCGCGGATGAAAGCGGCGACGCTCTCGTACAGCGACCAGCGCTGCCGCTCGAGGTGCATCACATGGGTGCCGTCGTCGATGCACAAGCGCCATTTCATCGGCGACGACGTGAACTTTCCGAGGAACGCCGAGGCTTCCGCATCGTTCACGACGGTGTCGTAGTTGCCGAACACCACGAACACCGGCGCGCTCACGTCGGCCGCGGCATACGGGTATGTCCCAGCGACGCCTTCGGCGATGTCGACGTTCGAGCCGTTGGGAATTCGCATCCGCTCCGGCGCGTCGTCGCCGACGGTGGGCGTGGAAGCCCTGAATTCCCGTGCCCATCGCTCGCTCACAGCGGGCTCCAGGAGTACTTTCCCGGCCGGAAGCACCTTCTCGAAGCGAAGCTGTTCCAGGCGCTGTCCGGCGGTGAGGGGAAACCAGGCGACGTTCGGCGCCTTGTTGCCGCCCGCGCCCGGCTTCGGCACGATCGGCCCGAACAGGGTCAGTGAGGCAAGCTCGTGCGGGTACCGCGCCGCGTACGCCGCCGCAGGGATCGTTCCCCACGAATGCGCCACGATGTGGACGTCCATGACGCCCTTCTTCCCGTGCATGTAGCTCACGGCCGCGGCGATCTGCTCGGCCGCTTCGGGTGCACGGTCCACGGGCGGCGCGGCCGATGCGTCTCCCTTCATCGCGGCAGGCATGCTGGACCCGCCGTAGCCGAGGAAGTCGAGGCCGCAGGCGAGGTAACCCTGCCGGGCCATGTAGTGCATCCACGAATCCCCGGGACGGAACTGGAATCCGAACGCGAGCTTCGTGGGAAACGTCGAGCCATGCACGAACAGCACGGCCTTGCCTGTATCGCCACGCGGCGCCACGCAGTGCAGCGCCACGTGTTCCCCGCCACCGGGCAGGGGAATGTTCGTCGTCTCGATGAGCATGGCGCCGAGGGCCGCCGAGGCCATGGCACCGATCATCAGCATCGCCATCCGGATCTCGCTCTTCCACCAGGAAAACCGGAGCCTAGGACGACGGGAGGCCTCACGTTTCGTCCGAGACCGAAGCGTCGTTGCCGGCGCCCGGCCCCGGCGAAGGCGTTACTTCACTTCGTTGATGCGCACGTGATTGCCCGCCGGGTCGCGGAAGGCGCAGTCGCGGATGCCGTAAGGCTGCATGGTGGGCTCCTGGACCACCTCGGCACCGCTGGACTGAATGCGCTCGAAGGTCGTATCGAGGTCGCGGGACGCGAGGATGACCATGGCGTAGGTGCCTTTGGCCATCATCTCTGAGATCGTACGGCGCTCGTCGTCGGTGAGCCCGGGCGTGGCCGCCGGCGGATGCAGCACGATGGAAACGTCCGGCTGGCCCTTCGGGCCCACGGTGATCCAGCGCATGCCGCCATAGGCGACGTCCTTGCGCACCTCGAAGCCGAGGGTGTCCCGATAGAAGACCAGGGAGGCCTCGGGGTCGACCTGCGGGAGGAAGCTGGAGTGGATGTTGATATCCATGACGATCGGTTCCGGTGAGTGGCGAAGTCCACGGCGATCAGTCTAGGGACGGCTCGGTCGCCTGCGCTTCTCGATTCCTGACGGGTCGGCTGATCTGTTTCGCGATGCAGGCCGGCATGCCTTCCGTGGCCTGGGCTTCACGAGCGCGATAAGCGCTGGGCGGCATGCCCACCAGCTCGGTGAAGCGCGTGCTGAAGGTGCCCAGCGACGCGCAGCCGACGGCGAAGCAGACCTCGGTGACGCTGAGTTCGCCCTGGCGCAACAACGCCATCGCGCGCTCGATGCGCCGGGTCATCAGGTATGCATAGGGCGATTCCCCGTAAGCCAGCCGGAACTGCCGGCTGAGGTGGCCCGCGGACATGCCGGCGGCGCGGCCGAGGGCCTCGACATCCAGCGGCTGCGCGTACTCGCGGTCGATCCGGTCGCGGACACGGCGAAGACGGGCAAGGTCGCGCAGGTGCTGCGCGGGGGCGGGCTGGCGGGTCATGCGCCGATCGTGTCACGCCGGACGGGTCGGCTCAACCAAGGCCAGCCGCGTACCTGCGGTCCATCCACCCATGCTAGGCTCCGTGCGACCAGGCGACTTCCTATGTCCGATCCCTCTTCCGTACCGACCGAGCTCAGCGTCATGGCTTCGCTGGACACGGCGAGCGTCTCGGTGCGCAACGTGGTATGCCATGGTGGCTGCGCCCATCGCGGGCCCGAGGAGTGCGCGGCTTCCACCTTCCTGGTCTTTCCTTACCGCGGCGTCTATGTGCGCCACGTGGGCCGCGAGCAGGTCGTCGCCGATGCCAACCACGTCGTCTTCTTCAATGCGGAAGAGGCCTACCGGATCGCCCATCCGGTGGATGGAAGCGACGCGAGTCTCTCGCTGCAACTGCCTCCCGCGCTGCTCGACGAGCTGGCTCCCGCCGTGCTGCTGAAGGGGCAGGCGAATCCGGGGTTCCGGAAGCAGTACCGGCGTATCGACACCGATGCGCAGGCGCTGGTGGCGTCGATCCGCTCCGGGCTGGAAAGGAAGACGATGGAACCGCTGGAAGCCGAGGGCCTGCTGCTGGATCTGGTCGTCCGCAGCCTTGGGCCGCGCAGCTCGCACGCCACGCACGCCACGGAGGGCCAGCAGCGGCTCGCCAACCGGGTGAAGCTGCTGCTTTCGAGCGATCTGTCGCGCCGCTGGTCGCTGGCCGGGGTGGGTGCGGAGATCGGGGCGTCTCCCGTCTACCTCACCCAGGTCTTCCAGAAGGTCGAAGGCATCCCCCTGTATCGCTACCAGCTGCGCCTGCGCCTGGCTCGCGCGCTGGATCGCCTGGCTGGCGCCGATCTGGATCTGTCGGCGCTGGCGGCGGATCTCGGGTTCTCCAGCCACAGCCATTTCACCGCAGCCTTCCGTCAGGCCTACGGGCAGACCCCGGCCGATTTCAGGCGCGGCACGAACGGACGCTAAATATTTCGACAGCCCGGTCCGCGAGGCCATGGTCTCCTTGTCCTGGCCGCGTCGGGCGGCAATCGGGAGACATCATCGTGAGCAGTGTAACGACCAACTTCGGACGCCGTGCCTTCGTGCGTTGGGCGGCGGGCAGCCTGGCGTTGGGCACGCTTGCCGCGTGCGCGCCCGGCGTGGCGAGGATGGCGGCATCGAAGGCGCGAGCGCCGGCAAAGGCGATGAACGCGAAGCAGTTCAATGCGGCACGCCGATACCTTCGCACCGCCTACGGCAATATCGCCCATGTCGAACAGGGAAGCGGCGAGACCGCCCTCTTCCTCCACGGCTTTCCCTTGAATGGCTTCCAGTGGCGCGGCGTACTGCCGCAACTGGCCGACGCGCGACGCTGCATCGCACCCGATTTCCTCGGTCTCGGCTACACCGAAGTGGCCGCGGGCCAGAGCGTGGCGCCCGCGGCGCAGGCAGACATGCTTGCGGCTTTCATGGACGCCCTCGGCATCGCACGCGCGGATATCGTGGCGAACGACAGCGGCGGCGCCGTGGCGCAACTGCTGGCGACGCGGCACCCGGAGCGCGTACGCACCCTGCTCCTCACCAATTGCGATACGGAGCACGAGTGCCCGCCGGCGGCGATGGCGCCGGTGATCGCCATGTCGCGCGAAGGCACCTATGTCGGCAAGTGGCTGCGTCCCTGGCTCGAGGACAAGACCCTTGCACGTTCGCCGCAGGGGCTGGGTGGCATGACGTACTGCTATCCGGATCACCCGACCGACGAAGCGATCGACATGTACCTGTCGCCGCTCGTCGCGCACGCCGAGCGCACGCATGCCTATGCGCTCGCACTCGAAGAGAACTCCCTCGCCGGCATCGGACCGCGTCTTGCGGCGTGCACGGTGCCCCTGCGCGTCGTCTGGGGCATGTCCGATCCGATCTTCTCGCCCGCCGGCGCGGAATACCTCGACCGCGCCTTTCCGCGTTCGCGGGGCGTGCGCCGGATCGCGCAAGCGAAGCTGTTCTTTCCCGAGGAATTTCCCGATGTTGTCGCCACCGAAGCACGTGCCCTCTGGGCGGCGTCATGAAAAACCGAAGCTGAGGCTCGAGAAGTCGGTTTCGTAATCGGCTTCCCCGTCCGCCGGCAGTACGCGAGTCCAGATCACGTTGAGCAACCAGCGCCCTTGCACCGGCAGCGCGAACGTCGCGCGGCCGGTGCCGTCCGTCACGTGGATTTCCACCGGCTTCTCGTCGTGGTCGAGGTCGGTGAGTTTCACCGTGGCGCCGGCCAGCGCCTTGCCTCGGTAGACGATGCGCAGCGGCAACGCGGGAGGGCGCGGCAACGCATAGGGATTGACTTCGGGCACGATCTCGAGCGGCAATCCCACGGGCTCGGTAACCGGTGCCTGCGCGCCGGCATCGAAAGCCCCCGCCTGCATGATGACCTTCGCGCGCCGGCTGTATACCTCGGTTTCGTCGTAGTCCATGCGATGCTCGCGGCGGCGCCGCTCCAGTGCGGGGGTCAGGCCTTCCGCCGTCAGGTAATCGTTGAACCGAAGCGACGGGAGATGACTTTCCGCGCGATGGTCCGTCTCGAGCACGATCAGGTACGTGCCCCTCCCCTCCAGCGACAGGTGGCCGTCGTCCGTCCCGCCACCCGGGTGCAGCGAGCGGGAAAGGTCCGCGGTCGCCGCGAAAGGCCCGATACGCTGGAACCGCGTGATGCGACTGGCGGGAATCGGCGAACGCTGCCGATACGGGCCGTGCCCGACCTGCAACGTAAAGGCCGTCGATGCTTCCGGGCTCACCCGGAAAGTCCGCGGCTCGACCCAGAAATCATGCGCCGCAACCGCTCCCGCGAGACCGAAGCAGCTCAATGCCATCCAGGAACGCATGGTGGGTTTACTCCAGGTGATCGGGCGCGTAGCCCGGGGTGACGGGAAGCAGGGCAAGGGTCGCCGTGAGCGCGGCCACCGCGAGCAACCAGCTGATGAGCACCTGCAAGGCGACGGCACGGATTCGATCGCGGTTCATAGGAAGAACCACACGCCGATGACGGCGATCCCCATGCCCGCGAAACGCACGATCCATGCGCCTTGTCTCCAGCGCGCAATCGTGCCGAGACCGATACCGGAGAGATGCAGCGACCCGGTGGCCAGAACGAATCCCGCCGCGTACCCGACGGGCTCGGCGGCGGACGGCAATTCCTTCCCATGGGCGTATCCGTGGAAGAGACCGAAGACGGCGACGATCGCGATCGCCATCCACACCGCCGGGCGCCAGGCCATCGCGATGGACGCGCCAAGCGCGACCACGGAAAACGCAACGCCCCATTCCACCGGCGGAAACAGGACGCCGACCATGCCGAACACGGCGCCGCAGACCATGAGCCCTGGAAACACGACAGGCAGCCGGTAAACCAGGGGGTCGCCGAGGAAAGCGCCCCACAAGCCCACGGACACCATGGCGAGCAGATGATCGAGGCCGCCGAAGGGATGCGCGAAACCGGCGCCGAAACCGCCCGCGAGGCCGGTGCCCGCGTGGGCCATGACCATCGGCACCTCAATCGCGGTAATCATGCCGCTCCTCCGGATTCACACGCTCGGCAGGCGCGAGGAAGGGAAAAACATCGATCGAGGGCACATGGTCGTCATGGTGGACGCCATCGTCGATCGTATGCGTGTCGCCTGCCGCGAGCAGAGAGCGATAGACGTTGACCGCATCGTAGGTCGGCGTCCGTCCGCCGCAATCGGCAGCGAGGTCGTGTCGACCGGACAAGGCGACGAGTTCCACCGCGAACAACTGCGTGCATGCATGCGCCGTGCTGTTTACCCAAAGCCGGTCGTCGGCCAGCAGCGTCGCCAGGCGCTTGTAGCGCGCGCCCATCGGGGCCCCGCGGTCGGCGAGCCATTGGTTGCCGCGAACGCCGTCGTAGCCGTCATACAGTCCCAGACTGCGCTGGATGTCCGGAACGAACTGCCGCGATGTGGCCGGTTCGGCGCGGTTGTAGCGCTCCTTGAGCCGGTCGCTCACGGCGTCCGGCGCGAGCGGCGCCAGCAGCGCGTTGCCCGTGAGCGGGCGGCCCATGCGGTCGACACGCCCGCCCGCGGTCGCCGTCTCGCCCCATACCGCGAGCAACGGACCGCCGGCGCTCACCACACCGAGATCCACGGTCACGACGATGCATGCCGGCGTCCAGCCCGCAAGGAAATTCTTGCCGGGGCCGCCGTCGGTCTGGCGCCAATGTTTCCGGATCGACGCGACGGTTGCCGTATCGAATGCGGGAAATCCATCAGCATCGATGGGAGCCCCGCGCTCGAGCGCGGCCGCGGCGACCTCGAAGGCGGCGCGAGATCCCTTCACGTTATTGAAGAAGGGATCGTCGCGGCGCCCGGCAAACACTTTCAGGCGCCCGCCTGACGAGACGAAACCGCCGGGCGCGTCGACCAGCCCGTCCGCACGCTCGCTACCCGCGACGCATTGCGCGGCGTACGACGCGCCGAACCGGCAGGTGAGCGTGGTGGTGGCGGCCGTCTTGCCGAACGCCTTGCCGCTGTCGACATGGAAGGTATACGCGATCCTGTCGGAAAAACTGTGCCCGACAAGGGTCATGACCAGGTTCAGCCGCCTGCCGTCAGGCGATGTCCAGGCGTAGACGTCGCCGATGTCCGCACGTGGGTCCGCGGCGACGGTGGGGGTGTCGAGATGATCGGACGCGCCGACCGAAGGAGCGCCAAAGGCGCCGGACGCCAGTGCGAGGGGGAGCAGCAGGGTGAGGCCGTTTCGCATGAGTTCCGTACCCGGACGACGTAGGTACGCAGTACATGCGAAGCGACCGTTCCCGGCTGTCGAAATCTTTAGCGAACGTGCCTGCGGGGACCTTGTGGGAGCCGGCCATGCCGGCGATCGCGCGGCAGCGGACCAGCGTGCCGCGAGCACCCATCGGCGCTGAAGCGGCTCCCACGCAAAGCCGTGTCAGAGCTGCGCCGATGCCTTCCAGAGGTCGGTGCCGCCGTCGTTGGCGTAGCGGTCGATCTCCGCCAGTTCGTCCGGCGAGAAATCGAGGCCCTTGAGCGCGCCCAGCGAATCGTCGAGCTGGGCCACCGTGCGGGCACCGATCAGCGCCGAGGTGACGCGCGGGTCGCGCAGCACCCAGGCGATGGCCATCTGCGCGAGGGTCTGGCCGCGTCGCTCGGCGATGGCGTTGAGCGCGCGCACGCGTTCCAGGTTCGTCTCGTTCAACTGACCCTTGCCGAGCGAACCCTCGCGCGTGACGCGGGCATCGGCGGGGATGCCGCCGAGGTACTTCGACGTCAGCAGGCCCTGCGCCAGCGGAGAAAAGGCGATGCACCCGGTGCCCAGGTCTTCCAGCGTGTCGAGCAGGCCGTCCTCGATCCAGCGGTTGAACATCGAGTAGTTCGGCTGGTGGATGAAGAGCGGCACGCGCTCCTCCGCGAGGATCGCCGCCGCCTTGCGGGTCAGCTCCGGCGAGTAGCTGGAGATGCCGACGTACAGCGCCTTGCCCTGGCGATGCAGGTGCGCCAGCGCGCCCATCGTCTCTTCGAGCGGCGTGGTGGGATCCACGCGGTGCGAATAGAAGATGTCCACGTAGTCGAGGCCCATGCGCTTCAGCGACTGGTCGAGACTGGCGACGAGGTACTTCCGGCTGCCGCCGATGCCACCGTAAGGGCCTGGCCACATGTCCCAGCCAGCCTTCGTGGAGACGATCAGCTCGTCGCGGTACGGCGCGAGGTCGCTCGCCATCACGCGGCCGAAATTCTCCTCGGCCGAGCCGTACGGCGGCCCGTAATTGTTCGCGAGGTCGAAGTGCGTCACGCCGCGGTCGAAGGCGCGGCGCAGGATGGCGCGGCCATTCTCGAAGACGTCGGCGCCGCCGAAGTTCTGCCAGAGGCCGAGCGAGATGGCCGGGAGGTCGATGCCGCTGCGGCCGCAACGGCGATAGGGCATGAGGTTGTCGTAACGATCCGAGGCTGCTTGGTAAGTCACGGTGGGACTCCGGTGGAGGGCTGCGGGGACGGCCGGATGAAGCCCCTCATGTTACGCTTCCCGCGCATGCATCGACGACATCCGCACCATCCCGCATGACCACGTTCGCTTCGGCCCTGCGGCTGTGGTTCGGCATGCTCCTGTGCGGCCTGGCCGTGCTGCTCGCCTCCGTCCTGCTCGGTGGGGCCGATTCCACGCTGGCGGCGTCCTGGCAGGCGCTGACCACGCCCGCGGACACCGCCATGCACGCCATCGTGTGGGAGTTGCGCATCCCCCGTGCCGTGGCCGCCTACGGGGTGGGCGGCCTCCTGGCGATGTCCGGCTGCCTCATGCAGATCCTCGTGCGCAATCCCCTCGCCGACCCATACACGCTGGGCCTCTCCGGCGGTGCCGCCGTCGGCGCGCTGGGTGCCATGCTGGCCGGTGCCGGCGCCGTGCTCACCGCCATGGGCGCCGCCACCGGCGCGCTGCTCGCCTGCGTGGCCGTCTTCGTGCTGGCGCATCGCGACCTGCTGGCCCGCGCCCGCGCGGCGCAGCGCGAGGATTCCACCGACCTCATCCTCATCGGCGTGATGCTCGCCTCCGGCTTCGGGGCCATCGTGAGCATGATGCTGGTCCTGGCGCCCGACAGGAACCTGCGCGGCATGCTGTTCTGGATGATGGGCGACCTGAGCGGCGTGGCGAACGGCTCGATGCCGATCGTCGTCCTCCTGGCCTGCGTCCTTTTCGTCGTGCCGCTGGGCCGCCAGCTCAACCTGCTGATGCGCGGCGAGGAGTCGGCCAGCGCACTCGGCGTGCGCCCGAACGCGGTGAAGTCGGCGATCTTCGTCATTGCCTCGCTCGCCACCGCGGTGGCGGTGACCACGGCGGGCACCATCGGCTTCGTTGGCCTCGTGGTGCCCCATGCGCTGCGGCGCATCGTCGGCAACGACCAGCGCGTGCTGCTGCCGGCCTGCGCCATCGGCGGCGGTATCGTGGTGGTGGTCGCCGATACCGTCTCGCGCATCGTGGCCGATCCGATACAGCTGCCCGTCGGCGCGGTGATGGCGATCATCGGCGTGCCTACCTTCATGTTCCTGCTGGTGCGCCGCCGATGAGCCTGGAGCTTGCCGCCGAATCGCTCACCCTCTGGATGCGCGGGCGCACGCTCGTCCAGGCGCTCGACATGCGCGTCGCTCCCGGCGAGGTCTGGTGCGTGCTGGGTCCCAACGGCGCGGGCAAGTCGACATTGCTGCGCACGCTCGCGGGCCTGCGCGCGGCGGATGGTGGCCGCGTGCTCCTCGGCGGCCGCGACGTCGCGGGCTATCGCCCCATCGAACTGGCCCGCCGTCGCGGCTTTCTGCCGCAGACGATCGTGGATGCCTTCAGCCTCACGGTGATGGAAGCGGTGATGTCCGCGCGTCATCCGAGCCTGCCCTTCTGGGCCTGGGGCGAACGCGACACCGGCAGCGCCGGGCGCGCCCTGCATACCTTCGAACTGGAGGCGCTGGCCGATCGCGACGTCATGACGCTCTCCGGCGGCGAGCGCCAGCGTGTGAACATCGCGGCGCTGTTCACCCAGGACGTGGACGTGCTGCTGCTCGACGAGCCGCTCTCGTCGCTCGACCTGCACCACCAGATGAAGACCCTGCACGAGTTGATGCTCGCCGCGTCCACGCAGGGCAAATCGGTGGTCTACACCGTGCACGACATCAACCTCGCCTTCCAGCATGCGACGCATGCCGTGCTGCTCGACGGCAAGGGCGGCGCGCTGGCCGGACTGAAGGACGAGGTGGTCACCAGCGAGCACCTCAGCGCCGCCTTCCACCATCCCATCCACGGCGTGATGCTCGGCGACGAACTGTTCTTCCGTGCCGGACGCCTGCACGGGGCGCCGCCATGATCCGTTTCCTCGCCGGCCTGGCGATGTGGGTCGCCACCACGGCCACGGCATCCGTGACCGTGGTCGACGATGCCGGACGCACCGTGACCCTGCCCGCGCCGGCACACCGGATCGTCAGTCTCGCACCCAACCTCACCGATACCTTGTTCGCGGCCGGTGCGGGCGCCTACGTGGTGGGAACCTCGCGCTTCACCGAGTACCCGGTGGAAGCGAGGAAGGTGCCGGTCGTGGGCGATGCGACGATGATCGACCTCGAGCGGATCGTCGGCCTGAAGCCGGACATCGTCGTCGTGTGGAAAAGCGGCAATGCCGCGTCGCAGGTGGACAAGCTCGTCCGCCTCGGATTGCCCGTGTTCTATGCGGAAACGACGCGCCTCGCCGATGTGGCGCCGGCGGTGCGCCGCTTCGGCAAGCTCGCCGGAACCGAACACGAAGCCGAGCGGAGCGCGCGCGCCTTCGAGGCGGGCCTGGAGCGGCTGCGCTCGACCTACGCGCGGAAGCGGCGCCTCAAGGTGTTCTACCAGATCTGGGACCGGCCCCTGATGACCGTCGGCCGAGCCCAGATCATCGACGACGCGTTGGACCTTTGCGGCGGCGACAACGTCTTCGCGGACCTCCAGCAAGCCGCGCCCGCTGTCAGCCGAGAGGCCGTCCTCGCCCGAAACCCCGATGTCATTCTTGGTAGCGGCGATTCGGGCGACGCGCTGGAATCCTGGAAGCACGCCCGGTTCCTGGCCGCGACGCGGCACGGGAACGTCCTGTCCATCGATGCGCCGACACTGGCACTCCCTTCCCCCGCGATCCTGCCGGGTGTGACGACGCTCTGCCGCACGCTGGACCAGGCGCGACAGCGAATGGCTCGCTGACGCACCCTTCCATCGCTAGGCCGGCGTCCCGCAATCGCCGCAAAATCGGTCGTCGCCCTGCAACCGGGTACCGCAGCTTGAGCACATGCGCGCAGGCGCGGTGGCCGTGGGTTGGACTGCCGCCTGCGGCTGCGGGCGATGTTCCGCCAGCTTGCGCTTGATCTGCGATACCCCGCCACGCAGGCGGTCTTCGGCGTGCGTGTCGAGGCCCGCACCGAGCGAGTCGTGAATCATGATGTAGCCGAACATCCCGACCAGCACGAACAAGGCGACGAGCACCAGCATCACCACGCCTATGGAAGCGCTTGCGGCGCCTGCCGACTGGAGCTGGTTCATCAAGCCGTCGAAGGGGCCGCGCATGCCGCCGTACCCATAACCGCCCCCCATGGCGCCGAGGATCGAGCCAGCGCCGCCACCGCTGAAGATCGACAGGCTGAGCGTAGAGGTCAGCGTCAGCAGGCCGATGACGAACACCGCGACGGGAACGACCAGAATCGTCAGCACGACGAAATGCAACAAGGCATCGAGTGGCCGTTTCACGACGATGTCGACGGCACGGCCGATCGCACCGAGAACGCCTGCACCACGCCACACCGCCACGAGCATCAGCGGCGTGCCGATGGCGAGCAAGCCATAGCAGAACGCCAGAGCCACCGCTCCCGGACCGGCAAGCAGAAAGGCGAACAAAGTCCCCACGCCGGGGATACGCGTGAGCAGCGACAGCAGATACATCGCCAGCACGACGCACACCAGCCCTAACCCCAGGAGGAGGAAGGCAAGGAACGAGGTCCAGGTACCATGCAGACCGCCCAGGAAGGCCGCGCCCATGCCGCGCAGCGGACGCCGGTCGGCCTGATCGAGCAGCAGCAGGCCGGCACCATTGATCCCGGCGAGATAGACGGTGACGGCAATGAGCAGGCCGACGCCACCGAACAGGACGCCTGCCTGCATCGCCAGCGCTCCGGCCAGCGAAGCGCACATCCCACCACAGACGATGGCGATGGCAAGCAAGGTGAACGCGCGCCAGTTGCGCATACCTTCGTAGCAGCGCACCAACATGCCCAGGCCCGACATCAGCT
This sequence comes from Luteibacter yeojuensis, assembly GCF_011742875.1. Classification (NCBI taxonomy): domain Bacteria; kingdom Pseudomonadati; phylum Pseudomonadota; class Gammaproteobacteria; order Lysobacterales; family Rhodanobacteraceae; genus Luteibacter; species Luteibacter yeojuensis. The sequence goes on from NZ_JAAQTL010000001.1 coordinate 2,855,906, forward strand.
CACCACCAGCATGGGCACGTCGTTCGAATCGACCTGCCGGCCATCCATCGTCAGTGTCGAGCGCAGCATGTAGCGGCCGTTCTCGATGCCCTTCGGGAGATTGAAGTTGAAGTTGGTCTGGTATTCGCCGGTGCCGCCGATATCGTTGGCGGTCTTGGTCACCGTCGACAGCTGCTTGCCATCGGGCGAAAACAGCGTGAGTGTTTCCGACAGGCGCGGCGCCTGGTCACGCGTTCCGTTCACCACAACGATATTCGAGCGCATTTCTACCGGACTTCCCGCACGCACCGTAGTCGAAGGCTGCAAGGCGCTCTGGTAAGCCGAGACGGTGTTGTTTTCGGGAAGCGCGCCGCGATCCCGCACGTAATCGGCCTCCACCGCGGTGCGCTCGCGTACCTGACGCGCGCGATAGTTGTACACCGTGCATGCCAGAGCACCGAGACCGGCGCCGACGGCGGCGCCGACGAGGTGGCCCTTGCCCTTGCCGAACAGCGCGCCCGCGAGCGCACCGACCGCGACGGCCGCGCCCGTATTGCATCCGGAAGACTCTGGTTGCGCCGCAGGTTGCCCGGCATAAGGGCCACTGGTATGCACGCCGCCTTGTGCCGGCACCTGCGCACAACCTGCAATAACGGCGAGGGTGGCGCCGCTGGCGATCAGGCCGCATGCGCGCATCGATCGATAGAAAATCCTCATGACGAACTCTCCCTTTACTGGATGGAAATGCTGTTCATGGCCTGCTGTTGCGCGCGTTGCGCTTCGTCAAGCAGCTGCTTCGCCCGCGCCAGTCCCGGATTGACGTCCAGTGCGGCGCGCGCGTTCGCGATCGCGGTGGAATAATCCTGCCGGGAGAAGGCGCTTTCACCCTTCCGCACCAGCGAAAGCGCTACGTCTTGCATCGAAGGCGTGACCGTGGGGCGTGGCGGTTGTCGCTTGGCAGGCGCCGGCTTCTCGGCCGTAAGCGGCGCGGCGCGCGGGATCGACAGGGCGACTGTTTCGACGATCGGCGCCGTGGCGGCGGGCGCCGCATGAACGGTCGGTGCCGGGACCGGCGCCGGCTCGACGACCGCCTCGGACGTCGGTGGCGGAGTTATCGCCGGCGCGGAGCGCACATCAACCGCAGGGGCCGCGTCGGGTGCAGCCGGTGCTTCCGCTACGGGCGGTACGGGGGGTGCGTCATGCCGCAGGAAACTCCAGGTGACGAGGCCACCCAACGCCACGACACCCAGCACGACCGTCGCCGCGATGGCAATGACCCGCGACCTTCCGGCAGATGGCTCAGGCGGCACCGACGACTGCGGCTGCGCTGCCTCGGCAGGTGCTGTGGCGGGAGAGACGGCATCCAGTCCGTGCGCGACCGCCTCCGCCGGCCGGGCGGTCGTCGCCCCACATTGCTTGCAGAATCGCGCACCAGCTTGAAGCGGCGATTGACAGGCCGTGCATGTCGGATCGAGTGCGCCAGGAGGTGTTATTGACGCGCCGCAACCGCGACAAAATTTGCTCGCGACGTCGTGGGGCCGTCCGCAATCCGGACAGTTCATGGTGCTTCTCCTGCACGTGTCGAGAAAATGACTAGCGACGAAAAAACGGCGCCATGGGATGGAGGGATGGGGCGACCCCATGCGCCATGGAAGGCGTACGGTCCTCGTCGATGCCGCTGCTGCGGCTTCGTCCTGTCGTCCATGTCGGTTCCCTGTAGATCACAAAAAGCAAACGGCTCGCCGTATGCTTACAAATCTCCACGGGCGCGTGCAAGCTGCACCGTCGCCGACCGACCGATACATGCCAGGGATCGCCACGATGTCATACGAATACAACGCCGAAAGTCAGCGAATGGATTTCCCGAACCCCTCCTACGTGGAGAACTGGTTCCTCATGGCGACGACGATTGTGCTTATCGCGGGCGGCATAAGCCTGCTGGTGGTCAGCCGTGGCGCCATGAGCCATGGGCACGGCATGCAAAGCATGCTGCCGTTGTTGCTCGGCGTGGGCCTCCTGGTGACAGGGCTTCGTTACGGTCGCCGCCTGCTCATGCAGTTGCGCTTTTTCTTCGGCCGCGGTCTTCCCGTCGGCCTCGCCCCGGAACTTACGGGCGATGCAAACGGCAGGAGCGTGCAGGCCGACGAACTCAAGGAAATGTTGCGACAGAACGCCATCACATATCCGGAGCCCATAGGCCCCTTGAACGGTCTTCTCTACGCGTGGATCCGCGACCTCATTTTCGCGCCACGCCCTGTGCAGTACATCGCGCAACGCCAGTTCCAGACTGGCATCGTCATCATCGTGACGCTGCTGTCCTTCCTGGTCGCGTGGCTCGGTTTTTCCGACCGCCAGGCCGCGGCCTGGATGGGACTGTTCTATTTCATCTTCAGCGTGGTGCTCCTGCTGCTGCCCATCGAAACCGGTGCGACGGGGCGTGCGAACGTGGGCATGCGCGGGCTCGTCACGCTGGTGCTGGTAGCGGTTTTCGCACCGGTCCTTCTCCCGCTGGTCTCGCACTCGCTCCCCGATATCGGCTGGCTGTCGCTCGAAGTGCAGACGCTCTTCCTGCTGCTGGCATCGCTGGGAAGCGTTGGCCTGTACTTCCGGGCGCTGATGAACCAGATGACCGGCGCGCCGAACACGAATATGGCGCGCGAGCAGACCAGCCTCTCCATGAACTGCCATCCCAAGCAGTTGATGGACGAACTTGATCGGACGCTACAGGACGAGTGGGTCGAACGGATTCCAAACCGCCGTTACGTGCGCGTGCTGCCCGTGGTTAGCGGCGGTGCCGGCGCATTCAGCGCGGAACTCGTCGAGGAAACCCAGCCGATGCCCGCCGTCGAACAGCGCCGGCTGAATGTCGCCACCGCGTTCGCCTTGGCACGCTTTCGCTGGATCGCGTGGCTGGACGTGGCTGGCGTCGCACTGATCGCGCTAGCCACCCTCTGGTTGGTGATCTTCGGGGTGCGACTCGATCCGACCATCATCGAGCCGCGCCTGTTTTCGCTGATGACGCTCGGTCTGGCCATGCTCACCCTTGGCAGCTATTGCCTGAATGCCGGGCGCGTCCTCTGGCAGCGCTTCGACTTCACGTCACGAATCGTATGGATCGAAATGCAGGGCAACTACCAGGCGGCCCGGATGGATTTCGGCAACACGTTCACGGATCGGGTGAAGACCGAGAAGCAGATCATCAACATCGAGACGATGACACTGCGCGTCTGGGCGGCCGAGCTCGACACCGTGATCTTCGGCAAGGGCGCCACGCGCATCGTCACCGGGCTGCGCGGCACCCCCGACTTCGCGCGCCGCATGACCGGGCACTTGACCGACTTTGCGGGCGAGCAGAGCGTGTTCGTCGCGCCGACCTCCCAGGCGGACCTGCAAAAGAGCGCAGTCCTTGGCGCGCTGAATCGCACGGGCGGCGCGGCGCCCGAGACGAGTCCGGCCGCGGTCGCCTTCGCGGCGGCCGCCAATGTCTGTCCATCCTGCAGCACGTCTATCGACAGGTCCGACAGGTTCTGCGGCGGATGCGGCACCGCGCTTCAACCGGCATGAGCGCGCCGTTGAATCCGTCGTCACATATCGTCTGATTACACTCGCCGACAGGACCCCCCGCCCAGAGGCCTCATGACTACCCCCAACGCCCCGTCCGGAGACACCGCCGAGCTTTCGTGGCTGGATGGCGGTGGCGAAGCTGGCGCGCTCATACGCGCGTTCGATTGGACGACGACGGGCCTCGGCCCTGTCGACAGGTGGCCGCAGAGCCTGCGCACCGTCACCGGCATGCTGCTGCTCTCGCCGGTGCCCATCGTGCTGCTCTGGGGCGAGAAGGGCATCATGATCTACAACGATGCCTACTCGGTGTTCGCGGGCAGCCGCCACCCGGCCCTGCTCGGTTCGGAGGTGCGCAAGGGGTGGGCCGAGGTCGCCGACTTCAACGACAACGTGATGCGCGTCGGGCTCGCGGGCGGTACCCTGGCGTACAAAGACCAGCAACTCACCCTCGTCCGCCACGGGAAGCCCGAGCCGGTCTGGATGGACCTCGACTACTCGCCGGTGCTGGACGAGACCGGCAAGCCGGGCGGCGTGATCGCCATCGTGGTGGAGACCACCGAGCGTGTCCTCGCCGAGGCCGAGGTGCGCGAGAGCGAGCGGCGCTTCCGCGAAGAACTGGAAGCGAAGGTGGCCGAGCGCACCGAGGCCCTGCGGCGTAGCGAGGAGAATATCCGCAAGGCCGAGATGGCGCTCATGCAGGTGCAGAAGATGGAAGCGCTGGGCAACCTCACCGGCGGCATCGCGCACGACTTCAACAACCTGCTGATGGCCGTGCAGGGCAGCCTCGAACTGTTGCGCGAACGCATGCCGCAGGAGCCGCTCCTGCTGCGCCTGCTCGATAACGCGATGGCCGGCGCGCAGCGCGGCAGCACGCTCACGCGGCGCATGCTCGCCTATGCGCGGCGCCAGGAGCTCAAGACCGAGCGCGTCGACATGCGCAACCTCGTCGAAGGCATGAAGGAACTGATGCAGCGCTCGCTCGGCGGCACCATCGTGGTGGAGACACGCTTCGCGCTGGGCCTGCCACCCGTGGAGGCGGACGCCAACCAGCTGGAAGCCGCGCTGCTCAACCTCGCCGTGAACGCCCGCGACGCCATGGACGGTGCCGGCACCATCGTCATCTCGACCAGCGAGCGGTGGATACAGGATGCGGAAGGCGTCGTGCCGCCTGGACATTACGTCCGGCTGTCGCTGTCCGATTCCGGTGCCGGCATGGACGAGGACACGCTGAACCGTGCGATCGAGCCCTTCTTCACCACGAAGGGCGTCGGCAAGGGTACCGGCCTCGGGTTGTCGATGGTGCACGGCCTCGCCGAACAGCTGGGCGGTGCGCTGGTGCTGCGCAGCAGGAAGGACGAGGGAACCACCGCGGAAATCTGGCTTCCGGCCGCCCCGCACGCGGAGGAAACCATGCCGCCGGCGGTGCGTTCGGCACAGGCATTCAGCCGCGTCTCGTCCTCGCGCGCCTTGCGGATCCTTGCCGTCGACGACGACGAGCTCGTGCGCGCCACGACGGTCGAGATGCTGGAAGACCTGGGATATGCCGTCATCGCCGCGCGCTCCGCCGCGGAAGCCCTGAGCATGATCGACGATGCCGTCGACCTCGTCATCACGGACCACGCCATGCCGCAGATGACGGGCGCGCAGCTCGCGGTGGAATTGCGCCAGCGCTATCCCGACCTGCCGGTCGTCCTCGCGACCGGCTATGCCGAGATGCCGGCCGGCCAGTCGCCCGAGCTGCCGCGGTTGGCGAAACCGTATTCGCAGGCATCGCTGGCGCGGATGGTGGTGCAGGTGATGCCAGGCGGCTGATCCAGGAAGCGCGCGCACCTTCCAGGTTCTGGCCGAACGAATAGCGCGTCGGCAAAGCCAACGGACGTCTGGCCTCAGGCACCTTCAGCCCGAGCACCCATAGAAGCGCGGTTGCCACCTTAGAATCTCATCGGGAAGAAAAATCATCAGTAATACATCGATGATTGCGATAAGGACCACGCAACGGCAGGCAATACGAAGTCCGTTGACTCGATCTCCCGCAGAAGCAGGTACATCGGAAAACACAAGACGAAATCCCAGCCTTATGCGCTGCAAATTTATGTATGGAGGAGCTTCTTCGATATATTTATCTTGATACGCGACCATTATCACTGCGATTTCCGCAGCGACAGTCAGAGCGGCCGCCAGGCAAAACAACAACCAGAAACGCAGCGTCTTACTCAGAGGGTCCAGCTGACAAATTTCACACGTCCCCGGGGCCGATCCATCCGAAAAGGCGATGTATAGGGCACTGAGGTAGCCCATCGACCCCAAAATAACGCGCATCGCAAGGACCACGCGCAATATGCGTAGCATCATCGTCGGAGCAGGATGGACGCCAAGCATGACAAGACCGGCATATCTCTGCCGCGCCATCGGATGATCGTAGGATCGTTGCATTGCGGGCGACACTCTATTCAACAAAGCCGCAAAGACCATCCAGAGCACCTGAGTGATGATTCCGAGACAGACCAGGAAGAAAAAATATACAGTTATCGTCACAACATACGCCTCGACGTCCCCCCGCCTTCAGTAGCGGCCCGGCTTAGAGTCCGGGATTACTGTTGTTATTTGAGCCGTAAGAGCCTCGGATCTCCAACATCTGATAGGCCTTCCCGTCTCCGCCAAGATGATTCGTCATTACGCCCGGCCGTTACAAAAGACATCGACCGGCGATGACTATCGAAAGTACCCCGTTGAGATAGCAATGAAGATTGTGACAATAAGCGTCAGTCCGATAACTCCTGACGCCCTTGCCGTGCAGACTAGAGACCAATGCTGTGCTCTAAACCCAGCCTCCATGGACTTCCTCCAGAAGACCGCCTTTATGAGTCGAAGCTGACCACTTGGATCGAACAAACTTACACTTTTATCGCCTGCCTTCTGCATGCGCGACGCAATTAGGCCCATTGAAGCGAGATAAACGACTACAGAGACAAAACATAACAATCCAGATGTAATCATGAGCATTTTCATTCGTTATTTTCCTTGAGGTCGACACCGACAGCGTACAAGCTGATCGACGTACCGGCTCCGACACCGACGTCGATGCCCGCTGAAAAGTAATATGGTGGTACATATTCGATAGTAACCCCGCCCCCTATGAGGGAATAGGCTGCGAGGTCTAGTCCGATGCCCATTCGGACATTCGATGGTGCCATCCCGCCGTTTCCATCGTAAGCAACCCTAATCAAGGACGTTTCGGCCGATGCACGCAGACCCAGTGCTGGGGTGACAATGCTAACGTTGCTATCCGCATTGACAACACCTTTAGTTGCTTTGATTCCTCCCCCTAAAGCTGCCGTGCTTGACGCTGTAAGCGTTGGTTTTCCGGCCACGAGCCCATCCAGACGGAAGTTGTTCTGTGGTAGTTCGAGATTTGTCATCATCGAAGCCATGGATGCCACGTTCATTTCTCGGTCGTACCTACTTTTCGCCACCTCCGCGCTACCGAAAACCTGCCGCCCATCCGGATCGACATACCGATGCGGGTTGTTCCGCCCATACGCATAACGATTGAAGTCGGCCAACTGTCCGGGCGCACCCATCACCGGATCGACTGAGAGAAAGCGGCCGATATGGGTGTCGTAATAGCGGGCCTGCATGTACACCAGGCCGTTGATGTTTTCTTCGTGCAGGTGGCCTGCGTAACCGATGTGGCCTCGCTGGGCAAGGCCCAGCATTCCCTCGCCGAACGGTGTATAGGTCTGGAGCTTCTTCGACGCTCCCTCGGCATCGGTCGCGTCCAGCGCCGTACCCTGCTCGTCGGTGAGGTAATACGTGACGACTTCCTCGTCGGCGCGCGCGGGGCCGTGCATGAACAAGCCGAGCAGGAGGATGAGCAGAATGACCCAGCCTCGGCGATCCATATATGCCAGGCCTGGGTTGACCGCGTAGAGGCGGCGCCGGATGTCGCGACGTTCGGCACGCGCCCGCAGGTATCCACGGATGACTTTGGTGACCAAGCGCCCGGACAATCCTGCCGCCAGCTTTCGTTGCTGGGCGAGTACGCGTAGACCCAACGGCGCTCGTCCATGCCGGCGCCCCAATAGCGCCTCGAGACCAGGGCCATGCTCCACCAGGCATTAGGCTGGAATGCGAACGTGCCCGGTGCATCGGGCAGCGGGTTGATGCTGGGCGCGGCCCAGCATGTCCGGTATAGCCCCGAGCGGCCGCGCCGCACAGGCGTCACGGTGAATTCCGCGGAGAGGCGCGAAGGGTGCACCATGCTGCCCGTGTACACGGTGCCCGCGTTGTCGGCGTTCGCCAGACGGTTGCAGGTTCCCGAGCCGGAGATGGCGATGCGGGCGTCGCTGGAAAACGATGCGAGGTTGAATTGCCAGCTCGCGCCGTCCGGCAAGGTAATGCCCGCCAGCGTCGCCCCGCGGGGCAACGGGGCGTACTGGTAACGCCAGGTGCGGGCCAGGGCATTCCCCGGCATCACCGTGACGGCGGCGATGCGCGATGTCCCCGCCTCGTACCCGATGGCAACATGGCGGCCGTCGCTGGCTGTGATGTCGGTCACCAGATCGCCGTTGTAGTGGTACTGGATCCAGTTGCCGAAGCGGTCTTCCACCCGCGTCGGCAACATTCGGCCTTCGCGACGTTGGAGGACATCGGTTTGTGGCGCGTGCCGTGTGCCCCCCGTTCCCAAGGGACGCTCGATGTTCGGCATCCAGCGATACGCCAGATGGTCGAGCCTGTAACGGGTGCCGTCCGGGGCAATGGCGAGGAAGGCCTGCACGGAGGCATCGTTTGACGCCTGGGCAAGGCAACCTACCGCCCAGTTTCCGCGCGTCACGATCGGATAGAGCAACCCGCCGTAAGTGGGCGCCGCCGGATTGCCGGGTACGCGGCGCAGCAGGTCCTGGTCGCCCTCGCCCGGCATATGCAGCTGGTGGCCGGACCACCATGCGGCGACTTCCCAGCCGTGACGCATGGGGTCGCCCGGTGGCGAGCGAACGAGCGGCGGCGGCCCGAACGACGAGCAGATCGCACCCGGCTGGGCCCCATCCACGGCCCAACCACGCACGTTCTGTTGGTTCGCGGTGCTGGTCGTGATCGAGGGAAGATCGAGTTCCCAATCCCCGAAGGCCCGGCCGATCAAATCCAGGCGCGTGCCGCGTTCGTTGAAGGCGAAGCGGCGGGCCACCTCGATAGTGGGGCCGTTACCGGGCAGGCTGATATCCACCTGACGGAATGCGAGCGCGCCCGAGTAGAGGGCGATTTCCTCGCCGAAGGCATTTTCACCCAACGGCGCAAGCCCGGTCTCGACGCGCAGGTACTTCCGGTACTCCTCCTCCGGCGTCGCGTTCTGCGCTTCTGCTGCGCTCGCGCACAGGAAAGCGGCAAAACCCCGGCAAGCGGCGCGAAGCGGATCGCGCCGACGACGAATCGTCAGTGACATATTGTCTCCCTGATGAAGGCGTAAACCGGGAACGGACCCGGCACACCATGGCGTCCTAGGCGCTAACCACGGATCGATCGAGTAAGGGTGGATGGAAGTCGCTGTAAGCGAAGCGCGCGCACTCGCGCCTGCGTCCCTGATCGCAGCATCGGCATGACCTTCTTCGATGAGTCTTCGACGGGGACGACGCCGAAGATTGGATGCACGGCCTGTCGGCCATGTACACCGACAGATGTGGGTGTGTGTCGGAAGTTAGTGAATCGCCATTTCTCCTGTCAACCCGCCGACGCATCGGGATCGACCTGTAGGACACCATGGCGCTCTTTGTGACTTTCAACTCTCGATAGAGACATCCTCGTTCCTCCTAAGGTGCGGCACGCCGTCGTGAAGACGGCGTACCGCGATGGAACAGCCAAAAAACGACGGCTCGCGGTTCCACCGGCAGCCCGTGGCCGAGCGCCGGATCGTTCGGTATCGGAAGTGGGTGGCAGGCCTGGTCAGCCCCGCTCGACCGCCCAGCCGGCTACGCACCGGGTTGCACGACCAAGAAAAGTCGGAGAAGACAAACGGCGCTGCCGTTCGTCAGCCGACCTTATCGGGGGGGATAGACGACCCGGTAACCGGTGAGGGTGTCGCCGGTGGGGAACCGGCGGGCGGGCGAGTGCCGTAGAATGGTCATAGCGTCAATCAACTTTGGGGTTGGTTGGTCGTTAGCGGGTTGGGGGTGCTCGAACACCCTCAGCCCGCGCTCTTCACCGCATCGAAGCGATGGTTGCCTGCGTGGCGTTTTGCGACTGGAACGCAGGCAACGAAGACAGGCTACCGCGTCGATCAGCCCTTGTCTCTAGGTGCGCGCGTTTTTCAGATTCTTCGTGTGTAGTATCCTTCCCACGCCGTCTTCTCTCCGGATCATTCCTTCGATGCGCCAGTAATGCCTTCGCCCGCTCGCGGGCAAACGTCGATCTTCCTCCGCACGGGGAAGCACATGGCATGGCTGGAAACACGCATGACGAAGACCTTCCTGACGCTCGACCGCGTCACCTGTGTCCTGCCGGACGGCCGGACCCTCTTTTCCGATCTCTCCGAAACCTTCAACGAGCGCCGCACAGGGCTCGTCGGGCGCAATGGCGTAGGCAAGAGCGTGCTCGCGCGCATCCTTGCCGGCACCGACGAGCCGACGGCGGGTCGTTGCGTTCGTAACGGCACGGTGCATTACCTTGCGCAACGCGTTGCCGACGACGGGGACCTGTCCGTCGCCGCGCTTGCCGGCGTGGGCGACATCGTCGCCGCCCTCGATCGCATCGAGGCCGGCAGCAGCGATCCGCGCGACTTCGACATCGTCGGCGATCGCTGGACCCTCCGCGAGCGCCTGCGCGACGCCCTGGAGGCGGAAGGGCTCGCGCACGTCGATCCGGCTGGCGGTGCGGCCACGCTGAGCGGCGGCGAAGCCATGCGTGTCGCACTGCTCGGCGCGCGGTTGTATGGCGCCGGTTACCTTATCCTCGACGAGCCGACCAATCACCTCGATGCCGGCGGACGCGACGCGCTGCGGCAGTGGCTGCACGCATGGCCCGGCGGGCTGCTTGTCATAAGCCACGATCGCGAACTGCTGGCGGCGATGGAGCGCATCGTCGAACTGACGCCGGCCGGCCTGCGCATCTATGGAGGAAACTATGGCTTCTACGAGGCGGCGCGCCGCGAGGAGCGCGAAGCGGCACAGCGCGCGCTCGATGCGAGCCGGATCGAGCGGAAGCGTGGAGAACTGGCGCTACGAGAACAACAGGAGCGCCAGGTGCGCCGGCAGGCACGCGGCCGGCGCGAGGCGGGCGACGCGAACCTGCCGCGGATCATGCTCGGCGGACGGAAGCATCGGAGCGAGACGACGACAGGGAAGCTGAGCCGGCGGCACGACGCCGCGCGCGAACGCCTTGCGGAAAAGGTGACGGATGCCGCGCGGCGCGTGGACGGCGAGGTACCGCCGGCACTGCTCGTCCCCGAGGCCGGGCGCGTCACCGGCCGGAGGGTCGCGCTCCTCGAGGACGTGACGCTTCCCTACGTCCGTGACGGCGCGCGTACCGTCGACCTCATTCTCCGGGGAGGCCAGCGCGTCGGCGTCACGGGACCGAACGGCTGCGGGAAATCGACGCTGCTGCGCGTCCTGGCAGGCCGTGCGGCGCCGTTGTCGGGACGCGCGAGCCTGCCCGCGCGGACGGCCTGGCTGGACCAGCGCCTTTCGACGCTGGACCCCGCGCGTCCGCTGATCGCGCAGATGCGCGAATCCGCACCGGCCGCGGGTGACGATGCGATTCGCCTGCGCCTCGCCTTGTTGGGACTGGATGCGGACAAGGTAACGATGCCCGCGGGGAACCTGAGCGGCGGCGAGCGCCTGAAGGCCGCGCTGTCCCACGCCCTGGTTGCCGAGCCGCCACCGCAGCTGCTCCTGCTGGACGAACCCGGCAACCACCTGGACATCGCATCGCTCGACGCCTTGGAAACCATGCTGCTGCAATACGAAGGCACCCTCGTCGTCGTCTCGCACGATGCGGTGTTCCTCGATCGCCTCGACCTCACCGACCGTCTTTCGCCAACGGCGGAGGGTTGGCGGATGCAGCCATGGTGAGGCGCATGCGCACCGCGTCAACGATCTGCTTTCCGATGGAGCGAGGATCGCCGGTGACGATCTGGATAGGAAGGACTTGGGTACGGGCCATCGCGGGCACCGCCTGTACTAGTTCGATTAGTGCAGAAACGATGCGGATGACCCCAATAGGCCAGAAGCCATGCAGCGCTATCGCTGCATGGCTCGGCCCTTCAGCACTTCAGCCATTTCGCCGTCGCCCGCCTACGGCTTTTTTGGTATACCCGCCCTTGCGACGACGTACTTGCGCGGCGCGGAAACCAGCTCGGGAACTCGCGAGGGCAACCGGAATGAGATGTCAACGGTCTGACCTGCAAGGTGCGCAACGTTCTCGTAGCGGAACCCATGAATCACCTCCAGGCCCGGGTTATCCGGGACGATCGCGCTTTCCCTGAGAGGGAGGCCGCTCTCCGATTCGATGATGAACGCCACCGGTTCATGGGGATGGAAGTCCCCATACCGCGCGTGAACGGATAGACCGTTCTCGAACACGAAATAAGGAATAATTCCCTCGTCTTCCTCCGCACCATCGACGGTGGGTGCCACCATGTCCTGCCGGGCACGTCGTGCAAGAGACTTCAGCGCGCTGCTTATCGACTCGAGAATGGCGAGCAGCGTCTCGTCCTTGAACTTCACGCGAAGCGTGATGGCATGGTCAGAGCATTCATTCTTAGACACGATACGTCCTCCGTGAGATTGACTCCAATACGCGGAAGCCATCGTGCCGAAGGTCGCGCGTTCGCCACGGCGAATGCCTTCCATGCGGGCACGGCGCCGTGCCGGCGGCCACCGCGCCTTCTTAGTAGAACCCCCATCGAACCGAGTCAACCGCCGGCGCCCTGAACAACTCCAATGAAAATAGCTGGTTAGCGGCACTCGTCCGGAAAGACTTACAGATAGACAATGACGCCCCGCCGCGGCCGTCCTTCAGTCGCTTTTTGCCGTCTCTGCCGTCTGCGGCAGCCGATAGCGCTGCTTGCCATAAGCCCAGCTCGGCCACAGCGCGTGCGCCAGCACCACTTTTTCCAGTTGCGGGTCCACGGCTTCCGGGGTGAGCTTTTCGCCGTCCACCGCATAGCGGTACTGCGCGGGCGGCTGGTTCGGGCGCAACACGACGAGCGTGTCGTTGCGCAGGTAACCGTAGTTGTCGCCGTACTGCATGATGGCGCGATCCGGGTAATGCTGCGTGAGGTCCGCACCGAGCATCGGATGTTCGCTGCTGATGCCGATCAACGACAGCAGCGTCGGCGCGAGGTCCACCTGGCTGACGATGTGGTCGTCCTTCTTCACCGGCACGCCCGCACCGAGGATCAATGCGGGGATGTGGAAGTGACGCACCGGCACGAGGCTGGCACCGAACACGCGCGCGTCGTGATCGGCCACGATGAGGAACACCGTGTGGTCCCAGTAGGGCGACTGCCTCGCCTTGGCGAAGAACTGCCCGATCGACCAATCGGCGTAGCGCACCGCGTTCGCGTTGCTTGCCGGATCGCCTTCGGCCTGGATGCGGCCGGCAGGATATTCCCACGGCGTATGGTTGGAGACGGAGAACGCGACGGTCAGCGTCGGCTTGTCGCCGTCGTCGAGCAGGCGCTGGTGCAGCTCCTTGAACATGTCCTCGTCGGATGCACCCCACGATCCGACGAACGTCGGCTTCGTCTTGAAGGTGGCGCGATCCACCACTTCGTCGAAACCGTTGCCGAAGAAGAACGAGCGCATGTTGTCGAAATGCGCCTCGCCGCCGTAGAGGAAGCGGGTGTGGTAACCGAAGGTATCGAGCAGTGCACCGAGCGTGAAGAAATCGCGCTGGCTGCGCGGCAGTTTCAGCACCGCCTCGGCCGGCGTGGGCAGGAAACCGGTGGTGACCGCTTCCAGGCCGCGCGCGCTGCGCGTGCCGGTCGCGTAGGTACGGGTCAGCCACCACCCCTCGTTCGACAGCTTGTCGAGTTCGGGCGTGTAGCCGGCACCGCCGAGGCTGCCGACGAACTGGGCGCCGAGGCTTTCCTCGAGGATGATGACGAGGTTGAGCGGCTTTGCGCCCTGGCGTGTCGCCTGCTGGCGATGAAGGCTGGGATACGTCGGGTCCAGCGGCGCGCCGTCGAAACCCGCCGTGCGCCGCACGATGGCCTGCATTTCGTTTTCCGGCATCTTGCCGTAGACGGCCGACGCCGAGCGTTCGTTACCGAGCGCGATGGCCGCGTTGAGCACGTTGTACAGCGAGTTGAGCGGCAGCGTGTTCACCATCGCGTCGTTGGTGAACGCGACCTGCGCGGCATTCAATGGGCGATGCTGCAAGGTGCCGCGTCCGGCGAGGAAGAGCACGACGAAGGCCAGCACCGTCGCGACCGGGCGCATCCAGCCGCGGACGGGCACCGGATCGGGCCGGCGCGTGGGCAAGAGGCGGAACCCGATCCAGCCGATGACCGCGAGCACGACGAGCGCGCCGGCGACGACCAGTTTGTAACCATGCCAGAGCATCGCCAGCACTTCGTTCGGGCTGGTGAGGTACTCGAAGTACAGGCGGTTCGGGCGCGTGTCGTATTCGATGATGAACTGCGGCGTGGACACTTCCAGCAGCACGAACGCCAGCCACCAGAAGCGCAGCCACCAGGCGGCTATGCGTGTGGGCCATGCGCGGTGCCCCAGCCAGGGCGACAGCAGGGCCGGCCACGCCGCGATCATGGCGACCAGCGAGAGGTCGATGCGCCAGCCGCCGAGGAGGATAGGCCACAATCCGCCCGCGTCGTGGACACGCGTCCACTGCCAGAGCGACAGGCCGAGGCGGGACAGGGTCAGGAAGACGAGGGCGGCAACGATGAAACGCCAGGTAAGCTTGCGCACGTGGTGGGTTCCGGAACGGGGCGCGGCGGCCGCCACGCATGGATGAGCATGTTACAGGGCCATGACTTTACACTGGCCGCCTTTTTGACAACTTACCGGGGCCTTTCGGCCGCCGCGCGAGGATCGACGATGTTCAGACTGGCCGAGGCCACCCCGATCGCCACCGGGCACGTCCGGGAGGTATACCAGCACCCGGACGATGCCGACCTGCTGATCAAGGTGATCGCCACCGGGTCCATCGAAGAGCGCTGGAACAAGGCGCCCTGGTACCGGCGCATGGCGCGCAGCGGCCCTTACAAGGATTTCGTCCGCGAGTTCCGCGAATACGTCACCGGCATCTACGTGGGCGGTTACGCCACGTCGCCCATCGCCCGCGTGGTGGGGCTCGAGATGACCGATATCGGCCTGGGCCAGATCGTGGAGAAGGTTCGCGCGCCGGACGGCCGGCTGGCGCCGACGCTGCACGACTGGGTGAAGGCCGAGGGATTTACCGCGAAGACGCAGGCCGAACTGGACGAGTTCTACGCGCGGCTGCTCTCGCACAACACCATCGCCGCCGACCTGCATGCCTGGAACGTGGTCTACGGCGAGGATTCGCGCGGCGGCCCGCGCCTCGTCATGATCGACGGTTTCGGCGAGAAGAACATCATTCCGCACTGCTCGATGAACCGCGCGCACAACGCGTCGCGTACCAGGAAGAAGTACGAGCGGATGCTGCGGCGGACAAAAGCCGAAGCGCCGACGGCTCCCTAGGGAGCCGCGAAGCGGGAACTCAGCGCGTCGACGCGGGAACACACCCCTGCCTGGAGGCGTCCGCCGGCAGGAGCGCGAAGCGCACGCGGTTCGCCACGCCGAGCCTCATCACCTTGTCGGTGACGACACAGTCATCGAACGCTTCCTCGTTCACCAGCAGCCAGCGGTGGGCGGGGTCGGCCTGCTGCCATGCGCGGGCGTCATGCAGCTGTGCCGCCGCGTCGCGGGCGAAACCGAACTCGGCCACCGGGCGGCGTGCCTGGTACATCTGTTCCTCCCGCCAGAGGACGAGGCCCAGCTGGCCATCGGGCCCGATCGCGATATCCGCCTTTTCCATCAGGCCACGCGCCGACTGGTTGTCGTTGAGCATGGGATAGGTGCCCACGGGCCAGATGATCCAGCCGAGCGCCATGCCACCGAGCAGCGCGGCCACGCCGCGGCGCGGGCGGAAGGCCAGCGCGGAAACCAGGAAGCCGACGCCCACGGCGATCACGCACCACCACAGTGGCTGGCCGTGGCCTGCCATCTCGTAGCCTTCGGCGATACGCTGCGCCGCCTTCGGCGCCTTGGCCAGTGCCCAGGCGCCCGCACCGCCGAACACCGTGGCGCAGGCGATGGCGATCCAGAACGCCGCCGCCTGGAGCCAGCGCGCCTTCAGCAGGCCGGCGACGTATGGCGCCATCGCCAGCGCCAGCATGGGCAGGGCCGGCAGGATGTAGATCGCGCGCTTGCCGCTGGGAATGGAGAAGAACGCCAGCACGAGCACGCACCACATCAGCGGCATCCACACGCGCGGATCGCGCATGCGCAGCGCCTCGCGCCAGCCCGGCACGACGAACGGGATCAGCAGCCAGGTGGGTATCCACAGGCGCAGGATCACCAGCAGGAAGAACCAGGGCTTTTCCTCGTGCTGCCACGAGTTCGCGTAACGCTCGGCGGTCTGGCGGAACAGGATGTCATGCACGTAGGCCATGAATTCCGGGGTCCGGAGGCCATACGCGGTCGCCAGCATCGGCACCAGCCAGAGCGCGATGGCGAGGAGGAAGGCCAGCGCACCACCCGCCCAGCGCCAGCCGTCGCCGCGGGTGACGGTGACGCCCGGCCATTGCCGCGCGCGCATCGCGACGTAAGGCAGCAGCATCAGCAGGGCGATCACGCCCACGCCCTTGGTGATGACGCCGAGGCCGGCCGCGAAGCAACCCAGCCAGTACAGACGCCAGTTCGGCCCGCGCAGGCAATGCAGCAGGATGCCGGCGTTGCCGAGCGTGATCCAGAACAGGTTGAGGGGGTCGATCTGGGCGTGCTTGATCACGTCGACGAACTGCATCGTCGCCAGCACCAGGGTCGCGGCGACGAGCCCCACCCGCCCGTTCCACAGGCGGCGGCCAAGGTGCCACACCAGCGCCAGCGTGCCGAGGCCGGAAAACAGCGAGGTGAGCAGGAAGGCGCCGCGCCAGCCACCGGTGATCCACATCCAGAACGCTTCCGTCCACATCAGCATGGGCGGCTTGTCGGAGTAGAGCTCCATGCCGCGGTGCGGGAACAGCCATTGGCCGGATTCGAGCATCTGCCGCGCGACCAGGGCGAACCGCGGCTCGTCCGGTGGCCACGGGTCGCGCATGCCGATGCCGGCCGCCAGCACCGCCAGGGCGATCAGCATGAACCAGCCGAACTCGCGGCGAAGGGATCGATCGTCGGTGGAGAGCATGTGTCGGGTCTGGCAAGGCGGTCGACCGCATCGTAGCGGATGACCCCGGCGCTTGCCCTACCGTTGCCTTAGGACACCTGCGCCGTTTTCGCCATCCGGCCATTTCAATTTTCCGGCGCTGGGACGTCTAGGGGTTTCGCCGGTGCGGAAATCGGCGCTCGTCCCTGCCCGTACGGGCGCCGATTTCCCACCGTGCGACCTATAGTTACCGTCCCAATGAGCGCTGTCAGGCTAACCATGGATCCATCCGAGACGGGCGCCCCCTCCGGCGGCGCGCGGGCGGCTCAGGTGGTCGCCCTGTTCCGCGAACACAACGCGGCCCTGGTCGCCTTCCTTCGCGCGCGTCTGAATTCCCATGCCGATGCGCAGGAGGTGGCCCAGGAGGTTTACCTCAAACTGCTCTCCCTCGGCGAGGACACGACGATCGATTCGCCCCGCGCCTTCCTGTTCCGGGCCGCGTCCAACCTGGCCGTGGATCGCCTGCGCATGCGCAACGTGCGGGCCGCGGCCCCGCCGGACCCGGACGACGACAACTGGCACGTCACCCCGATCCCGGAACAGCACGCCTCGGCACACGAGCAGTGGCGGGACCTGCGCCAGGCCCTCGACGAACTGCCGGCGAAAACGAGCCGTGCCTTCGTCATGCACGTGATCGATGGCCGCGACTTCGCCGCCATCGCCCGTGAGATGAATCTCAGCGAGCGCATGGTGCGCTACCACGTCGGCAACGCCCTCGCACATTGCCGCCAACGTCGCGACCGCGCGGAGACCCCCCGATGACCACGACCTTCCCCCTCGAACGGCAGATCGAGCACACCGCCGCCGACTGGTGGGCCCGCCTGCGCGATCCCGGCCTGCCCGAACCCGCCCTCCTCCAGTGGAGCGAGTGGCTGGAAGCCGATCCGCGCCACGCCGACGCCTTCGAGCGCGCATCCGCGCTGGCCGAGGCCGCCGCGGCCATGGACACCGCCAGCCGCCGCGACTTCGTCAACCGTTTCGCTCCCCGGCGCATCGTCCGTCGCGTGCCGCCACGATTCGCCCTGGCACTGGCCGCCGGCGTGGCCCTGGTCGTACTCGGTGCGGGACTGTTCCTGGCCGTGCGCCCGGGTTCGTCCGGTGCGCCCAGGCAGTACGTGAGCGAGCGCGCCGGGCATCGCGACATCGATCTGCCGGACGGCTCCCGTATCGAACTGGGCGGCGCCACTTCGGTGACCGCGCGCTACGGCCGCGACGAGCGCACGATCGACCTGGAGGCAGGCGAGGCCTTCTTCCGGGTCGCCCACGCGCCGCGTCCGTTCATCGTGAACGCGGGCCCGTTGCGGATCCGCGATCTCGGCACCGCTTTCAACGTGCGCCGCACGGGCGACCGCGTGACCGTGGCGGTCACCGAAGGCCGGGTACGCGTGTCACCGCTGGCGGCCCAGGGCGACGCGGCGACCGTCGAGCTCGGGGCCGGGCGCGAAGTCTCGTTCGACCCCGAGACGCAGGCCATGCGCATCCTCGACGTGGATCCGGCCACGGCCACGGCCTGGCGCGGCCATCGGCTGGAATTCGTCAACGAGCCGCT
The DNA here is from genome assembly GCF_011742875.1 of Luteibacter yeojuensis. NCBI lineage: Bacteria > Pseudomonadati > Pseudomonadota > Gammaproteobacteria > Lysobacterales > Rhodanobacteraceae > Luteibacter > Luteibacter yeojuensis. The sequence goes on from NZ_JAAQTL010000001.1 coordinate 2,874,396, forward strand.
GTCCTCGGTGGTGGAAAACGTGAACCGCTACAGCAGCCGGCCGCTCCGCCTCGCCGACCCCGCCCTGGGTCGGCTGACGTTTACCGGTACGGTCCAGGTCGATACCATCGACAGCTGGGTAGCCGCGCTGCCTCGGGTCTTCCCGTTGCGCGTCGACACCTACCCCGACCGGCTGGAGCTCACACGCCAGACGACCACGGCGCGGGGTACCCGACCGCGCTGAACAAAAAATCCAACTGGGGCCGCAGGTCTTGCAGTACATGCTTCGCGGGCGTCGGCGCGTACTCACCGGCGCGCTCGCGCTGGCCCTCGCGGCCCCCGCCGCGGGTGCGGCCGAGGCACCCGGCGACGGCCCTTCGTCCCCGATCCCGTTTTCCATCGCCCCGCAACCGCTGGCGACCGCCTTGCTCGCCTGGGGCAAGCAGGCGAACGTGCAGGTCCTCACCGCATCCGGATCCATCGCCAACTGGCGGTCCGGCGGTGCGCATGGCGTCCTGACACCGAACGCCGCGCTCGACGAACTGCTCGAGGGCACCGATCTCGAAAGCGAGGCCTACGATCGGCGCACGATCGTGGTCCGGCAGAAGCAGCAGCCCGGCAACGCCACGCCGGCACCCGCCGATCCGGACGTCGCCTTCGATCCGGGCACCGTTGTGCCGCTGGCCACCGTCGACGTACAGGGCCTGGTCTCCGACACCGGCTTCAAGGCCGACAGCACCCGTACCGTCACGCGCAGCGAAACGCGCCTCAGCGACGTGCCGCAATCGGTGACGGTGGTGACCCGCGACGTGATCGAATCGCAGCAGGCGGTCGATATCGGCGACGTGGCGCGCTACGTCGCCGGCGTCCAGTACGTGGACGGCTACGGCAGCTCGCCGCTGTTCCTCATCCGCGGCTTCAATGCCGGCCACGGCATGACCGACGGCATGCCCAACGGGATCGCGCGCACCGAAGACCTCCCGCCGCTCATCGGCATCGAGCGCGTGGAGGTCCTGCGCGGGCCCGAGGCGATCCTCGGCGACGCGTCGCAGAACAACAATTTCGGCGGTTCGATCAACGTGGTGATGAAGCGCCCGCAGGCGGAGCCCGTGCGTACCCTCACCTATTCGCTCGGCGAATACGACGGCGCGCGACTGGGCCTCGACCTGGCGGGTGCCGCCTCGCGGAGCGGCTCGCTCACATACCGTCTCGTCGCCGCCGGGCAGCGCGGCGAAAAGACACCGCAGGGTTACGGCGGCGGCCGGGGCGCCTACCTCGCACCCTCGCTGGCATGGCAGGACGGCAGCACGCGCATCATGGGCGGGCTGGAGTACGTGGACAACCGCGTGCCGGGTCCGGATCACACGGTACTGCTCGGACCCACACTGTCGGCCGCCACGCCCACGCTGCGCTCGCGCACCGATCCCGCCGACATTTCCCGCTTCCGGACCAGCCGCGCCGTGTTCGAGGTGGATCATGCGTTCGATGGCGACTGGACCCTGCACAGCCAGGGCCAGTACGTGCGCCAGCGCAGCGACGGGCGCAGCCTGTCCTACCTCTCCACGGGATTCGCCGGAACGCTGGACGCCGTCGCGCGCAGCTTCCGTTATTCGGGCACCTACTGGACGTGGCAGAACGACCTCAGTGCCAGCTTCCGCCACGGCGACGTGACGCATAACCTGCTGGTGGGCCTCGATCTCGCACGCACCCATGCGGGCGACAACGGCGGCGGCAGCGTCGTGGAAGACGATACGGCGGATTCGTCGGACCGCGACGCGGTGATCGTGACGCGGCCGCTCGCTTACGCCCTGCGCAGCATGAGCGATTTCTCGGCGAAGTTCGGCACATTCGTCACCCCGGTCAGCACGACGGTGCAGAACCTGGGCGGCTCGTGGCAGACCAACGCGGGCTTGTACTTCCAGGACCAGGCGACGATCGGGGAGCGCTGGAACGTCCTCGCCGCGCTCCGCCGGACCAGCTACCAGCTGGACACCCGCTGGCAGGACGGTTCGCCGCGGCGCGTGCACGAGTCGCGTTGGATCCCGAAGCTGGGCGTGGTCTACAAGGTGTCGCCGGACGTCTCCCTGTACGCGGACACGTCGACGGGCTTCCAACCCGATCCCCTCCTCGGCAAGGACGGCCAGCCGCTGCCCGTCGCCACCTCGCGGCAGGTGGAGGTCGGCGGCAAGTTCGACCTGTTCGACCAACGCGCGCGGCTTACCGCGGCGCTGTACCGCATCCGCGTCGACCACAGCGTGGACCTGGTGTCGCCGGAGCCGCCATTCTTCGCCACGCCGGGGCCGGGACAGACCAACCGTGGCCTCGAGGTCGAATTCGCGGGCCGCGTCGCACCCGGCCTGGATGTGCTGGCGAGCCTCACGGAGGCACGCATCCAGAACAACGACGACACCCGTCCCACCGGCGCACCGAAACACCAGGCCGCCATCTGGGCGAGCTACCGCTTCGGCGACGGTCGGGTGAAACCCTGGGGCGTGGCCGCCGGTGTACTGGCACGCAGCCGCAGCCTCGGCCGTACCAGCGCCGATGGCCAGTACTTCGGGATTCCGGGTCAGGCCAGCGTGGAGGCGAACGTTTCCCGCTACGGCGACAACTGGCGCGTGACGCTCGGCGTGAAGAACCTCTTCGCGCGCACGCTCTACGCGGTGAACTTCGACGAGACCTTCGTGCCGATCCGGCAAGGCCGGGTCGTGCTGCTCACGGGCGTCTACGATTTCTGACCGTAGTCGCCTTCAATCTTGCTGTAGGAGCCGCTATAGCGGCGAGGGGAACCTGCCTCGCCGCTTCATCGCTTCGTGGGCTTCTCGCCGCTATAGCGGCTCCTACATTGCTTTGCCCAAGGTCTTCAGTGCCACCGCGCAGGCCTCTTCGCGAAAAACGTCACGCTGGGCAGGGGCGCTCGACTCGGCGCTCAGCGGAATGTCGTAGCAGCCATCGGCACCGGCCACTCCGCCGTGGCGGCGCCAGAAGCGGTCGTACGCGGCGGCAGTGACGCCCGCCCGGCGATCCAGCGGATGTGCTTCCTGGGCCACGCCACGCACGCGCTCGATGCCGTAGTGGGCGGCCAACGCACGCACCACGGACAGCAGCAGGTCGCGCGGACGCAGCCCGCCGCTGGACCGGGTGAAGCGGGCGATCGCGCCGCGACCCAGATAGGCCCACGAACCGCGCATCGCCCCCACGAGCAGGCCATCGTCGCCACCGAAGGTGATCGCGCAGGACGAGATCACTTCCTTCTCGCCGTTCAGCAGGTACAGGCCCAACTCGCCCGTGCACTCGTGTTCCGGCGCGCGCGCGTGCAGGTAGGCCATCTCGCCGCCGCCGAGCGGCAGCGTGGCCAGCCGCACGTCGTGGCCCCTCAGCAGGCGCGCACTGATCCGTTCGGGAAACTCGCGCGCCACGAAGCGGTAGTGCGCCTCGATCAGCCGCGCCCGGGTCGCCATGTCGAACGACCGCGAGATGTAGTGCGACTGCCAGCGCTCGTAGACCCGGGGGTTGGACTCCGCGGCCGCACGCATGGCCCGGGACGCTCCCACGAAACCGAGCCACTGGGCCTGGCGCCGGAAGGCGGTAAGGGTACGCAGCAGGTAGGCCAGCCGCCGCTCGGGTACGGGCATCGACCGGCGGAGGGCGGCGCGGCGCCGCGCGTGGTCGACCACGAGGGCGAGGGGGCCGCGTTCCTGGCGGCTCTGGGCCCAACCGAGGGGAATCTCCTCGAAGGGCGCGCTGTGGGGGTAACGGGGCTGCATGCCTTAAAGACGTGCGAGACCCTGAAAATTGAAATTCGCGGCAAGCTTGCCAACTGCCGCGGGATCGCCGGCTGATGGCCGGCTCCCACAGGCTCCTGGCCTCTATGGGAGCCGCTTCACGGGCCCCGGGCTGTCGTGGACGCCCCTTCACCGGTGTGGCTTTGTGGGCGCCCCCCTCACCGGCCGGGGCTTTGTGGGAGCCGCTTCAGCGGCGATGGGTCGCCTCAGGCTGGCGTTTGCGGCGCTCGTCCCGCCAGACGATCCAGGCGCCGAGCAGGGTCAGGAGAGCCAGGCCGTACCAGGTGATGGCGTACATCAGATGGTTGTCGGGGAAAGCGATGACCGTGAGGCCGCCCACCGGGCCGTCGTTGCCCTCGCCGCGGCCGGGCGAAGACGCGGCGTCGGCATCGACGAAGTACGGCGCCACGGACGCCAACCCCTTCGCCGCCGCGATGGCCGCCACGTCCCGCGAATACCAGCGGTCGTTCGCGGGTTCGTTCGCTTGCAGGAACGCCCCCTTCGGCTCGCTGATGCGGAGCAGGCCCGAGATCGTCGTTTCCCCCGACGGACCGGGCGTGCAGGTGGCTTTGCCGCCGCACCAGGTGGACGAGACGAAGCCGCGGTTCACGAGCACGACGTCGCCGTTGCGCTGGCGCAGCGGCGTCATCAGCCACGAGCCCATGCCCAGTTCCGTACTGGCGCGAACGCGAACGCTCCTGTCCTGCAGGAAGGTGCCGGTAAGCTTCACCCGGCGGTACTCGTCGTTGGCCGCGCTGACCACCGGCCACTGGCCCCGGCCCGGCGCGTCCACCGGCTCCGCATGCACGCGCGCGTCGACCCGCGCGACCAGGTCGTGCTTCCACGCCCTCCGCTGCACCTGCCACGTGCCGAGCGCAAGGAAGGCGGCGAACAGGACCGCGCCCAGCAAGGCGAGGCCGCCCAGAACGAAGACGCCGCGCGGGCGGCGCGGCGTCTTCATGTCGTTGCCGGTATCCATGCCCACGTTCAAGGCAGGTTCTTGGCCTGCTGCTCGGTCATGTTGTGCGACATGCCCGGCATCATGTTCGCGTTCATGTGGTACATGACCCAGATGGAACCGGTGAGGGTGATCACGACCATCACGAGGGTGAAGATGAGCGCCAGCATGTTCCAGCCGCCCTCCGCCTTCGTGTTCATGTGCAGGAAGTAGATCATGTGCACCACGATCTGGATCGCGGCGAAGGTGAGGATCACCACCGCCAGCGTCTGCGAGTTCGGGATGACCTTGTCCATCACCAGCCAGAACGGGATCGCCGTCAGCACCACCGCGAGGAAGAAGCCCGTCATGTAACCCTTCAGGGTCACCGGGGCGTGGCCGTCGTCGTGCTCGTGGTGGTCGTGCGCGTCGTGGTGGTCGTGCGATTCGATGTGCGCGCTCACGGCAGCACTCCCATCAGGTAAACGAAGGTGAAGACGCCGACCCAGACCACGTCCAGGAAGTGCCAGAACATCGACAGGCACATGATGCGGCGCTTGTTGGCCGGCGTGAGGCCGAAGCGGCCCACCTGGAACAGCAGCGTGATCAACCAGACGATGCCGAAGGTCACGTGCAGGCCGTGGGTGCCGACCAGGGTGAAGAACGACGAGAGGAAGGCGCTGCGCTGCGGGCCCGCACCCTCGTGGATCAAGTGGGCGAACTCGAACAGCTCGATGCCGAGGAACGCCGCGCCGAACAGGCCGGTGACGATCAGCCAGGCCATCATCGTGCCGCGGCGGTTCTTCTGCATCTCCAGCACGGCGAAGCCGTAGGTGATCGAGGACAGCAGCAGCATGGTGGTGTTGAGCGCCACCAGCGGCAGGTCGAACAGGTCGGCGCCGGAAGGACCGCCCGCGTAGCTCCGCCCCAGCACGCCGTACGTGGCGAACAGGCAGGCGAAGATGAGGCAGTCGCTCATCAGGTAGATCCAGAACCCGAGCAACGTGCCGTTGGCCGGGTGATGGTCCTTGGACATCCAGAACTCGATGTCCTTTTCCGCGATCGCTGCGGAAGGCGTGGCGTTCATATCAGACATGGGCGGCAAGCTCTTCCGTGCGGGCGGCCTCGGTGCGGGCCACGACGTCGGCGGGGATGTGGTAGTCGCGCTTGTAGTTGAAGGTATGGCCGATGGCGGTGACGATCAGCGCCACGAAGGCGAGGCCTGCGATCAGGAACATGTGCCAGATCATCGAGAAACCGAACACGAAGGCGAGACCGGCGAGGATGATGCCCGCGCCCGTGTTCTTCGGCATGTGGATCGGCAGGTAGCCTTCGAGACGACGGCCGGCGTTGCGCTCCTTCATGTCCCACCACGCGTCGGTGTCGTGGATGACCGGGGTGAACGCGAAGTTGTATTCCGGCGGCGGCGACGAGGTGGACCACTCCAGCGTACGGCCGTGCCACGGGTCGCCGGTGACGTCGCGCAGTTCGTCGCGGCGCTTGTAGCTCACCCACAGCTGGACGAGGAAGGCACCGATGCCGAGCGCGATGAGGAAGGCGCCGAAGGCGGCGATCTGGAACCAGATCTGCAGCGACGGATCCTCGAAGTGGTTCATGCGGCGGGTGACGCCCATGAAGCCCAGCACGTACAGCGGCATGAAGGCGACCCAGAAGCCCACCAGCCAGAACCAGAAGGACAGCTTGCCCCAGAACGGATCGAGCCGGTAGCCGAAGGCCTTCGGGAACCAGTAGTTGATGCCCGCGAACAGGCCGAAGATCACGCCGCCGATGATCACGTTATGGAAGTGCGCGATCAGGAACAGGCTGTTGTGCAGCAGGAAGTCGGCGGGCGGCACGGCAAGCATGACGCCGGTCATGCCGCCGATGACGAAGGTGACCATGAAGCCGACCGTCCACAGCATGGGCACGTCGAAGGTGATCCGGCCGCGGTACATGGTGAACAGCCAGTTGAAGATCTTCGCGCCCGTGGGGATCGAGATGATCATCGTGGTGATGCCGAAGAACGAGTTGACGCTCGCTCCGGATCCCATGGTGAAGAAGTGGTGCAGCCACACGAGGTAGGACAGCACCGTGATCACCACCGTGGCGTACACCATCGAGGCGTAACCGAACAGACGCTTGCGACTGAAGGTGGATGTGACCTCGGAGAACACGCCGAACACCGGCAGCACCAGGATGTAGACCTCGGGGTGGCCCCAGATCCAGATCAGGTTCACGTACATCATGGCGTTGCCGCCGAAGTCGTTCGTGAAGAAGTTGGTGCCGGCGTAGCGATCGAGCGAGAGCAGCACCAGCACGGCCGTCAGCACCGGGAACGCGGCGACGATCAGCACGTTGGTGCACAGCGAGGTCCAGGTGAAGATGGGCATCTTCATCATGGACATGCCGGGCGCGCGCATCTTCACGATGGTCGCGATCAGGTTGATGCCGGACAGGGTCGTTCCCACGCCCGCCACCTGTAGCGACCATATGTAGTAGTCGACGCCGACATCCGGACTCTGCGCCAGGCCCGACAGCGGCGGGTACGCCAGCCAGCCGGTGCGGGCGAACTCGCCCACGAACAGCGAGGCCATGACCAGCATCGCGCCGGCCACCGTCATCCAGAAGCTGAAGTTGTTGAGGAACGGGAAGGCCACGTCGCGCGCGCCGATCTGCAGCGGCACCACGTAGTTCATGAGGCCGGTGACCAGCGGCATCGCCACGAAGAAGATCATGATCACGCCGTGGGCGGTGAAGATCTGGTCGTAGTGGTGCGGCGGCAGGAAGCCCGGGTTGCCGTTGAAGGCGATGGCCTGCTGGGCGCGCATCATGATGGCGTCGGAGAAGCCGCGCAGCAGCATAACGATGCCGAGCACCATGTACATGATGCCGATCTTCTTGTGGTCGATGCTGGTGAACCACTCGCTCCACAGGTAGCCCCAGAGCTTGTGCTTCGTGATGAGCGCGAGCAACGCGAGGCCGCCGATGGCGACCGCGACGAAGGTGCCGATGAGGATCGGCTCGTGGTACGGAATCGCCTCGAGGGTGAGGCGTCCGAAGATCAGTTTGGATAGATCTGGCATGTTCATTACCGGGCTCGGCAAGGCTTGAATTCGTTGGGGGCCGGGGCGCTCAGAGCGGCCGCCCGGCGGGCGTCATCGGCTGGCCGCCGGTACCGCTGGCGACGCACAGGGCGCCCACGTAGCGCTTCTCGTCGGCGATGCCGACGCGCGCACGGGTGGCCGCGTCGAGCGAGGTCACGTTGTAGGCACCTACCACGCCCTGACCGCCCTGCGCGTCGAGCGCCATCATGTCGCTCACGCACATGCGGTTGGACTCGACGCAACGGTTGAGGATGGCGTTGTACAGCCCCGGGGCCACGGTGCCGTAGTAATGCACCGGTTCCTTCTCGCTGGGCTGCTCGAGCTTCAGGTAGTCCTCGCGGCCGAGCTGGTCGCCGCTGGCCTTGGCCTTGGCCACCCACGCGTCGAAGTCGGCGTCGGACAGGCTATGGAAGCGGAAGCGCATGTCGGAGAAGCCGGCGCCGCTGTAATTGGCCGAAATACCCTCGAAATCGCCGGTTTTGTTCATGACCGCGTTGAGCTTGGTCTCCATGCCCGGCATGGCATAGATCATGCCGGCCAGCGACGGGACGAAGAACGCGTTCATGACGGTGGACGCGGTGATATGGAATTCGATGGGACGGTCCACCGGGGCGGCCATCTCGTTCACCGTGGCGATACCTTGTTCGGGGTACAGGAACAGCCACTTCCAGTCGAGCGCCACGACCTCGACGACGAGGGGCTTCGTGCCTGGAGCCAGGGCGCGGGCATGGTCGACCTGCTCCACCGGGCGATACGGGTCGAGCTTGTGCGTGCTCGTCCAGGTGACCGCGCCCAGCGCGATGATGATCAGCAGCGGGGCCGACCAGATCAGCAGTTCCAGCACCGTGGAGTGGTTCCAGTCCGGGTCGTATTCGGCATGGGCCGCCTTGTTCGACTCGCGGTACTTCCAGGCGAAGGCCAGGATCATGAAGATCACCGGGACGATGATGATCAGCATCAGCACCACGGAAATGATGATCAGATCGCGCTGCTGCCGGGCAATGTCGCCGGAGGGCGAGAGCAGGACGGCGTCGCAGCCCGACAGGAGCAGGGCCAGGGCGGGGATCAGCAATCCGCGCAACATCTTCATGGACATTCGCATGATGGGGCAACCGTGGGGACACGAAAAAATACGCCGAACGGCCCGCGCCCACCATAGGACACTTTGTCCCATGGCCCTGCAAGCCGAGTAGTGCGATCCTTCGCTATCCTGCCATCCACCTCCCCGAGCGGGCCGAATACGATGTCGAGCATTTCACACGCCGATCACAATGCCGCCGAGGGCGCCGAACGCGACGTCCGGCGCCAGCACCAGCACCACACCAGCCACGCCGCCGTGGCGCCCGGCGAGATCGCCGTGGGCGTGGTCATCGGCCGCGCCTCGGAATACTTCGACTTCTTCACGTACGGCATCGCGTCCGTCCTCGTGTTCCCGTCGGTGTTCTTTCCCTTCCTGAGCCAGCTGGACGGCATCCTGCTGGCCTTCACGATCTTCTCGTTCGCCTTCATCGCCCGGCCGATCGGCACGACCCTGTTCATGGCGATCCAGCGCACCTGGAGTCGCGGCACCAAGCTTACCGCCGCCCTGTTCCTGCTGGGCACCTCCACGGTGTGCATGGCCTTCCTGCCGGCGAACACCACGCACGGTTACACCGTGATTGTGATTCTGGCGGTATTGCGCTTCTTGCAGGGCATTGCGCTGGGCGGCTCCTGGGACGGCCTGCCTTCCCTGCTCTCGCTGAACGCGCCGAAGCACCGCCGCGGCTGGTACGCCATGCTCGGCCAGTTGGGCGCCCCGACCGGCTTCCTGATCGCGGCCTCGCTGTTCCTGTTCCTCAATACCCAGCTGTCCCGTGAGGACTTCCTGGACTGGGGCTGGCGCTATCCGTTCTTCGTGGCCTTCGCCATCAATGTGGTGGCCCTGTTCGCCCGGCTGCGCCTGGTGGTCACCGAGGAATACACCCAGATGATGGAAGAGGGCCAGCTCGAGCCGATCGGCATCATCGAGATGGTCCGCGCGCAAGGCTACAACCTGTTCATCGGCGCCTTCGCGGCCCTGGCCAGCTACGCCCTGTTCCACATCGTCACGATCTTCCCGCTGTCGTGGATTTCGCTCACCCGCTCGCAGGACATCAATAATGTCCTGATCGTGCAGATCGTGGGCGCCCTCGTGGCGATCCTGGCCACCGTGGCGTCCGGCGTCATCGCCGACAAGGTGGGCCGCCGTAACACCCTGGGCACCATGGCCGTGCTGATCGGTCTCTTCGCCATCGCCTCGCCCTGGCTGCTGGGCGGCGGCAAGCTGGCCCAGGATGCCTTCCTGGTCATCGGCTTCGCCCTTTTGGGCCTGTCGTACGGCCAGGCCTCGGGCACCGTCACCGCCAACTTCGCCAAGCGTTTCCGCTATACCGGCGCCGCCCTGACCTCGGATTTCGCATGGTTGATCGGCGCGGCCTTCGCCCCGCTGGTCGCCCTGGGCCTGTCCCATCGTTTTGGCCTGGGCGCGGTCAGCGTCTACCTGCTGTCCGGCGTGGCCTGCACCCTGCTGGCCCTGCGTATCAACCGCGCGCTCGAGACCGATAAGAACAAGGCCTGAGCCCGTCCTGTAGGAGCCGCTATAGCGGCGAGAGCAATCTGGCAGCACCGCGGCCAGGTTTTCTCGCCGCTATAGCGGCTCCTACAAGAATTACGCCCTGAAATTGCCGCCCGATCCCCGGCGGCACGGCCCAGCTCCACGGCGTTACCCTTACGCCATGCTCTTCGACCTCCCCGACCACGACACCCTCTACCGGGCCCTGCTGGACCGCGACCCCGCCTACGACGGCCACGTCTACGTCGGCGTGACGAGCACGGGCGTCTTCTGCCGGCTGACCTGCGCGGCCCGCAAGCCGAAATACGAGAACACCCGGTTCTTCGATTCCGTGGCGGGCTGCTTCGAGGCGGGCTTCCGGCCCTGCCTGCGCTGCCGGCCGCTGGACCCGATAGGCCAGCGGGAGCCCCTGGTGTCGGCGCTGCTTCGCTGCCTGGAGGACGAGCCGGAGCGGGTGTGGTCGGAGGACGATCTGGTCCGCCTGGGCTACGACCCCTCCACCGTCCGGCGCAGCTTCAAGCGGCACCTCGGCCTGACCTTCCTCGACATGGCGCGCCTGCGCCGGGCCGGCCGGGGGATGGATAAGCTGGTCGCGGGGGCCAGTGTCATCGACGCGCAGCAGGCCGCGGGGTACGGGTCCGGCAGCGGATTTCGCGAAGCCGTCGTGAAGCTGCTGGGCGACTGCCCCGCCGAGCTGCGCGGACGCGAATGGCTGAAAGCCGACTGGATCGAGACGCCCATCGGCAGCATGCTGGCCGTAGGCGACACGCAGACGCTGCACCTGCTGGAGTTCTTCGATCGCACCGCCCTGCCGAACGAGTTGAAGCGGCTGCGCGCGGCGACGCGCTCCACGATTACCTTCGGGCGAACGCCGGTCATCGAGCGGATCGAAGCGGAACTGCGCGAATACTTCTCGGGCTCGCGGCGTTCGTTCGAGACACCGCTGGCGATGCATGGCTCGCCTTTCACCCGCGCCGTATGGGATGAATTGATCGCGATTCCACCGGGCACGACACGCAGCTATTCAGAGGTTGCCGCGGCGGCGGGACGGCACACGGCCGTACGCGCGGTGGCGAGGGCGAACGGCGCGAACCAGATTGCGATCGTGATTCCGTGCCACCGGGTGATTGGAGCCGACGGGTCGTTGACGGGGTATGGCGGTGGACTGTGGCGGAAAGACTGGTTGCTGCGGCACGAGCGGAAGCTGGTGTAATCGGGTCTCGCCGCTATAGCGGCTCCTACAACGATTGCCGGAACCTTGTGCTCCTACAACGGTTGCCGGAGCCTTGTAGGAGCCGCTATAGCGGCGAGAGCACGTAACCTCAACCCAACACGGGATACGGTCCATCCTCGAACACGGCGTCGTGATAGCCCTTCACGCCGACGACGCGCGCCATCTCGCTGCGGAAGTCCTCGCCACGGCGCAGGCAGTCCAGCACGAAGGCGAAATCGCGTTTCGGCCGCCAGCCGAGGTCGCGCGTGGCGCGCCCGCTGTCGTAGACGCGATCCAGCGACGGCAGCAACCTCCAGCCGCGCGTGGCATACAGCGCATCCGCGTCCGGGAACAGGCGGCGCACCACGCCGGCGGCGTCACGGCGCAGTTCCGCCACGTCGCCGCGCACGAACGGCGGCGTCGCCGAAACGATGTAGCGGCCGAATCTCAGCGCGGGCGCACGTTCCAGCGCGGCAAGGTGCGCCTCGACGATGTCCTCGATATCCGCACGCCGGTACAGCAACTCGTTGGCCTGCATGTTCGCGGTGTCGTATGCGGAACGGACGTGCGCGTTGTCGTCGTCCTCCGGAAAGAACCGCGACGTACGCAGCACCAGCACCGGCAGCTTGTCCTTCCGCGCGACGAGTTCGCACATGCCTTCGGCGGCGATCTTCGTCGCGCCGTAGATGTTCTTCGGAATCGGCGCCACGTCCTCGTCGATCCATGCCGCCGGCTCGCCCGGCGCGGGCGACAGCGCCGCACCGAACGCACTGGTGGTGCTGGTGAAGACGAACGACCGCACGCCGTGCGCCACCGCCGCCTCCAGCAAGGCCACGGTGCCGCCCACGTTGGTGTCGACGAACTCGCGTTTCGAATGCGTCGCCACGTGCGGCTTGTGCAGGGTGGCACTGTGGATCACCTGCGCGACCCCGGACATCGCGTCGCGCACGAAGGCCTCGTCGTGGATCGAACCGACGACGTGCGTGTACGGGGACGGCTTGATGTCCAGGCCGCGCACCTCGCGGCCGTCCGCCTGCAGGCGGCGGACCAGCGCTTCGCCAAGGTGGCCGGCGCTGCCGGTGACGAGGACGGTCATCGTGGATCGCTCCGTTACCAGATCAGGTCGTCCGGGACGACGAACTGCTTGTAGTAGTCGTCCACCTCTTCCTCGGAGGCCGCCGGCCCGCCTTCCTTGCGCCCGTGATCGAGCACGATCGTCTCGGGCGAGCGGGCGTGGATCTTGTCGGCCGGCATTCGCGGGATCAGCTCGTAGCCGTCGCCGAGGCGTGCGACGACCAGGGCGCCCGTCGCCAGCTGCGACCGCAGGCTCTCGTTCACGAAGATGCTGGCGATCTTCTCGCCATCGGGGAAGCGATAGGCGATATCGCCGTCGCGCTTCACGCGGGTCGTTTCGACGATCTGGCGGACCTGGGCGCGGATCTCACGCGCGCGGGCTTCGGCATTGCGCTCCGCGGCCAGGGCGCGATCGCGCTCCGCGCGCTCGGCCTGCAGCCTGCGCGCATCCACCTGCTCTTCGGCGGGTGCCGCCGGCGCCTTGCCCTGGCGCTGTTTCGCCTGGTCGCGAACGATCTTGGCGGCCTTGTCCTTTTTGACCAGGCCGGCCTTGAGGAGCTGTTCCTGCAAGGGATTGCGCATGGACGATGACTTCTTGCTGCGAAAGTCACGATTCTAACGCCGAAGGCTTGGTTACATCGCGTTACGTGCCTAGGCTTGAGGACCTCCCCGGAGGTAGAACCATGCACGCCCGACCTTCCCTGCGCCCGGCACGGCTCGCCCTCGCGCTCGCCATGCTCCTCGCCACGCCCGCCTTCGCCGCCGATGGCCTGCCCCCGCGCAGCGCCTGGAAAGCCAGCAGCTCTTCCGAGCAGGTACCCGCGCTCGCCCCGGCGCATGCCATCGACGCGGACGAGACCACCCGTTGGGGCGGCGGCTTCAGCCCCGGCCAGTGGTTCCAGGTGGACCTGGGCAAGGTGGCGAAGGTCGGCGGCGTGCGGATCCATTGGGACAGCGGCTTCGCTGCCGCCTATTCGATCCAGACCTCGGTGGACGGGAAGGACTTCCATCCCGTCTACCGCGTGACCGATGCCCCCGGCGGCACCGAGTACCTGGTCTTCCCGGCGACCGATGCGCGCTACGTGAGGCTCGCCGCGCCCGCACGCACCGCGGACTGGGGTGTTTCGGTGTTCGAGTTCGATCCCCTCGCCGCCAACGAAGCGGCGCGAATCTCCGGATTGGGCGACAAGGGCGACGGCGCCTCGCTCTGGGCCGACGGCAGCGCGCGCGACCTCGTCGGCAAGGGCCCCCTCGGTAGCCGCCAGCTGGATATCGCCCTTCCCAGGGCGCTCGATATCGCCGGCATCGAGGTCACCTGGGCCGGTCCGCGCGACGGCGCCACACTGGAAGCACGCGATGCGAACGGCCGGTGGAGCACGGTCGACAGCGACCCGGGGAGCCTTGGCGACACGTCTTACCTCGCCGCGCGCAAGGCGGCCGAGACAACCGCGCTACGCCTCGTCGTCGGCACGCAGGACGGCGCCACGCCGAGGATCGGGCGCCTGCGCCTCCTCGGTCCCTCGCGCGCGATGACCGCGATGAAGCGTTACCAGATCGCGGCTTCGCGGGCGAACGCCGAACTCTTCCCGTCGTCCCTGCACATGCGGCAGGTGTACTGGACCGCCGTGGGCGTACCGGCCGGCCTGCAGAAATCCATCTTCGACGAATACGGGAACATCGAGCCATTCAAGGGCGGACCGCAGGTCCAGGCGATCTGGCGCGACGCGTCCGGACGTACCGCCGTCTCCGACAACGTCGAGCGCACGCATGCGCTGCGCGACCGTTGGAAGCCGATCCCTTCGGTGGGCTGGACGGTGCAGCCGGGCCTCGCGATGAACAGCGAGGCGGTCGCCGTGCAGGGCGACGGCCAACCTGTCGTGCTGCTGCGTCATCGTCTGCGCAACGAGGGAACGACCACGGTCGATGGCACGCTGTCGCTCGTCGTGCGGCCCATTCAGGTCAATCCGCCGTGGCAGAACGGCGGCCCCTCGCCCATCCACGATATCGCCATCGCCGGCGACCCGGCGCGAACCGACGTACGCGTGGAAGGTCGCACGCTGCTGTCCTCGTTGACGCGGGTGGATGCGGCCGGCGCCGCGCCCTTCGGGGCGCATGGCGAGACCGAGGTCACCGCCCAGGTCGCCGCGGGCACCGTGCCGTCGACGCGCGAAGCCCATGACGACGACGGCCTCGCCGCCGGCGTGCTGGACTACCGCGTGCACCTCGCGCCCGGCGACCAGCGTGACATCGTCGTGGCCTTTCCCCTCGGCAATGCCCCCGCCGACGCGCATGGCCACTTGCCGGAACCGCCCGCCGTCGATCGCCGCACCCTGACCGCCGACGGCTATGGGAAGATCGTCGCCCAGGTATCCGACGAGTGGCAGAAGCGCCTCGGCGGCGTGGGGCTTTCCCTTCCCGATACCTCGCTCGTCGACATCCTGCGCTCGCAAGCGGCGTACATGCTGGTGAACCAGACCGGCCACGCCATGCAGGCCGGTCCGCGCAACTACAACCGGTCCTTCATCCGCGACGGTGCGGCCACCGCGTCGATCCTGCTGCGCATGGGCGAAGTGAAGACGGCGCGCGATTACCTGGACTGGTACGCCGCGCATGCCGTGCACGAGAACGGGCTGGTATCGCCGATCCTCAATGCGGATGGGAGCGTCAATCGCGGCTTCGGTTCCGACATCGAATACGACAGCCAGGGCGAATTCATCAACCTGGTGGCGGATGTGGCGCGCTTCGGCGGCGGCCCGGACAGCGTGAAGGATTATCTGCCGAAGGTGCGCGCCGCCATGCGCTTCATGCAGGAACTGCGCGAGCGCACGATGGTACCGGGCTATCTGTCCAACCTGCCGGCGCCGGAGCGTTTCCACGGCATCATCGCGCCGTCGATCAGCCATGAAGGCTATTCCAGCCCTACGCATAGCTACTGGGACGATTTCTGGGCGTTGAAGGGCTGGCACGACGGCGCGTGGCTCGCGGACCAATGGGGCGACAAGCCGCTTGCCGCGTACGCGCGCGAACAATACGCGGCGCTGCGCGAATCGATGCGCCGGTCGATCCTCGCCACCATGGCATGGAAAGGCTCCGACGTGATTCCCGCGGCGGCGGACCTCGGCGACGGCGATCCCACGAGCATCTCCATCGGGCTCGATCCCGCCGGGCAGATGGACATCCTGCCGCACGACGCCCTGGTCCACACCTTCGACCGTTACCTCGCCGACGTGCGCAAGCGTGAGAGACCGGGCGAACTGTTCGCGTATACGCCCTACGAGCTGCGCAACGTCCTCACGTACGTGCGCCTCGACCGCCCGGACGACGCCGCGGAACTGCTGGCCGACGTGGTGCGCGACCGGCGCCCGCCCGAGTGGAACATGTGGGCCGAAGTGGTGCATTCGCGCCTGCGGCATCCGGGGTACCTGGGCGACATGCCGCATACATGGATCGGCTCCGAGTACGCGCGGACGATCTTCGGCATGCTGATGCGCGAGGCCGACGACGGCCTCTACCTGTTGCCCGGCGCGCCGGCGTCGTGGGTCGCCGGCAAGGGCCTCTCGGTGACGCGGCTGCCGGTCGCGTACGGATCGCTGAGCATGCGCGCGCGACGCGAGGGCAACCGGTTCACCGTGACGCTGGACAAGGGGATTCGCGCGGGAACGCCGGTTCGGGTGTTCTGGCCGGATCGGATGAAGCCTGCGCGGGTGATGGTGGATGGAAAGGCCGTGGAGCGATGGGATTCGGATGGCGTGAGGCTGGCGAAACCGTTCCGCACGCTCGTTGCCGACTACTGAGCGCGAGCCGCTAGCGGATGCCCAGCACGCGCAGGCGGTCCACCAGCACGGCGGCCATGCGCTTCGCGGGATAACCGCGGGAATCCGCCGTATACCGCATCAAGCCGACGGCCACCGGCGAGGAATCGCCGGTGGTCTCCACCTGCCAGTGCAGCACGCCATGGGCGACACCCGTGGCGCGATCGATGCTCTGGCGCAGAGGCAGGATGACTAGGCGATGCGTCGCCCCCGCCGAGGATTCCTCGGCGTTATGTACCGCAAGCACCTCGCGCTCGGGCAGCGCGGTACTGTGGCGGCTGCCCGCCGCGTCGGTCACCGTCACCTCGACGGCGAGGCCGTGGCGACGCACGAGCTCCTCGACATCAGCCACGTCCGCGTCCATCTTTTCCGCGCCCAAGCGTTCGGCAATGGCCCGGTCAAGCTTCCGCGCGCCCGCGTACAGACCCTCCGAGCCCATCGCGTGCAGGGGCGCGAAGGAGTAGACCTGCATCTTGCCCACGGTGATGTCGCCGCTCGCATCCACGCGTTTGCCGACGCTCGCCACGGGTGCGCACGCCGCCAGCCAGAGGGCAGGCAGCACGACGCCAAGGCATGGCATGAGCGCGCGACGGGCACGGGATACGAACGTGGTACTCATCTGAAGTCGACCAGCACCGTGACCGGACGGCTGAATTCACCGGCACCGACGGGTTGCTTCGTGCCGCGCATCCGCGCGTTGAAGACGAAATCCTCGCCTGTGCCGAGGGCGTTGAAATCGACGGGCACGCCCGGCCTGATCGTATTCTTCCTGGTATCCGCGATCTCGAGGGCGACGTTCTGCGGCCCGCGGGGAATGGAGAAGAGCTGGGCCGCGTCGGGGTCCGCATCCGAAGGCGCGCCGAACGTGAAGCTGGCGATCATGCCCACGGGCTCAAGGCATTCCTGCACCGTGAGGCGAAATGACGTCCAGGGCGTGGCCCTGTCCGGGTTGTCGAAGTCGCCCACATGAGCCTGGCCGAGATCCACGTCCTGGTTGATGCTTTCCGGCGTAATAGTGCAAGCCGGACGCCTGAAGATCAGATTGAAGATCTCCATCGAGCGGAACACCACCAACCCACCTCCCGTCCGGTCGACGTTGGACTGGGCGATCGCGCCGGCGTCCACGTTGCCGAATTCGACACGACCGGGCATCCGGTAGATTTCATAGCCGACGACATCGCCATCGCTGCGCACGGTGTCGCCTGCATTGAAGCTACGAGTGAAGTCGTGCGGGAAGTATCTTTTCGGGCCAGTGCCGCTTTCCTGGAGGAACAGGCGTATGCCGAAACCGGAAGGCCTTCCTCCCACGGTCAACGGAAGCAGGCCGTCGGCGGGGTTACCTGCCTGCCAGCGACCGCGAAACGCCGCCGTTCCCGCATCGCACGTCAGCAGGAGCTTACCCTCTCCCGCCGCGCTCCCCTCGCGAACCATGGTGCCCACGGGTATGGCGTTATGAACGTCCACATAGGTCGTCTGCCCGATATGGTACGTGGCGAGATTGTTCATCGTGCAGCCGGCGAATGCCGGCGCGGCGTGGAATCCGGCCAACAGGACGGAGCAACCGATTGCCCGGCGAAGGAAAAGTCCGGTTTTCTGTTTCATCAAATTACCTCTTTCCGTAAGGAGTGACATCCACGACGGCGTCGTGGGTCGGGAAGTGACTGTCCAGCCACAGGGTCCAGCGCGAGGCGCGGCGGATAAGGTCGGTGCGGTAACGGGCGTTGATGTGCGGCGTGCGCGAGTGGTAGTTGGAGGCGCGCGTCCATACGTCCCCAACGTCGTTGCGCAGGTGGCCGCGTATACGCCACGCCGCGAGCATGAAGGGATAGCACCCAGGTGCGGCGACATCGGCTGCCGTGATCCCGTAACGGCCCAGATCGCGCAGGTAGGTCGTATTGAACTGCAACGAGCCGACGTCGAAGCTGCCGTTTTCGTTACGCACCCATTGGCCGGGCTTGCCGGCTTCCTTTTCGGCTACCGCGAGAAGGATGTTCGCGGGGACGTCGTAGGCAAGCGCGGCACCTAGGGAGCAAGTCACCATTTCCTGGCGGGCAGGGGGAATGTCCGGAAGAACGTCCATCATGCCGGCTCTCCGGAGGGGGGCTTGTCGTCCTGCATCGACAGGCGACCGTCCGGTGGCACGGCATCCAGCGGCAGCGACAACGGTGACGTCGATTGTTCGTCGCCACGGCTGCGCAGATGGGGTTTGCCGGGCCTCTGTCGCGGCGAGTCCGGCTCACTCGCTTCCGGCATGCCGGTATGCTCATCGTGCACACCTGTGACCGGCGTCGCGGGAAGTACCGCTGCACCGGGAAGCACGTCTACGCCTTCATCTCGGACGGAAGCGACCGGCTTCATGTCGCCCTGAATGACAGTGCCGATCGGCGGCGACGTCGAAGCTACCATCGCGCTCTGCCTCGCATCATTACTTCGTCCCTGAACATGCCCGTCATTGGTTGCCCCAGGTCTGGCCGTATGCCGATGCTCGATGGGACTCCACATCGCGTCGATTGCGTCGTGCGCGGTCGATCCGGACGAGGGGAAGCCGGAAGTATCTCGTGGAGTTGTCGCGAGCTCGGCCCCCGATGCATCGACGAGTGTTTCTCGCTGTCCCTCGGAAACCTGTCCGGCGACGCACGAGGTGCCGGTATCGAGGTCTTGCCCACTATCCGCCAAGCGTGCGCTCTTGCCGGTCACATCCTCCGTTTTTGTCGGCATGGATGCCGTAGCTTGGCGAGGCTGCGCGTTAGCCTGGGTCGCCTCGTTGGACACCATATCGGCCATGCCGCCCTCCGTCATACCGTTCGAAAGATGGTGGGATGCCGATATGTCCAAGGCCCCCGCTGGGGAAAGGTGCGACGTGGGCAGGTTCATGGTGTTCTCTGGCGCCGACGTGCTGATATGGAGACCCGTCTTCGCATCGTCGGGCGTCGTGTCCTGACGTGCGTTATCCGCCTGCTCGTCGATGCGCGGCATCTCGACAGCACCTGCTGGGGAAAGGTGCGACGCGGACAAGCTCACGGTGTTCTCTGGCGCCGACGTGCTGGCATGGAAACCCGTCTTCGCATCGTCGAGCGTCGTGTCCTGACGTGCACTACCCACCTGCTCGTCGATGCGTGGCATGTCGACGGCACCTGCTGGGAAAAGTTGCGACATGGACAGATTCACGGTGCCCTCAGGCACCGACGCGCCGGTGTAAAGACCCGTCCTTCCATCGTCAAGCGTGGTGCCCTGACGTGCGTTATCTACCTGCTCGTCGATGCGCGGCATGTCGACGGCACCTGCTGGGGAAAGGTGCGACGCGGACAGGCTCACGGTGTCATCGGGCGCCGGCGTGCCGGCGTGAAGACCCATCCGTCCATCGTCGAGCGTCGTGTCCTGACGTGCGTTATCTATCTGCTCGTCGATGCGCGGCATCTCGACAGCACCTGCTGGGGAAAGGTGCGACGTGGACAGGTCCATGGTTTCCTCGGGCGCCGACGTGCTGATATGGAGACCCGTCTTCGCATCGTCGGGCATCGTGTCCTGACGTGCGCTACCAACCTGTTCGCTGATGCGCGGCATGTCGAGCGGCTCCTTGCCTCCTTCGATAGCGGCCATGACGGACTCGTGCTGTCGCGCGACCTCTTCGTCGGCAACGGGACGCAACCGGCTGTAGGTGTGATTGGTTCCATTTGCTTGCGGCGCATCGACATATTGTCCGGCCGCCACTCCAGCAAATGACGGCTCCAACCGCCCCTGACTCGCGGTATTGGCATGTCGTACCAGATGCGCTCCCGGCTCAGCGGTGGCCGAGGGCACCGCACTCGCCGGACCGGTATCCACACCGGCCACATGCGACGAATCGCGCACCAATGTCGAGCTGACGAAGCGACTGGGCAGGTCCTCTCCGGCTCCCTGTGTCCTACTGAACACACTGCCGCCACCCGGTGCCCTATGCGGGTCCTGCGATCGGGTAACGCCAAACGGATCGGAGCTCCCCGTGGCGTGGAACGGATCGCTCATACCGCCGGAGGTGATCGCGGACCGATGCACAGCATCCATCACAGAATCTGTACGGTAAGAAGTCGTCGCCTCCGACGCGGAACCTCTCGAAGGGCTGCCACCGTCAGGAAATCGACCCGCAGCAGCGGCCATCACGGAACTGCTCGCGGCGCCGATCGCGGTACCCGCCGCACTCGCCGAACCCGCATACAATCCCAGGGTCGACCCCGTCACCAATGTATAGATGAGCTGAGGAAGCTTGAGCGAAAGGATCACCATCAGGATCGACACGGCAAGCATGAGACCGAGATACGGGAAGGTGACAAGTGTGTCGCTCACCGAGGGGCTCTTGTACTTGAGCTCGGTCAGAAGCTTTGCCGCAATCTTGCCTATGAAGCTGAGCACGAGCAGCGCGGCGCCTACGGCGACCACGTGCTTGTAGAAATTGATCGCGATGGGAGAGGTCCAACGAGCGCCGCCGAATCCAAGCAAGAAAATTCCCGCATAGCCAAGCACCCAGGCCATCACCAGCGCGAGCAGAAACTGCGCCGCGAGGACGGCGCATATACACAGGATGGCAAGCCCCATAAGTCCGGTCAGCAGTCGATCTGCATCGCTACCCTCCCCCGCCTCCATGACCACCGCATAGAACACGGTCAGGCCGCGTGACATGACGTCATTTCCCTTGCTGACAATCAACTCGGTAGACGGGTTGGAAGCGTCATCGTTGGCCATCTGCAGGAACGACGCGGTGATGTCTTCGACGAAACCGCCGCCACCCTGGTGCGTACTGGCGTTGACAAGAAGCCAATAGAACGTGCCGCTGACGATGATGAAGCGCAGAAGCTCCATCAGGAGTTCGCCGATATCCTGTCGCAGGATAAGCGCAGCCATGGTCCAGACTAAGCTGATCGCAGCGAGCGAAACAAAAAGCGACTTAGCCGCCGTCAGAATCGTGTCGCTGAGACTACTCGACGTGAACATCCTCATGGCATGCCCGACCACGTCGCGCGTGTCCACGAATTCATCGGCGCTGGCGACCGGCAGAACGAAAAGCCAGAGAATCGTGGCCAGAGCTACCCGTATGCGGAGAGATAGATACATGTTTGCAGCCGGAAAAATTGGGTCTCGTGGAGGTCTATCGCCTATGGCCGAGAGATCGAGCGGCGCCTGCCCGCGCCGCTCCCGGGATCAGTAGGCCTCTAACGGCTTCATGCTGAGCGCCGTGTCGAGACCCTCGCGAAGCCTGATGCCGACCGCGACGGCGCGGGCTTCACGGTCCGCCGAGGCCTGGGCTTCGGCAACGCGCGCGGACTCTGCGGCGAGCATCGTCGACCGAATCTTCATGAGCTGATTGATCTGGGATCCCGAAAGGGCGTTCGCCACTTGTAGCTGACGACCATGGCCCTCGGCGGTCGCCGTGAGGTCCGCCAGCTCCTTGATGCTTTCCACTTCGCCCAGCAATTCCGCCTCGTCGTCAGCGATAGTCGCCACCAGGGCATCGTTAGCTGCCTTTCGTGCACGCGACGACTCAATGGCCGCTTTATCGCCGAACGAGGCCGGGGCCTTCGCGTGATCCTCGACCGTCTTGTAGTGCTTCACATAGTCGTCCGTCGACTGACCGTCCATGATCGCCGCGAGCTTGTCCTTGAACGGAATGGGGATGATTTCGTCCCCTCCTTTGTTGATAATCCAGGTAAATTCGTTGTAAATCTCAGTATTGAACTCGATATTCTTATTGATTTCCGTATTTACATTCAGGATGTCTTTATTGATGTTCTTGATGGCCGTAGTCGACTTATCGATATTGGTAGTTGATTTGTTTATCGATAGTGTCGACTTGTCGATGTTGTTCGTGTAGTAGTTGATCGTTCCCGATTCCTTGTCCGCTAGCTGGCGATGAATCCCCGTCAACTGGAAGTTCTGCGCGACGTTCGATGCGAAGACGGCCATGTCAAACACGGGCGTGACCGCATGCGTGGGGCCGGCTACCAATGCACCCGCCAGCGCCAGTGCGCATGCATTCCTCTTCATGTAATTTGCTTTCAACGTTGCCTCCTTGTGGTGGGGATATCGGCATGCTTGCCGAATGGGTGGTTAACGGAACTGATATTCGAATGCCTGGTATGGCTTATTGAAGGTGAGATCTTTCACGGCCATCACATTGAACCGGTAACCCGGCCTGATCTGCAGGGTCGGTGCCACGTTCATGTTCTTCTCGATCATTTTGATGGCCACTTCTCCTACCTGCTGGGCCAGCGCCTGGCTCAGCGTCGCGGCATTGGATGAACCGAAGGGATCGCTGCTCGGATCGATGCGTGAAGAGGTCAACCCCGCCGTGATGCCGGACATGAGGATGGCTGAGCCGAACATCCGCAGGTAATGGCTGTTGACCTTGTCGTTGAAGCCAGCATATCCGGCACTATCGACGCCTTCCATCGCACCGATATCCATGGCCCTTCCATCCGGGAACACGATGCGCTGCCAGGCAACGAGCACCCGCGACTGCCCCAGCACGACGTTGTTGTTATAACGTCCGATCAGCTTGGATCCTTGTGGAATGAGCCGATACCTGCCCGTGGGCGTGTCGAACACGTCCTGACTGACCTGGGCCACGATCTGCCCGGGAAGTTCGGAGTTGATACCGGATATCATGGTCGCGGGTATCACCGAACCTGCACGCACTTCGTATGCCGTCCGCGGGTCTTCGAGTTCGGAATCCAGCAGCCAGCGATCGCTGTTCTTGCCCTTCGTCGTCTTCCGATCGAATCTCGCATAGTCGCCTCCGGCAACGATCAGAGCACCGTCTTGTCCTTCGGGCCCCGTTGCGCCACCGCCGTTTCCACTGTCGCCGCGTCTGTCGCCGGTTTCCGCACCGCCAGAGTTGCCGGGATCGTTCTTTCCATCGTCGCGGGTCTCGGACTTCTTCGGTGCAGATTGCAGCAGCCCCGTCCTCGCACGCATGGCCGTCTGGAAGAGTTTCATCCTCTCTTTCGCCATCTCGTCGTTATCCTGCTGCCTCGTCGGTTCCGCTCCGGCGGATGCGGGCTGCGGCGGAATATCCAGATCCTCGACCCGAGCGATGGGAAACGAGGGCACGGCGTTCTCTTCGGGATCGGGCACGAGCCCCGCCACGGCACCACTGGCCAGCATCTGGTCGACGAGTTGACTGTTTTCCGGAAGCGCCGCCGTCGAAACGGTCTTTGCCTCCGCCCGCTTGCTTCCGCCACGCTGCACGGCAACCAGCGCCACGAGGACGACGAATACCACGACTACACCGCCCACTATGAACAGCGGCAGATTGTTTACCCTGCGCACACCGATGGATGGATCGCCGGGCTTCGGCAACAGATCGGCGTCGGGCAGCAGGTCACCATTGACCGTTCGTTGTCTTTCCATATCGCCTACCCCCGCCGCGTCCATGTGCCACCCGCATAGGCGCGGAAGCCATCGAACACC
The DNA here is from genome assembly GCF_011742875.1 of Luteibacter yeojuensis. NCBI lineage: Bacteria > Pseudomonadati > Pseudomonadota > Gammaproteobacteria > Lysobacterales > Rhodanobacteraceae > Luteibacter > Luteibacter yeojuensis. The sequence continues at coordinate 2,898,333 of NZ_JAAQTL010000001.1, forward strand.
CACGGCCGCGACAAGGTGATATCGCCCACGGTAACCGTCACGCGATAGAGGACGCCCTCGACGAGGGCTACATGACAGTCGAAGACCTCACCCGCTTCTGGCACATCCTTCATGACGAAGCCTCTGGCCCGAAGAGCCGCGTGAAGCGCGACATCGAATGCACCTGTGGCCTGTCGCGATGGTATGAGGACAGTCGCAGTCGGCTCATATACCTCGCTCACGCCGTTCACGACGTCTTCCACCACAGAGCGCCGCAGGGGATCCGTATCGGCAACCGAAGCGGTCGTCCTGGGCGCAACGGGTACGCATCCGCCAAGCAGCCAGGCCATAAAAAGGGGTATCCAAAGCCTCCTCATCGGCGTCTCTCGATGGTGACCTTGCGCTGCCCCGCGCCGACACCAGAGACCAAGACGGCTTTTTCGAACAGGGTATCCACGACATAGCGGCCATCCTGGAGACGGTAGTTCACCATGACTTCGTCGTCTTTTTTGAACACGCTTCCGCTAGCTCGCACAACAAGCAGCGTAGGTGCTTCGCCTTGCGGGAACGTGGATGGCATCTCGATAATCGTCTTGAGCCCGTCGTTATAGACCCGCGTGGGCTTGAATGGCGCATTGCCGCTCACCCGATAACCGAAATCGAGGTTACCTAAGTATTCGTTCTTCGCGCTGGCAGCCGGCACGCGCTGGGCGGCGGCTGTACGCCTCTTCATGGCCGCCCATTTCGACTCAGACGACTCGGGATAGGAAAACGCCACCCGTGGCATGTACTCCGTGCGATGGGAACGCAGTCGAAGATGGTAGGTTCGCCTGTCCGTGGTGACCATCAGCGATGTTTCCAAGCCGACGTCCAGGGGCTTGATCACCAGGTGCTGTATGGCGTCGTCGCCCGTACCCGACAATGCCGGCTCGACCAGCCAACGCACGGCGTCACCCAGGTTCACGGAGCTGACCTGCTCGCCCGACTCGAGTTCCACGTCGCATACCTGCAGGACCGCACAGACGATGCTCGGCTGCGATTGCCCGTACAGAAAGCGAATGGTTCCGTCCGGGCCAGGTACTGGCTTGACCGACGACGACGTGCTCGCGATCCACTTGCGTGAGATATCGAGGCCCGCCTTCTCCTGATCGGTGAGCTTGGGGTTTTCAGCCGAAAAGAACTGGTCGGCGAGTTGCGTTTCATTGGTAGCGGCCGAGGCGGCGCCAGCCACGACTATCATCATCATCGCAGCAATTAACAGGGTTGTTTTCATTGATCGTGCTCTATCAGAACTGCTTGGTCCAGGAGTAATCCGAAATCTGTATGCCCATCGGATTCAGGCGGATCCGGTCTTCTGTAACGTCCGCAGGCGTCGCCTGGCTATCGACATTGAGCAAAGCCCGCATCCGGTACGGCTTGCCGACGATTTCCCCCTTGCGCGTACGCTGGGTCTCGATCCAGTCCACCTGCCACGTGCTGGCCGTTTGTGGAATGGCCGAAACGATCTCCACGTTCACGGTATGCTTCTGCGCTCTCTTGAAGGGATTGGTTTCCGGATTGCCATTGAGGTACGCCGTCATCTTGCGCGTGGCCGCGCTATTGCCGGCCATCACCGCGTAGACTTTGAAAATAGCGCGCCGCTGCATGGCGATGTCGGGGGTTACCGTGCGCGCATTCACGATGAACTCCGCTACAGTCGCTCGGACGATCCGCTGATCGACCTTATCGGCCTGCTTTGCCGGCGCGACGGCCATGGCCTCCCCCAGCTTGTTGACTTCTACTACGTAGGGAATGAACTTCGATTGGCTTCCGATGTAGATCACGCCACCCACCGCCGCCAGGGCCACCAGCATGCTGACCAAAGCCATTGCCTGCCAAAGCGTACGCGACGCAATGAGGCTGCCAACATGCGAGTTCCAGCTCCGCTGCGCGTTCAGGTAGGGATGCTGTAGCGCTTGCGAAACCACACCGTTCGGAGACACGCGCTTCTTCTTCAACTTCATGATCAGACTCCATAGTCCGCGAGGCGTAAACCCTTCAGTTGCAGCCAGTCATGCACCCATGCGTCCCCATAGCGCGCCTCGAGCGCGCGTATGGTGGCTATGGATTCCTTGTCGGTGCTGCCAATGAAGGCCAGGGCGAGAGGACCAAGGGCAAGGTCATAGAGGCGACGGCCCTTGTCGGACATGTAGTAGTAATGGCGCTTCTGCACTGCCGTGGCGAGTATTTCGATCTGCCGCGTGTTCAGCCCCATGCGTCTGTACAGTGCCGCCGCGTCGTCGTCTCGAGCGAATGGATTCGGCAGGAAGATCTTGGTCGCCGTGGATTCGACGATGACGTCGAGGATGCCGGAGTTGGCTGCATCAGAAAGGCTCTGGGTCGCCATGATCACGAGGCAGTTCGACTTGCGAAGCACCTTCAACCATTCGCGAATCTTCGCCCGGAACACCGGATGGCCAAGCATAAGCCAGGCCTCGTCCAGGATGATGGCAGCCGGCTGCCCGTTCAGCGACGCTTCAATGCGGCGAAAGAGATACAGCAGCACCGGCAGAACGTACTTGTCGCCAAGATTGAGCAGGTCCTCGATCTCGAACACGGCAAAGTCAGACAGGCGGAGGCCGTCGACGGAGGCATCGAGCAGGTGACCCATGGTCCCGTCGGCAGTATAGATCTTCAGCGCTTCGCGAATCGCCTCGTCCTGTATCATAAGGACGAATTCGGACAAGGTCGTGGCGCCGGACTGATGCATGGACTGCAAAGCGCTGCCGATCTCGTTGCGTTGGACCGGCGTGGTGTGCACGCCATTAAGCGCCAGCATGGAATCTAACCATTCCATGGCCCAACCGCGATCAGACTTCGATTCCAGGAACTGCAACGGGCAGAACGCCAGATCGTCGTCGTCTCCCGCCACGTCGAAATGGAGGCCACCGCACGCTCTCACCAAGGGGTACAGCGAACGCCCCTTGTCGAAGCAGTACAGGGACATGCCAGGATAGCGACGAAGCTGCGCGGCGAGGATGCCGAGATGCGTCGACTTGCCGGCGCCCGTGGGGCCAAAGATGAAAGTGTGCCCCAGGTCGTTCACGTGCAGGTTCAGCCGGAACGGCGTGGCGCCCTGGGTAACGCACTGCATCAGGGCAGGCGAATTCGGCGGATACATGGGACACGGCGCCTCCGGCAGTCCCGTCCATATGGTCGCGGTTGGCAGGAGATCCGCGAGATTCAATGTATTGATCTGCGGCCGCCGGACGTTCTCCACACCGTGACCTGGGAAGCTACCAAGCAAAGCGTCCATCGTGTTGATGGTTTCGACCCGAGCGGCGAATCCGCGCGCATTGATCGCCTTTTCTATCTGCCTCATCGAACGATCCAGGCGCGATCGATCCTCGTCGGACACCACGACGACACTCGTGTAGTACCCCTGAGCGACGAGTCCGCTGTTGATCTCCGCGATGGCCGCCTCGGCGTCATGCATCATCGACAACGCGTCGTAGTTCACCGCTCCGTTGTTCGTCTGGAATATCTGATCGAAGAAACCCCTGACCTTCTGTCGCCACTTCTTGCGAAACTTCTCCATCTGACGGAGGGCTTCGTGCTGGTCCATGAAGATGAACCGGTTCGACCAGCGGTACTCGCTGGGGAGCTCCGCTAGCGACGCCAGTATCCCCGGATAGGATTCCATAGGGAATCCTTCGATGGCCACGACCTGAACGAAGCGCCGTCCGATGCGCGGCGCAATGCCGGTCCAGATTTCCTGCCCCCCGACGAGCGCATCGATATATACCGGGTTTTCAGGCAGAACGATGGGGTGATCGAGGCCGGTGACGCAGAACTGCAGCCAACGCAGGAAGTCGTCGTGAGTGACCGTGCGCCCTTCTTCCGTGATGCTTTCATGCCCCTGAAGACGACGCATTTTGAATACGCTTGAGAGACGGCTTTCGAAACTACGGCATTCACGCTGGAAATCACCTATGAGGCTCTGGGTCCGTTCGGTATGCCCGGCTACTTCCGTGTCGTCGTCGAACATCATCTCCACGAACTTGCGTTGGGCAACCTGCGGTGGATAGTAGGTGAGGGTCATCACGAGGTAGCCCTCGTAAGTCGTCCCCAGGCTTCGGAACAGACGGCGGCGCTCCTCGTCAATTGCCGCCGACACAGGATCGGGAAAATGCGAGGTAGCCGCGTCAGGGTATTCGCGGGCGGGTCGGCGCACGGCATCGACATGCAGCATCCAACCGTTACCAAGGCGCGACAGTACCTGGTTCACGCGCATAGACGCCGCCTCGCGCTGCTCGTCGGTGCTGCTGGCGGCGTCGTCGCCTTCGAACATCCAGGCGGCCATGAAGGCGCCGCTCTTGCAGACGATTACGCCGTCGGCGGCGACGGCAGCGTAATTGAGCAGGTCGGATACGGCCTGCCCATGAGGTCTGCGGAAGTCGAGCTTGGGTTCGGCATCCAGGCGGCGGATACCCGCGATCAACAGGATGACGAGGATGGCGGTAACAACCGCCATCCCCGTGATAAGCCAGACGATCATCGGTATTGCCGCTCCTCGGCCACGCCATTCGTACGAAATGGCGTAGAACGCGGCGCGTAGTACTTCTTGTAGCCGCGCTGCCTGAGGTAGACATAACGCAGCTTGGGATCGGACTTGGCCATGAGACGGAAGATCTGTAGCGCGGCCACCCACAGGAACACACCGAATATCCCGGCCTTTATCTCCTGAGCCGAGAAGATCAGCGCTCCCGCGAGCAATCCCGTGAACATAACGAGTTCACGATCCCCTCCAAGAACGAGGTTGTCTCGATTGCCTGCCCGACGAATCGGTACCGTTCGAGCACCCATCAAACGACAGCCGAGGCATTGGATGGAATGAAGAAGAAGCCTCTGGCGTCCCCTTCCCAACGTCCGCCGAAGAGTTCGACGATGTTGCTCGCCTGCACGATGACGGACACCACAAGGACGATGAATACCATCGTCCGGAGGAATCCGCTGATCTCTCCACCGAAGATCAGCATCGCACCGCATGCAACGATACCGACCAATGAGATGATGAAGGGAACAGGCCCGGTCATGGACGTCCGGAAGGTGGTCAAACCCTCCTCATAAGGCAAATTCTGGGCAAGTGCCAGAGATGGCATCATGATGGCGACAGATAGCAGGATTGCTCCCACAACTCTAAGCATCAAGGTACCTGCCGGCTTGGCCTGGGACAAAGCGATCATTTTTTTCTCCGGGGACGTTTAAAGATTCCGCAGCACGTAACGCCCGTCCTCGTACCCATCGACGGCTACGATGTCCTGGACGCGACGGCCGCCGGGGGTGCGCGTGATATGAACGAGCAGGTGAACGGCTTCGCCGATCAGCGGCTCGATGGGCCGCGGCGCATCGCGGTGCATACTGATGAGCATCGCCAGCCGCGAGAGGCCGGCACGCGCATCGTTGGCGTGGAGCGTGGCCGCTCCACCCTCGTGGCCTGTATTCCAGGCCATGAGCAGGTCCAGCGCCTCCGGACCGCGCACCTCGCCTACGAGGATGCGGTCGGGTCGCATGCGCAACGAGGTGCGCAGCAGCTGGGTCATGTCAACGTCGAACGACGTGCGGTACTGAACGAAGTTTTCGGCGGCGCACTGGATCTCGCCGGTGTCCTCGATGATGAAGACGCGCTCCCTGTCGTTCGCCTCGACCATCTCGCGGATGATGGCGTTGATCAGGGTGGTCTTTCCCGAGCCGGTGCCGCCGATGACCAGGATGTTGCGGTGCGCATGGATCGCGTTAAGCAGCACCTCGCGCTGGCCAGCCGTCATCGTCCCGCCGGCGACATAGTCGGCGAGGCTGAAGATGGCGATGGCCTTCTTGCGCAGGGCGAAGGTCGGTCCGCTGACGATCGGCGGAAGCTGCGCGGCGAAGCGCGATCCGTCGAGTGGAAACTCGGATTCGAGAACTGGGTTCGATTTTGTGATCTCTTTTCCGTAGTAACCTGCCGTGGTCTTGATCACGGCCTCCGACTGGCTCGGCCGCATCGTACCGATGCAACGCATGCCTTCGCCGAGTCTTTCCTGCCAAAGCCGGCTGTCCGCGTTCAACATGATCTCGACCGTCTTCGGGTCGTTGAACGCATTCATGAATGTATCGCCGAGGTCGCGCAGCAGTTTTTCGCGCGCACGCTCCCTCAGCACGGCGGTCGGACCGCCGGCTTGTACCGCTTCCATAGTTGTCGTTTCTCAGGGACGCCGACACGACCCTCGTGGTCGCGTCGGCGCTTGTCGCCGGCAGACGCATCCGCGTCCGCGATTATGCTTGTGGTATCAGGCAGCCTTTCGCATGGCGATACCGTCCTCGCTGGTTGTGCAGGGGGTTTGCATGGAGCGGTGCATGCCATGCGTCTTCAACCCATCGATCGACTCGGGTATGACGATGCGGCAACTGCCCGCTTCGCCTTCACCCCAGTTCACCGTGAGTCGTTTTCCACTCAATGCGCCTCGCGCGAAGATCTTGCTGCCCTGGCCTACGACACCGACGGCCTGGCCGGTGTCGTCGAACACCGAGGCGCCGAATGGCAAGGGACTTCCGTCCGGTTTCGTTGCGTGGATCAGCATCGACTGGGCCACGGTCGTGCGGTAGTCGAGGCGCGCGAATGAACCGGCGCGCGGCGCGATGCTTTCGCTGGTGCTTTCCAGCTCCACATCGTGCGAGGCGCCGCGAGGGTCGATGGACACGGTGTTGAGCTGGTACGGAAGGAGTCCGCGGACCACCGCATTGCCGTGTCGGTCGAGGCGCGCGCCCGCATGGCTTTCGATGCGCGCACCGGCGGCGCCGGGCGCGTGGATGATGGCGTTCGTTTCGCCAAGCTCCTGTGCCAGCGTCACGCCATCGCGATGCGCCACGACAGCGCCGGTCGCGCCGAGTCCGTACTGGGTGCTGCCCTGGCTACCGCGACCGACCGACGCCCGGTAGCTGCCCGCGTAGCTGCGGTAGACGGCACTGGCGTTGGCCGAGGTCGACGATGGCCTGTGACGACCTTCCGAACGTCCGGCCGCCAGGGTGTACATGAGGTCTTCGTTGCCGGCCATCCTGCCGTTGAGGCGCGCTTGCAGGCTGGCGTCGCCGCTGTCGTTCCGGGTGTAGGTGGCGCCGAGATTCGGCGCGGCCGGCGCGGAGCCCAGCGGCAACGAGAACGACGCGTACACGGTCGTGTCGGTGAGGTTGCGACGGCCGTTTCCTGCGCGGGCGAAGACATCGCCGAGGCGGGAACGCTGCACCGATAGGTTGTAGCTGAGCGAGCGCCAACTGCTGTTGTAGCCCAGCGTGTAGTCGACGCCGCGGGAGCGGCTGTCCCAGTAGTCCACGAGCGATCCGACCAGCGACAGCTGTCCCGCGCCGATGGCCTGACCGATGTTCGCGTCGAACCGGCTCCGCTCCCCACCGATGGCTTCGCCGGGCAGACCGCGCCGCAGGCGGCTGCGCAACGCCGCGGCGTCGACCACGCCGAGGTAGTCGCGCGTGGAGAAGCGCTGGCTGGCCAGGCCGAAATTCGTGCCCGTGGAGGAAAGCGTGCGCGACCAGCGCACGCGGGTGCTGACGCCACGGCGAACGCCGTCCCTGCGGAAGGCCGCGCGGGAACTGGTGACGTCGAGCGCCACCGCGCCGAAAGGCAGGTTCACCGCCGCGCCGAGCAAGCCCGATGTGTAGCTGTTGGACGCCGTGGCGCCGGCGTAGAGGGTCGTGCTGTTACTGACGCCGTGTTGCACCGTGCCCTGGAAGACGAACGGCGTTTCGGCGACGCTGTCCTCGTCTACCTGCCCGGCCCAGAGGGCAAAGCGCGTCGTTCCCTCGCGAAGCATCTGCGGCACCGCCGTATAGGGCACGACGATGCGCTTCGTGCGTCCGTCCGCCTCGGTAATGGTGACTTCGAGGTCGCTGCCGTAGCCGGTCGGATAGAGATCGTCGATCTCGAATGCACCTGGGGCCACGGTGGTGCTGTGGATCACGTAGCCGTTCTGCCGCACGGTCACCTGGGCGTTGCTCTCGGCCACGCCGCGGATGACCGGCGCATAGCCGCGCTGCGACGCCGGGAGCATGCGTTGGTCGCTGACGATACCGACGCCACGGAGGCGCACCGTGTCGAGGATCTCGCCGCTTGTATTCGCCTCGCCGACAGTCAACTGGGCACGCGCATCGGTGATGTCATGCTGTGCGAACACCTGGTTGTTTCGCCAGTGCCTGCTGCCGTCGGCCATCGACAGCACGCCGGTATGCCGGAGCCGCCACCCGCCGAGGTTCGCCCCGGCGTTGAGGTTGACGAAGGTGTCCGTGGAGCGCCGGCCTTCCCGACGCACCTGGAAGGTATTGACGTTGTAGTTGAGCATCGCGGCCTGCTCGCCCTGGTCCCAGAACTCGGGACTCACATAGCCGCGGGCACGCGAAACGAGGAAGGCCTGCGGCAGGGTGATGCGCAGGACCTGCTCCGAGTTGTCGAAGTCGAGCGTGGCCCCCGGGACGTATGCCGACAGGTTTCCACAGAAAGGCTTGTCGTCCAGCGGCGCCACCGTACCGTCGCTCGCCGTGCGGTTGGCCAGTTTTTCCGTGTCCAGCCCGAAGCGCACGAGCATCGCCCGGTCGAAGCACGGCTGTGCGCTCTCGCTGTTCGCGACCTGGCGGAAGGCGATGTCGCGCGACCCCGGGATCGGCCGCTCATTGACCAGCACGTCGGGCCGGTAGATGCCCGGGAGTGTGACGTTGCCGCGTTCGAAACGCGACAGATCGATGGCGCCGTTCGCCGAATGGATGAAGTCCGCGTTGAAGACGGCCTGGGGCCCGACCGGTTCCGGCTCCGGGCCGGGACCGAGCGGATCGAGGGCCACGGCTTTCGCCGCGGCGGGCCCGAGCAGGGCAAGCGCCATCGCCAGCGGGCGGCGAGCCAGCCGATGGCGTGTTCGACGGAAGAGGTTCATGGCGCTTCGATGGCCTTGCTATGCGGCACGAAGCCGCCGTAATCGTTAATGCTCTTGTACTCGACGCGGATGCCATCGGCGGACGGGAGCGAACGCTCAAGCTTCGCTGTGACGGTTTCCAGCGGCGGAATGGCAAACGGTTCCACCGCCACCTCGCCGCCATCCGCGTTCAGGCGCACATCGTTGAGCGTGACGTGGAAGGGCGTGGGGTTGCTGGCCGAAATCTGGCCATCGGCGGTGCGCCGCCACGCGAGTTTTTCCGGTGCGGCGTCGGCGGACCCCGCCAACCCCTTGGGGCGGTAAAACATCTTGAGCCGATAACGGAACGCGAGCTGCAACTTGTTGACGTCTTCCTCCGCCTTCGGCTTCGGCGGCACTTCGAGAATGTTGAGCCAGAACTGCGACTCGCGATCGGAAGGAACCTCGCCGCCGGTGTAAGAGATGCGCAAGGTCTGCGATTTGCCCGCCTCCACACGCGAAATGGGAGGCGTGAGGTTGAATGGCACGTCGACGTGTTCGGGGGTGGACTTCTCGTCGCCGTCGTCGATCCAGGCCTGGGTCAGGGCCGGCAGTTTGCCGACATTGCTGACCTTGACCGTGATTTCCTTCGCGTCGGCGACATAGACGTAACGCGTGCCGTTCATCACCACCGTCGCCGATGCGGTGCCCGCGGCACCCAGCGCCATGGCGGCGATCCACGCGTGCGCGGCACGCCTGGCTTTACGGGTCGTTCCTTGCATGATTCGGGACTTCCTTAGGGCGAAGGCAGTCGGCCGCCGGCATGCGCCGGCGACCGGGGTGGCTCTTTACGGCTCGAAGCGCACCGAGTAGGTCACGGAGCTGTCGGCCGTACCGGCCGTCACCGCGCCGATACGCTCAAACGCGGCGGCATGCGCCAGCACCGCCTGGTTGTTGCTGATCGTTTCCTTGATCGCACCCTGGTCCTGGTCCCACGGATTGATGCGGTTCATCAGCTTGTCGAACAGGCGGTATTGCACGCCCGTCGCGGTACCCGTGGTGCGGAGGCCGCCGGTGACCGGATCGACCGTCGCGCCGGGCTCGAAATGCGCCCACACCTTCGTGCCGTCGGTGCAGGTCGACTCGCCTTCCTGACCGACGAAGATCCGGAAACCCGTCAGGCCAGCGGTGTCGCCGACGTTCGGCATGTCGCCGGCGTTGACGCCGTCGATGCGCACGGTGAAGTCCGGGCTCGGATTGCTCGGGTCGTCGCCATGAATCGAGCAGGTCACCGTGCTGACCGAGCCGGTGAAGGTGATCGTGCCGGTCGTCGCGAAGACAGCCGGAGCCGCCAGCCCTGCGATAAGCAGGGCCGAAGTCATTGCCTTGAGGTTCATCCAATTAACCTTGTTACGTTCTGGAAAAAGCAACGGCCCGGTTGGGCCGTCGGCCTGGAGAGGCACGGGGCCTCCCCGTGCTCACGCAGCCGAGTGCTCGTCCTACGCGAGCGACAAGAATTTTGTCGGATTTGCCCTACAAGCAATATAGAAGTTTGCTCAAAAATCGGACTTCTTTGCCGAAGTCCGATGAGACTCGCAATTTCCGAAAGCGTTCCGTTTTCTCATGACGAAACGCTTCAGAACGTGCTAACGGTTACTGGCCGATCTTGCGCAGCGGCTTGCCGCTCATGAGGTTGCGCTCGATCTGTTCCAGGGTCACGTTCTTGGTTTCCGGAACCAGCCAGTACGTGAGGCCGATGAACACGGCATTGAAGGTGGCATAGAGCCAGAAGGTCTGCGCGTTGCCGATGCCGCTCAGCAGGCTGAGGAAGGTGACGCCGACGATGGTGTTGGCGGCCCAGTTCGTGAACGTGGAAACCGCGATGCCGAAGTCGCGACCCTTCAGCGGCTGCACTTCGGCGCACAACGCCCAGATCAACGGGCCGGCGGACATGGCGAAGCCTACGATGAAGAAAAGGAGCATGCCCACGGTGAGCAACTGCTCGCCGCGCGTGTCGATGCCAAGCCCCATCATCGTGCCGACCGAACCGAGGCCCACCACCATCATGGCGAAGCCGGCATAGAGGATCGGCTTGCGCCCAAGGCGATCGACGAAAGCCAGTGCGATCAGCGTCGCGAGCATGTTCGTCACACCCACGATGGCCGTGAACCACATCTGGGCGTGCGTGTCATAGCCCATTTCCTTGAAAATGCGCGGCGCGTAGTACATCACCACGTTGATTCCCGTGAGCTGCTGCATGACCTGCAAGAGGATGCCCAGGCCCACCGACCGGCGGAAGTTGGGATTCTCGCGGAACATGCTCCAACCGTGCTGGCGCGTCTTCAGCTGCTCGTCGATATCGGCCATCTCCCGCCTCACCGTCTCGTCGTCGCCGCGCAGCTTCATCAACACCGTCTCCGCCTCCTGGCGACGCCCCACCAGAAGAAGCCAGCGCGGACTGTCCGGCAGGAAGAAGAGGCCGATGGCGAAGAGGATGCCGGGCGCGGCGATGATGCCTAGCATCCAGCGCCAGTTGCCGGTGCTGCTGAGCGCGGTATCGGACAGGAAGGCCAGCAGGATGCCGGTGGTGATCATCAGCTGGTAGGTGGAGATCATCGCACCGCGGATCCTTTCGGGAGCCACTTCGGCGAGATAGAGCGGGGCCGTGAAAGCGGCGACACCGATGGCCAGGCCCAGTACGAAGCGCGCCACGATCAGGATCGTCGGCGTACCGGCCACCGCGCAGAACAGCGAACCGGCGACGAACAGCACACCGGCGAGCATGAGCGAGCGCTTGCGTCCCAGCGTCGCGGACATCCAGCCCGCGCCGAGCGACCCGATCGCCGCACCCGCCATCATCGCGCTCACGATCCACTCGACCACGCCGTCGCTGATCTTGAATTCGGCCTGGATGAATTGCGTGGCGCCGGAGATGACGCCGACGTCGAGGCCGAACATGAGGCCTGCCAGCGCGGCGAGGATACAGGTAGTGACGACAGCCGCCTTCGGATGGGCGACAGGGATTTCGTTCTTGGCAACATCCATCGATTCATTCCCGGCAAAAAAAACCTGTAGGAGCCGCTGCAGCGGCCCGAAGCCAACACCATGATGAAGCGGGAAGCTTCCTTACCCGGAGGGCGACGCCCAGGGATCGTAGCTTCCGAAATACCAGAGATGCCCCTGCGGATCGCGCGCCGAATAGCCCGCGCCACCGTATTCCTTCTCCTCGTACTCGTCGACGATGGTGGCGCCCGCGTTCCTGGCCTTGTCGTAGTGGGCGCGCACATCCTTGACGATGACGCAGGCACACTGCGTCTCGCGGCCCCCCACCTCGTCCGGCTGCACCATGTGCCGGCTGAATGCGGTGTCGTCGCGCACCGAGCCGAGCATGATCATGCCGCCGCCGTAGGTCAGCTGCGCGTGGTCGACGATGCCGGGATCTTCCGCGTTCGTGTACACCGCCTGCCGCTCGAAGCCGAAGGCGGTGCAGAGAAAATCGATCGCCTCGAGCGCATGGGTATAACGCAGGCAGGGAATGATCGTGCTGTTCATCGTCCAGGGCCTCCCATTGGAACCCCGTACCTTACGCCTGAATCGCACCCCATGGACACTGCCCTGCCATGGAAACGTGACATCAGGCGAGTTCGGACACCGCCTTGCGCACGGTGTCGATGCCTCCGGCCTGCTGGTCGGTCGCCTTCGCCACGTCGGAGACGCGATCCAGCAGCGTGCCCACCGAGGCGAGGATGTCGCGCATCGCCAGGCCCGCTTCCCCGCTGCGTTCGCTGCCCTCGCGCACGCGTTCGAGCGTGCCGTCGATCAGCGCGCGGATTTCCCGGGCGGAATCGGCGCTGCGCTGCGACAGCACGCGCACTTCCTGGGCCACCACCGCGAAACCTTTCCCGTGTTCGCCCGAGCGGGCCGCTTCGATCGCGGCATTGAGCGCGAGGATATTGGTCTGGAACGCGATGGCATCGATCATCGATACGATGTCGGCGATATCCCGCGCACCCGCCTGGATGGCGGACATCGTGTCGATCACCGCCTCGACCATGGCCCCGCCGTCGGTGGCGGACCGGCTGGCCTCGGTGGCCAGCGCATTCGTGGCGCGGGCCTGCGCGGCAATGGCCGGCACGGTGTCGGCCAGCTCGGCGAGCGAGGCGTGCAGGGTGCGTGTGGCGCGCGTCTGCGCCGTCACATCGGTGGCGTACTTGACCACCTTGAAAGGCCGACCGGCCATGTCGAGGATCGGGTTGTAGCTGCCCTGGATCCATACCTCGCGGCCTTGCCGGTCCACACGGCGAAACAGGCCGGCGTGGTATTCGCCGCGCCCGAGTTTCTCCCAGAACGCGCGGTAGGCCGCACCTTCCCGTTCGACGGCCTCGACGAAGATGCGGTGATGCCGGCCCACGACGTCTTCGCGGGCATAGCCCATCGTGGCGAGGAAGTTGTCGTTGACCTCGAGGATGGTACCGTCGAGCGTGAAGCTGATCACCGCCTGCGCCTTGTCGATGGCGGCCAGCCGGCCCTCCATGTCGGCGGCGCGCAAGCGCTGCCCGGTCACGTCGGTGGCGAACTTCACTATCTTCCGCGGCCTGCCGAGGCCGTCCAGCACCGGGTTGTAGCTGGCCTGGATCCATACTTCCCTGCCGCCGGCCCCGAGACGGCGGTACAGGCCGACGTCCGGCTCGCCCGATCCCAGGCGACGCCAGAACTCGGCGTACGCGGGGGTGTTCGCCTCCTCGTCGGCGACGAACATGCGGTGGTGGCGGCCGACGACCTCGGCCCGCTCGTAACCCATGGCATCGAGGAAATTGCGGTTCGCGTCGAGGATCGTGCCATCGAGGGCGAATTCGATGACGGCCTGGGTGCGGTTCAGTGCGTCCATCTTGCCGCGGACGTCGCCCTTGTCCGGGGTGCTGCGAAGACGAGAAATCATCCTGCCAATCATCGGCACTGCCCTCCCTGTGGTAAGGAGATATATCGTCAGCGACGACGCAAGCTTGAGCCGACTACTCGAGGACTCCCACGACCAGCGCGCGCGCATCCGTCCGGCCCTGGTCGTCCACCACGCGGACGAGGAAGCGCCCGGCGTGTTCGGGGGCCCACATCAGCGACTGGCCGCCGGGGACACTGCCGAGGTACGTGTCGTCGACGAACCAGTAAAGCGTCCGCGACCCCGCATCGGCCGTGGCCGTGAAGGCGATCCGCTCGCTCCCCACGCGCGAGACCCTCACCTGGTAACTGCTGCCCTTCAAAGGCGACGTGATCCTCGGAGGATCCCCGGCCGGCTGGCCTCCGCCCTGGCAATCGGGAAGCGCGGGCGGCGTCCGTCGCGGCATGCCTGCCTGGGCGAAGACCCGCGCGAGGTCGGAAGGCCAGTACTCGTACACCTCGGTTCGCGTCCGCGCCGGGTCGTAGGGTGGGCACGCGGGCTTGCCGGTGGCGATGTCGACGACCACCGGCCGGTGCACGTTACTCACACGGATGGGCGATTTGCCGGGAATGAACCAGGTGCTGCCCACTTGCGGACACCAGCTGTTCGGCAGGTCGCCGCTGGCGAGGCAGACCGGCACGCGCCGCACGTTCGGCGGATTGCGCCGGATCGGTTCGGCGAGGCCCGGGCGTTCGGCGCGCAAAGCATCGGCGATACGGAAGAACAGCGGCGCCGCCGCGTCGATCCCCACGAACGCCGGATTGCCGGCGCCATCGAAGTTGCCGATCCACACCACGAGCACATACGGCCCGAAACTTCCGGCCGTCCAGGCGTCGCGGAAACTCCATGACGTGCCCGTCTTCCAGTACAGCGGCAGGCGCGAGGGCTGTGCCGCCGCCGCATCGTCGGGCCGCGGATTCTGCCGCAGGATGTCCATGACCATGAAGCTCGCTTCCTCGCTCAGCAGGCGCGTGCCGCGCGATGTCGGCGTGCTTTCCAGCAGGCGCAGCGGCCGAAGCTCGCCGCGGTTCGCGAGCATGGCGTAGAGACCGGCGAGTTCCTGCATCGTGACCTCGCCACCGCCGAGCACCAGGGCGAGTCCGTAGTGCTGTTCGCTCGCCATGCGCGAGATGCCGGCATCGCGGAGGAACTGGTAGAGGTTGGGCGAGGCGAGTTTCGCCGCGATCTGCACGGCGGGGATGTTGCGACTGCGTATCAGTGCCTGCGTCGCCGTCACGGGTCCGAGGAAGTGGCCATCGAAGTTCTCCGGCGTATAGGGACCGAAGGCGGACGGTACGTCGCGCAGCACGGTTTCCGGATGCAGCACGCCCTGGTCGAACCCCAGCGCGTAGATGAAGGGCTTCAGCGTCGAACCCGGCGAGCGCTTGGCCAGCGTGCCGTTGACCTGGCCCTGGATCGAGGCGTCGAAATAGTCGGCCGATCCGACCATGGCCTTCACGCCCATGTCGCGCGTATCGACGAGGATCGCCGCGGCATTGCGGATGCCGCGTTCGCCACCGCGCGCCACGTACTGCCGCACCTGGCGTTCCAGGCTGTGCTGCAGCCCCAGGTCGAGGGTGGTGGCGACACGCATTTCGGCGTCGCCGCCGAGCCGACGCTCCGCCAGCACCTGTTCCACGAAATGCGGCGCTTCGAACGGCAGGCGCGAAAGGGGGCGAAGGCGCAGCGGCAGTTCGAACAGGGGGCGGGCCGAGGCATCGACGGGATACCGGGCGATCCAGCGGGCGAACAGGCGGTCGCGCGATGCCTTCAACGCCGTGTCGATCACCGCCGTGCCGCCGACACGGCCGGGCAGGCCCCGCGCCGGCTCCTGCGGAATCACCGCGAGCGTGAGCGCTTCCGGCAGGCTGAGCCGCGCGGGTGCCTTGCCGAAGTAGGCGAGGCTTGCCGCGCCCACCCCTTCCACGTTGCGACCGAAGGGCGCGGCGTTGAGGTAGGCCTCGAGGATGTCGTGCTTGGAGTGGAACAGCTCCAGCTGCAGCGCCCTTCCCACCTGCACGAGCTTGCCGCCGGGCGTTCGCGTGTCCAGATGCCACATCAGGCGGGCCAGCTGCATCGTGATCGTCGATCCGCCCTGGGGATGCCCGCCGCGAACGTAGGTCACCCACGCGCCGCGCAGCAGGCCCCAGGCGCTGACCCCCGGATGCCAGCGAAACCAGCGGTCCTCGTGCAGCAGCACCGCATCGACCATCGAGGGCGAGATGTCCTCGAGGGGCACCCACAGGCGATAGCGCTGGTCGCTGGCGAGGGTGAGGCGCAGCAGGCGGCCGTTCGCGTCGTATACCGCCGTGGAGGACGGAAACGCCGCGCGCAGCGGATCGTGTGGCCAGAGCCGGCATCCCACGAGGATGCCGGCGACGAGCAGAATGGCCGCGAGGGCGTTGTGCCAGCGGGGAAGACGAAGCCTCAGGGTTTTCGCTCCACCGTGATCGTGCCGCCGCCCGGCGCGCGCGCCTGCACGCTGCGGTCATACAGCGACTGCGCCAGCGCGGGCGGCACGACGAAGGTGCCGGCATTTGTTGCCTTGATCCGGTACACGAACTCCTGCACGTCGCGGCTCGCGTAACCGTAGACCACCACGCGGTCTTCGCGCACGTCGGCATAGGCCGGTGTCCAGGTGGACTCGGGGTTGCCGATGGGCGATCGCCATGCCGGCGTATCGCCGGCTTCGCCGCCACCCTCGGCATCGGCTTCGTCCCCTTCGCCGGTGCTTTCGCCCTCGGCCGACGAGTCGTCGGACGCCGGCGCGGCCGATGCCTCGGCGGGCGGCGCGGTATCGAGCACCGGTTCGAAACCACCCGGCAGGAGATCCACGATGGCGACATCCGCGACACCGTCGTCCTTCGTGGCGCGAATGCGCACATGCACGTCGATCTCGTCGCCGGTGTTCACCGTATCGACGGCCTTGCCGTCGAGCGTCGTATAACGGCGGACGATCTCGAGGCCGTCCTTGCGGACGTCGGTGGACGGCTTGCGATCGAAGCCGGTCTGGGCGACCCCGTACCAGGCGGTCGCATCGGCATCGTTGACCAGGCGCAGGCGCTGCGTGCCGGCGGACCAGTGCGCATCCAGGAGGGAGCCCCTGGGCGCGCCGATCGGCGTCACCGCGCCGTTCGCCGCGACGGCGCCGATCGAGAGCTTCGCGGTATCGCCGCCGCCGTCCTTCGCCCATGCGTCCAGCGCGAGGATGATCATGCCGGACGACAAGGTGTTGTAGTGTCCCTTCCCCAGCGGGCGCACGAGGTTTTCGACCGTCTCCGGCGGCAGGGCCTTCGCCTGTTCCGGGAAATGCTTCGACAGCAGGTAAAGCACGGTCGCGTCGCGGATCGGTGCGTCGTAGTACTCGGCATAGACATAAGCCTCGTCGGCGGACGGACGCGTGAGCAGCTTCCGCGGGCCGGCGATCAGGTCGCCGGCGAGCTTGTCCTGGTGCAGGAGCTTGTACGACGCCGCCACCCAGGCCGCGGCGAGGTCGTTCTTCCATGCCTTCGGATGAACCTCCTGCAGGCGGCGCTGTACCGAGGCGAGATCGTTGGTGGTGACGTTGCCCTGGCGGGTCAGCAGGTAGACGGCGTACGCGCGCTGACGCATCGCCGCGAGGGAATCGCCGGTGTCGTCGGCCGCGATCTGCCGCAGTGCATTGTCGGCGGAGGCGAGCATGTCGCGCGGCACGGCCACACCGCGATCGCCGGCCTCCAGCAGGTAGTGGACGGCGTAGTCGGTGACGAACGCATTCGTGTCCGGTGTCGTTGTCCACAGCCCGAAACCGCCCTGTCCGTTCTGCCTGGCGCGCAAGGTGCCGAGCAAGGCCGCCACAGGGTCGGCGGGCGGCGTGGCGCCGTCCTGCATGCGCGCCGGCTTCACGTCGCCGAATTCGGGCCGCTTACCGAGGACCAGCGCCGGCATCGCCGCGCTGACAACCTGCTCGGTGCAGTAATGAGGGAAATCCACGAGGTATGCGGCCAACCCGCGCGCCAGCACCACAGGGACCGTGGAGAACGCGGCGTCGCGGACCGCGTATTCGTCGTGCATGTCGCGCAGGCCCGTCACGTCGGCGCGCCCGTGGGCATCCACGTGGCCGAAGGCCAGATCGGTGCGCAGCGGCGAGGCCGGCCGCACCGACAGGTCCACCGCCTGCCTGGCCGACTTGCCGCCATAACTCGCGGTGAAGGTCATGTTCCCGGAGCCGAGCCTGTCCGTCGCGCGTACGCGGAAGACGGCCACGCCCTCGCGCATCTCGCCGAGGCTGAGCGTCTTCGCCGTATCGCCTACGATCTGCAGCTGCGGGCCGAGTTTCAGGCCCACCGCCACCGGCACGTCCTTGCCGCCGAGCCCGGTGAGGTTGTTCGCCACGCCAACGCTGATCTCGGCCTCGTCGCCCGGCGCCAGGGTGGTCGGCACGTTCGGCGAGAGCACGAAGTCGCCGCGCACGGTCGTGGACCCCTCGAAGGTGCCGGTGCGCTCCGGCGAGACGGCCACGGCCATCACGCGCAGCTTGCCATTGAAATAGTCGGGCACCGTATACGTAAGGTCGCGCGAACCGTCGACGTCGACGATGCCGGACCAGTACGCCACCGGCTTGTCGCGCTTGCGCCGGAACGGATTCAGCTGGCGGGCAATCGCACCCTCGGCGTCGCCGCCCGGCGCAGCCATGCCCATCAGCTTCTCGAAGTCCGGGATGATGAGGTCGAGGATCTGCGAAGTGGACACCTCGAGCATGCGCTTGCGGAAGAAGTAGTCCAGCGGATCGCCAAGCTTGTAGCGGGCCACCTGCAGGATGCCCTCGTCCACCGCGAACACGACAGCGCGGGTCGGCGTGGGTGAGGTGACGTGGAAGGTCACGGTGTCGCCTGGCTTCACCAGCGGGGGCGACTCCACGGCGATCGCGCTCCGCCGCGCGTCCATGTTGACCGAGAACGGCACCACACCGAACGACAGCGGGCTCATGAAGATCTCGTCGGACGATGGGTCGCGCACGTACTGCACGTTGATGTAACCGTTGCCCTCGAAGTCCGCGGGGACGGCGATGTGCTGCACCGAGCTCGTCGTGTCGGCATGGAACCAGGCGTGCGCATAGACCTTGTCGCGCTCGATCGTGATGAGGCCGCTGCCGGCGTACGGCGCGCGGATGGCGACATCCACCGTCTCGCCCGGCGCATAATCCTTCTTCGACAGCGTGAGCTGCAGTTCCGCGTTGCGCTCCAGCGAACGCGACACGTTGCCTTCGCCCGCCACGGACCAGGCGACGCGATTGACTTCCTTGCCGTCGGCGTTCTTCACCACGAGGGCGAAGTTGCCCGGCTTGTCCGTGGGCAGCGCCACGTCGAGGCCGGCTGCCGGTATCGTGAGCGGGGTTTCCGCAAGCGTGGACTCGCGCGCCCTGGATTCGTACTTGAAGACGCCGGAATCCTGCTTCGTGAGCACCGACACGTAGCGGGTCTCCACGATGGCCTGCTTCAAGCCCTTGAGTTCGATGCGCTTCGCGGTCGGATCGATGGCCACGAGGTTCACGGTGCGTTTCGCGTCGCGGCTCACGTAGTCCAGGTTGTCGACAGCCTTGTAGCCCACCAGCCAATCGTTGGACGACACCATGCCCTGGGTCGCGGCGGCCACGCTGCGACCGCCTTCCGCCTCGTACGCCTTGGCGAGGAAGTAGAGCTGGTATGTGGCATCGGCATAGCGGGACAGGTCGAGCGCGAACTCCGCGTGGCCCTTGTCGTCGGTCTTCGCGTCGGCAAGCTTTTCCTCGAAACCTTCCTTGGCACGGCGGACGTCGTAGAAGCGATAGTCCTTGTAACTGGGGAAGGATGCGAAGGCCGGACGCAGCGTCAGCGAACCTTCCACGCGGCGATTCGCCGCCGGCGTGCCGAAGAGGTTCTGCACGTCCACCAGCGCCTTCAGCTGCGCGGGCTTCACCCAGCCCTCCACCACGGTGCGGGAGAGCTTCGCCGACACTTTCATCCGGTCGGGTTGGAATTCCTTCACCTGCACCGTGGTGCTGCCGATCTGCGAGTAAGGCTTCCCGTCCTTGGCGATATAGAGGTTCACCGTCCAGTTGCCGGTCGGCGAGGTTTCGGCCGTGGTGTAACCGAGTTCGGCGAAGCCGGCCGTGTCCATCGACACGGTTTCCTGGCGTACGGCGGTACCGCGCGGGTCCACGACTTCGGCGATGAGCGGCATGCCGGCGACGCTGCGCGTCCAGCTGTTGGCGCGCACGATCATGCCGATATGGAAGAGGTCGCCCGGCCGGTAGATGCCGCGGTCGGAGAACAGGTAAGCGGAAAGCTGGCCCTGGCTGTGCGCATTGGGCTCGCCGCCAATGTCGAAGCGGGAGAAATCGAGTGAACGGTCGTAGCTGCCGACGGGCAGGAACGACAGGTCCTCGCCCTGGCGCACCACGAACATCGCCGGCGTCTTCTCCTGGGCGAAATCCTTCAGGTTGGCGAAATGCGCGCTGCCGTCGGCACCGGTGGCCTGGGTGAACAGGGTGCTGCCGTTCTTCGCGACGACCGACACCGACGCGCCGGCCACGGGGGAGCCGGTGCGAATCGACTGGACGAAGATGTCGTAGCTGCCGTCGAGCACCTTCTTCGCGATCACGCCGAGATCGGTGATGACGATGAGGCGCTGATCGCGCGGAGCGTCGTACATCATGCCGTCGGTATCGTAGCGGTCGGCGGCCGCGGCGGCCGCCGCCGCGTCGGGATCGCCGCCGGCTTCGCGCGCGGCGGCTTCCCGGGCCGCCTTCTCGCGGCGGTCGCGCGCTTCCGCGGCGGCCTTGGCGTCGTAACCGGACAGCTTGAGGAGGAACACGCCCCGTTTGCCGGAGGCAAGGTACCGGCCCAGGTCGAAGCCTTCGTAATGCGCCTTCCCCGGACCTTCGTCGGGAAAGGGCGTGGTGCTCACGAAGCGGTCGACGATGTTGTCGGGAGTCAGGCTGTACAACTCGGGTTTGGCGAAGGTGCCCGCATTCATCGACACGAGGTGCTGGAGCTGGTCGGGAAGCACCCGGCCGACCTCGACGCGCATGCCGGGCATGTTGCGCGACACCACGGAGACGCGGTGATCGCCGCTCAGCGACAGCAGCGATCCATCGGCCATGAATCGCAGCAGCTTCGGATAGTCCGGTACGGTGAGCAGGTCCGCGCGCGGCCTGGGCATCACGTAGCCGCCGAACGAGGTCATGCCCTTGTCGACGCGCACGTAGATACGCTGACCCGGCCGGGCGTGGTAGCGGAAGCTCTGCGTCTCCGACCAGTCGTTCTCCGTCGGGACGATCTCGGGCTTCAGCTTCGCGAACGTACGCAGGTCGGCTTCGCCGATGGTGTCCACGCTGCCATGCTTGTCATCGTCGGCAGGCAGGGCCCACACCTGCAGCTTTTTCGCCAGGTCGCTGTCGCTTACCGGGCCGCCGAAACGCATCACGACCACCTGTTCCGGCTCGAAGCGCTCGTTGTCCACCAGCGTGGCGGAAACCTCGTCCAATGTCAGGCTGTAGAGGCCCGGGACACGCACCGAGGTTTCGAGGTCCTTTTCCGTACCGTCGCCGCCGCGACTGCTGCGCACGCCGTCGTCGAGGTGCAGGCGCACCGAGCCGTCGTCGCGGGGCAATTCCAGCGGCTGCGAATGGACGAAGGCGTTGAGGCGGTGCTCGTCGTAGGTGACGGTGTACTTGAGTTCGCTGCCGCGCTTTTCATTCCCGCTGCGCAGGTCCAGCGCCAGGCGCTTCTCCAGCTGCGCCGCGTCCACCGGGTAATTGAAGCCAAGCTGCACGATGGTCTTCTTACGGGTCGGGTCCTGCGGGTCCTGGTAGAACTCGCCGTTGACCACGCGCACCGTGAAGGGCTCGGTCTCGAAGCTGAAATGATCCTCGGCCAGCAACGCTTGCGGCGCGAAGACCTTCGCCTTGTCGAAGCGCACGTCGACCTTGCGGCCCACCGGCCAGTCGTTGGCAGGCACGAACCGGAGCGTCCGGTCGTTTTCCCAGGTCCATTGACCCGGCAGCTTCGGGTCCATGGCAATGCCCTCGGTCACCACGTTGCCCAGCGATTCCAGGCGCGCGGCCGAGGCGGAAAAGGTGACGGTGAGCGGATGGATCGTCAGCGGCGTGTGGGCGTAGTCGCTGATGTCCGGCGCCGGTGCCTGGAACGTGATCCGCTCCGGCTCGACGGGGCGCGGCCGGTTCTGCCACCAGTGCCATCCGAACCAGCCGGCGGCGACGACGACGAGCACCGCGGCGACGGTACCGGCGAACTTCACCGGATGATGGCGCGCAGCGCGTCCGGTGGCGGGCATCCAGGCGGGAGCGGACCAGGCGAGGTTGCCGAACACGGGACGCAGCGCCCAGGCCAGAAGGCGGAAGAAGCCGCGCACCACGCGCACGGGCAGCAGAGCGATAAAGCGAAGCAGGTCCATGTTCCCTTCCGGTCCTTTCCCAGGTGACGGATACGCCTGGCCTCCGCCCATCGCGGCAGCGACGAACGGGTTATGGCCTACGTATCCCCAAAAACTATCCTTGCGCGCGGCATATGCCAGGGCGACGGCGAAATTCTGGCACAGACGGGACACGTGTCGTGCTGTTCCAGACGCGTCACACAATAGAAGAAATCTCAAAAATCGATCTAAATCCTCCTGGCGTGATCTGGCTCACGGTGGCCGCGTAACCTCATGTAACGGGCATCTATCTTGCTTTATCGTCGAGACGTCCGCGGGGGAAGCGGATGGCGGGGCCGCAGGAAGCGGGCCGTGCCGCATGGGACGCTCCGCGCGAGGGGATTCGAAAGCGCGGGCCTGACGGTAGATACGATGAGCGACAATGCGACAAGCCCAATGGACGACGTGATGGTCCTGCGCGACACCGCACGCGCACAGCGCGTGGTGATCGACGACCTGAACCATCGCATGAAGAACATGCTCATGGTCGTGCAGGCCATGGCCCGGCAGAGTTTTCGCGACGATCGTCCGCTCGACAGTTCCATGGACGCGTTCGAGAGCCGCCTTCGCGCGCTGGCCAGCGCGCACGACCTGCTGCTGACACGACCGGTCCGGCATGTGGCCTTCCTGGGGGTCGTCGAGTCCACCATCGCCCCGCACGATCCCGGTAACGCCAGGGTGAACGTCTCCGGCCCGCCGCTCGTGCTGGATGCCGAAACCGCCGTGGCGGTGGCCATGGCGCTGCACGAGCTGCTCACCAATGCGAGCAAGTACGGCGCCCTGTCCACCGCTGCCGGCACCGTGACCATCGCCTGGTCGTTCGTCGTCGGACAGGCGGGCGGTAGGGTACGGCTGGAATGGAAGGAGCGCGGTGGCCCCCCGGTGAAACCCCCGCTCCGGCGCGGGTTCGGCACCCGGTTCATCGAGCGGACGCTTGCCGGCGAAGCGCGTGGCGAGGCGGCCATCCGCTTCGAGCCGGATGGCGTCCGGGCCGTCTTCGAGGCCCCCGCCCGGCGGGCCTGATCGCCTCCGGTCGCCGGGGGTCGAATAAATGTCGGTCGCCCTTGTCGATTCCACCGGTCCACAATCGACGTCTCCATGAACGCCCGGGATCGCCCGGGCCCTCGCGGGAGTACGACGATGCGTTTCATGGTGATGGTGAGAGCGACCGCGGCCTCCGAGGCCGGCGTGATGCCCAGTGAGGAATTGCTCACGGCCATGGGCCACTTCAACGAAGCCATGTGCCGGGCCGGCGTGATGCTGGCAGGGGAAGGCCTGCATCCGAGCAGCGCCGGCGCCCGCGTGCGTTTCCAGGGCGACCGGCGCGAGGTGGTCGACGGCCCCTTCCCCGAGACCGGCGAGCTCATCGCCGGATTCTGGCTGCTGCAGTTGCGCTCCCTCGACGAAGCCATCGAATGGATGAAACGGGCACCCAATCCGTTCGAAGGCATCGACTCAGAAATTGAGATTCGCCGCGTCTACGATGCCGAGGACTTCGGCGCCGAATTCACTCCCGAAGCACACGCGCAGGAAGAACGCCTGCGCGCCGAACTGGCGTCCCGCCATGAGTCGAACCACCCCCAACGAAAGGAGTTCACATGAAGATCCAGCCCTACTTGTTTTTCAACGGTGACTGCGAAGAAGCCTTCAGGTTCTACGAGAAAGCGCTCGGCGGAAAGATCAACGAGCTGCATCGTTTCAACGAAATGCCCCCGCAGGAGAACGCCGGTGGCAGCGACGACGGATGCGGTGGCATGGACATGTCCGGCATGGGCGATAAGATCATGCACGCGAGCCTCTCCGTCGGCGACCAGATGATCATGGGATCGGACGGCGACATGAAGGACTTCAAGCCCATCCAGGGCGTCAGGGTCGCGATCGGCATCGACGACGCCAAGAAGGGCGGGAAGGTTTTCGACGCCCTTGCCGAGGGTGGCAAGGTGGAGATGCCCTATGGCGAAACCTTCTGGGCACAGGGCTTCGGCATGTGCACGGACAAGTTCGGCGTGCCCTGGATGGTCAACGCGGGCGACAAACCCAGCCCGTAAGGAGCGAACCATGCAATTCCTCATCGTCCGCAAGGCGGACCATGACAGCGAGGCCGGCGTGATGCCCAGCCGCGAACTGCTCGAGGCGATGGGCGAGTACATCGACACGCTGGCGGCCGAGGGCCGCCTGCTTGCCGGCGAAGGCCTGAAGCCCAGCAGCGCGGGCGTTCGGGTCACCTTCGGTCCCGGCCGCAAGGCGATCACCGTCGATGGCCCCTTCGCGGAAACGAAGGAACTCGTCGCCGGGTTCAGCATCATCGAAGCGGCATCGATGGAAGACGCCGTGGCATGGGTGAAGGGCTGGCCGGCGGAAGACGCGCACGGCCAGGCCGAGATCGACATCCGCCCCATCGGTTGCCCCGGAGGGCTTTCCGGCTTCGGCAATCCCAGCGAGGAGGAATCGCCCAAGCCGCGCTACATGGTGATGCTCAAGGCGAACGAGCGCAGCGAGACGGACTGGAATCCCGGCCCGGAACAGCTCGGCCGCATGAGCGAGGCCAACCGCGCGGGACACGAAGCCGGCTTCCTCATTGCCGGTCACGGCCTGTCGTCCAGCCGGCATGCGAAGCGGGTGACGTTCGGCAAGGGCAAGCCCACGGTGCTGGACGGCCCCTTCGCCGAAATCAAGGAAATGGTCGCGGGCTTCTGGGTGCTTCGCGTGGACGGCATCGACGACGTCATCGCCTGGGCGGAAACCTTTCCGTTCCCGGACGGCGACGATGCCCGCCTCGAAATCCGCGAACTGTGGCGAATGGAAGACCTGATCCCGGCCTGATTGACGCAACGCGGCTTGCCACGCATGGCGGCGAATGCTGTCATGCGTGGTCATGACCACGCACGATACCCACCGCGCCATCGACGCGATCTGGAAGATCGAATCGCCGCGCCTGATCGCGACGATCGCACGCATGGTCCGCGATCTCGACCTGGCCGAGGAATTGGCCCAGGACGCGCTCGTCTCGGCGCTGGAGCAGTGGCCGCGCGACGGGGTTCCGCGCAATCCGGGCGCCTGGCTGACCCAGACCGCCAAGCATCGCGCCGTGGACCGCATCCGCCGCGAGCGGATGGCCGGGCGCAAGCTGGAGGCGCTGGGCCAGGACATGGAGGGCCTGCTCGAGTCCCACGACGACAAGCTGATCGACGCGCTCGACGACGACATCGGCGACGACATGCTGCGGCTCATCTTCACCGCCTGCCACCCGGTCCTGTCGATCGAGGCACGGGTCGCGCTCACGCTGCGCCTGCTTGGCGGCCTGACCACCGACGAGATCGCGCGCGCCTTCATCCTGCCGGAAGCCACGGTGGCACAACGCATCGTCCGTGCGAAGCGCAGCCTCGCCGACGAAGCGGTGATTTATGAAGTACCTCGCGGCGATGCCCTGAAGGAACGCCTCGCTTCGGTGCTGCGCGTGCTTTACCTCATCTTCAACGAGGGCTATGCCGCCACCACGGGCGGCGACTGGATGCGGCCGGCCCTGTGCGAGGAGGCGCAACGCCTGGGCCGTGTGCTCGCGGAACTGATGCCGGCCGAACCGGAAGTGCACGGGCTCGTCGCGCTGATGGAAATCCAGGCATCGCGCCTGGGTGCGCGCACCGGAAAGGATGGAGAACCGGTCCTGCTGCTCGACCAGGACCGAAGCCGCTGGGACCGTTTACTGATCGGCCGCGGCATCAAGGCGCTGGAACGCGCCGAACGGCTGGGCGGACAGCGCGGCCCTTACGCCCTCCAGGCGGCGATCGCCGCCTGCCATGCGCGTGCCACGCGGGCGGAGGACACCGACTGGCTGCGCATCGCCGCCTTGTACGCGCAACTGGTGGATGTGCTCCCTTCCCCGGTGGTCGAACTCAACCGGGCCGTGGCGGTATCGATGGCGGAAGGTCCGGGGGCGGCCCTGCCTATCGTCGAAGCCCTGCTCGACGAGCCCTCGCTGAAGGACTACCACCTGCTGCCCAGCGTCCATGGCGACCTGCTCTTCCGCCTCGGCCGGACCGGCGATGCGCGCGACGCCTTCCTGCGCGCCGCCGGCATGACCCGCAACGACCGCGAACGCCGCCTGCTCGAAGCCCGCGCCGAAGCCTGCGCGCTGCCGTTCCAGAGTTGAGCCGGCATCCCGGAATCGGTCCCCGGGCGCGAGGAAGACGTCACCCGGCTGGCGCGGCGCTCAGTGCGTGATGTCGATGTTCACGCTGGTGCCGTCGGGGACATCCTGGAGCTGTTGCAGGACGGAGCCCGTGAGTTCGAAATGCTCCTTCGCGGGAACCGGGTTGAGGTTCTCCACGCTGTATTCGCCTTCCGCGAAAACCGGCAGGGTGACGTACGTGTAGCACTCGCCTTCCGCGCGCGTCTTGCCGGCCTCGATCAGCGCCTCGACCAGCGACGGCAGCAGCCAGTCCTCCGCGGCTTCCTCACGCAGCAGCTGGTTGAAGCCCGGCACGCTCTCGGCCACGCGTTCGAGTTCCGCCGTTCCCGTGTTGAGCCAGAAGATGCCGCCTTCGTCGGCCTCGTAGAACATGTCGCCCAGCGCGGTGAACAGGAGCGGTGTGAAGGCGTCGCCGATGCGCCAGCGCCAGGATTCGGCGAGCGCGTCGATGGCTTCCTTGTCGGGCGTGCAGGTGAGATCGTTCCAGGAGAGGGCCATGAGGGGGGCCTGTTGAGCGGGGACGCCAGTTTACTACCCCGCACAGGTGGCTTCCCGCCGTCGTGGCGGCTCCTACGGATGAGTGTCCACGGCGCGGTTCACCGCCTTGACGAAATCGGCTCGCGCCGTGGCCTGCGCTTCATCGGTGGCTACCGGCCAGGCGGCGAGCTGCACCACCACGAGGTGCCGCCGGGGATCGACGTGCAACAGCTGGCCGAAAATACCGATGCCCTCGAAGCTGCCATCGTCATACGTCCACCACTGGTAGCCGTAACCGCGACCCGGCGCCCCGATGTCCGCATGCTTGCGCGTGGCGTCGGCGATCCAGCCGTCGGCCAGTACCGGCTTCCCCGCGGCGACGCCCCCATCGAGCAGGAACTGCCCCAGGCGGGCGTAATCGGCGAGCGTGGCGGATACGCCCGAGCCTCCGGCCTCGGTGCCGTCGACCTCGTCCTTCAGCCAGAGCGCATCGGCCGCCATGCCATACGGCTTCCAGATTTTCTCGGACAGATAGGCCGCCAGCGTGCGGCCTGTCGCGCGCGTCACGAGGATGCCCACCAGGTCGGTTTCGCCGGTCTTGTAAACCCAATGCTCTCCCGGGGGGAAATCGCGCGGGAGGCGCGACATGTAGGTGACGAGCAGCGGCACGCCGGGCTGGCGCACGCCTTCGTACATCATGGCGACATCGGAATGCGGATCGACATAGTCCTCGTTCCAGCGCACGCCCGAGGTCATTTCCAGCAGCTGGCGCACCGTGACGTCGCGATACGCACCCGCCGACAGCTCGGGGATGTAGCGCGTCACCTTGTCGTCGAGACCGTGGATGGCGCCGTCGCGCAGCGCGGCGCCGACCAGCGTCGCGGTGAACGACTTGGCGACCGAGAACGACGTCCAGCGCGTGGCCGGGCCGGCGCCGAGGCCGTAGCGCTCCAGGCGGACCCGGCCATCCTGCACCACCATCACGCCAGCCACGTGGTGGGCGGCCATGTACGCCTCCAGCGTCGTGCCATCCGCGAAACGCGGCACGAGCGGTGCCCCCGCGGGAAGCGGACGCGCCTTGCCGTGGTGTACGACGTTGCTCGCGTAATGCGTTTCCATCGCGCGGAACGCGGCCTCGCGCTGCGGCTGGTTCCAGAACAGCACGTCGGTACGGCGAGCGTGCTGTGCCGCGCAGCCCGCCAGCAACGACAGGGCGAGGAGCCACGCCGCGACCTTCATGCGGGTGCCGCGATACGGCGGCGCACTTCGAACGCGCCGAGCGCCAGCGAGGCCACCACGAGCGGACCGAGCCCGTAGATGGCGCGATAGGCGAGCAGGGCCGCCAGCACCTGCGCACGCTGCTCCTGCGGGAACGCGGCCAGGGTCAACGCCTCGAACGCGCCGATGCCGCCCGGCGCGTTGCTGACGATGCCGGCGAGGATCGCGCCGACATAGATCGGTGCGAAATCGAGGAAGTCGCCGGCGATCTCGGCAGGCAGCAGGAGGTACATCGCACCCGTGGCACCCACCATTTCCACGACGCCTATCGCCATCTGCGCCCCCGCCGACCGGGCGGACGGCACCGGCGTGCTGAACTTCCACACTGTCAATTCGTCGTGCTTGCCGGCGAGCCAGCGCAGCAGCACCACGAAGAGCACGATCAGCGCGATGCCGGGCCAGCGTCCCCAGCCCTGTGCGATGGACGGTTCGAGCAGGAGGGCCAGGCAGGTCACGGAGGCGAAGCCCATGCCCACGGCAAAACCCACCAGGCCGACGACACGGGCGACGTCCGCCGCGCCGACGCCCTGCGTCGAGAGCACGCGATAGCGCAACGCCGTACCGGTGATCGCGTGGAAACCCAGTGCGTTGCAGATGGCGTGCGTCGTGAATCCTGAAAAAATCTTCATCCGCATCGGCACCTTGCCGGGCACCACCGTTTCCACGGCGAAGACGTCGTAGGCGGTGAGGCAGATCCAGCTGAGCATCGTCGCCGCGATGGAGCCGACCACGTGCCAGCGCGGAATGCGCTCGAACGCCTCGCGCACGTCCTGCCAGGCCATGCGCTCGATATAGCGATGGAGGAGGAAGACCGCACCGCCGACGATCGCCGCCGTGAGGGCGTACTTCGCCCTCCGGATCGCGATGGTCCTGGGGTTCCTCGTCTCTTGCCTGTCCGCCACCGCCGTGCCCTTGCCGCTTCGCCATAAACGGCGGGCATCATCCCACGACCGGGCCGGGAAGCCTAAACTTGGGCAGCCGCCCACGGGGAAACCGATGCTCCACTACGAAGGCTCGCTCTGGCTCACCGATGGCGCCCGCCGCTGGGGCGGCAGCGACCGGGTCGAACTCCTGGCCCAGATAGGCGCCACCGGCTCGATCACGGCCGCTGCCAAGGCCGTGGGGATGAGCTACAAGGGCGCGTGGGACGCCGTGGAGGCCATGAACAACCTGGCCGGCGAGGCGCTCGTGCTGCGTTCGGCAGGCGGTCGGGGGGGTGGCGGCGCGACGCTGACCCCGCGCGCGCAACGGCTCATCGCTTCGTTCCGCGGCATCGAAGCCGAACACCGCCGCTTCGTGGAGCGCCTGGCGGTCCTCGGCGAGGACGCCACCCAGGACCTCCACCTGTTGAGGACATTCACGATGCGAACGAGCGCTCGCAACCAGCTGGCCGGCATCGTCCGGCACATCGCCGAAGGCGCCGTGAACGACACCGTGGACGTCGAACTGCCCGGCGGAACGCCGCTCGTCGCCACGGTGACGCGGGAGAGCACGGCCAGTCTCGGCCTCGCCGCCGGCCGCGCCGTCGTGGCGATGGTCAAGGCGAGCTGGGTGATCCTCGCGCTGGCGGACGACGAACTCCGCCTGTCGGCCGCGAATCGCCTTCCCGGCACGGTGTCGCGCGTTCAGCCCGGCGCCGTGCACTGCGAGGTGACGATGGCCCTGGACGGCGGTGGCAGCATGACCGCCATCGTCACCCGGGAAAGCGCCAAGGCGCTGGGCCTTGTCGAAGGCCTGCCGGTGGTAGCCATCTTCGACGCGTCGTCTGTCATCCTCGGCGTTACCGACTGAGGTCGCTCTGGCGGTGGGGGAATTCAGTTCACGGCTTCAAGGAACCTTGTAGGAACCGGCTATGCCGGCGATCCCGCGGCAGTGGGCCAGCGTGCCGCGAGCACCCATCGCCGCTGAAGCGTCTCCCACAAAGACAATCGCTCCTACATTTTAAGGACGCGGCCGTCGCGGAGTTCGATGGTATGGCCGTCCAGCGCCTCGACGTCTGCCGGGTCGTGCGTGATGACCAGCATCTGCAGATCCAGCCGCGCCTGCAAGGCACGCAGTTCCGAGCGCATCCGGCCGCGCAGCGCGGGATCCAGCGCGGCGAACGGTTCGTCCAACAGCACCAGCCGTGGCTCCGCGACAAGCGCACGGGCCAGGGCCACGCGCTGGCGCTGGCCGCCGGAAATGCGCGACGGATAACTGTCGGCGACGGCGGCGAGTTCGAAGGTATCCAGCCAGCGCCCTACCCGTTCGTCGCGCATGCGGCGGCGGGGATTGAACCAGCCCCGATCCAGCCCGAAACCGATGTTCTGCGCGACGGTGAGGTGGGGAAAGAGCGCGTAATCCTGGAACACATAGGCGACACCGCGATCCCGCGCGGCAAGGTTCACGCGCGCCGTGGCATCGAACAGCGTCCGGCCGTCCACCCGCACATGCCCCTCATCGGGCGCGAGCAGGCCGGCCATCGCGCGCAGCGTCAGGCTCTTGCCCGCGCCGGAGTGACCGAACAACACGATGCGCCGATGCGCCGATGCGAAGGCGACGTCGAGTTCGAAGACGCGATCGTCGGCGCGCAGCACCTTGCGGACGGAGACGTCGACACTCATGACCGCGACCGCCGCAGGTGGTCGGGCGCCAGCCAGCCGGCCAGCAGCAGCGCCAGCACGCAGGTGACCGAGGTGACGATCACCATGATGCCGGCGGAGCGGTCGTCCCCCGCCTGCACGGCGGAATAAATCGCCACCGACAACGTCTGCGTGCGCCCCGGCAGGTTGCCCGCGATCATCAGCGTCGCCCCGAACTCGCCCATCGCACGGGCGAAAGCCAGCAGGGCACCGGCGGTGATGCCGCGCATGGCGAGCGGCAGCGACACGCGGAAGAACACGGCCACGCCACCCAGACCGAGCACGCGCGCCGCGTCCTCGAACTGGGGGTCCACGGCTTCGAACGCCGCGCGGGCCGCCTTCTGGACGAGGGGAAAGGCGACCAGGGTGGAGGCGATCACCGCGCCCTGCCAGGTGAAGACCAGATGGATGCCGAGACGATCCAGCCAGTCGCCCAGCACGCCTTGCCGGCCCAGCAGCACCAGCAGGTAGTAGCCAAGTACGGTCGGCGGCAGGACCAGCGGCAAGGTGAGAATCGAGTCCACCACTTCGCGCGCGTGCGAGCGCCATCGCGAGAGGCCAAAGGCCACGGCCACGCCGAGCACGAGGTTGATCGCCGTGGCCCACAGCGCGACCTTCAGCGTGAGCACGAGCGGCACCCAGGTCGCGCCCATGGGATTCAGGGTGCCTGGAAACCGAAGCCGGCGAGGATCTTCCGGCCTTCGGTCGACTGCACGAATGCCTGGAAGGCGGCCGCCTCCCGCGCCTGACCGGCATGGGCGACGATGGCGATGGGATACGTGACCGGTGTCGGCGTCGGCACCTCCGCGACCACGTTCACCTGGTCGCGCACGATCGCCGCGTCGGTCGCGAAGACCAGCCCCGCATCCACTTCGCCCCTGGCGACGTAGTCGAGTGCCTGGCGCACGTTCTGCGCCAGCACGCCCTTGGCCGATACCCTCTCCCACAAGCCCAGTTGTTCCAGTCCGGCCTTGGCGTAGCGTCCGGCCGGCACCGAGGCGGGATCGCCGTAGGCCACCCGCTTCACGTCATCGGCTGCGAGGCCGCCCGGCGACGACACCGGCACGCGGGCATCTTTCGGCACGATCAGGACGAGCCGGTTGCGTGCGAAATCCTGCCGGGTGGCGGGATCGACGGCGCCCGCCGCCACCGCCTTGTCCATCGCGGCCTCGTCCGCCGAAGCGAACACATCCGCCGGCGCGCCGTTCACGATCTGGCGCAACAGCACGTCCGAGGCGGCCAAGTTGAGGACGACATGCGTGCCCGGATGCCGTGCCTCGTACGACCGGCCGACGGCCTGGAAGGCGTTGGTGAGGCTGGCGGCGGCCGACACGACGAGATCGGCCGCATGTGCGGCGCAGGGCCCGGCTGACAGGAGCAGCGCAACGAGCGGACGGAGGCGCATGGGTCGGTCCCGAAGGCGGAGGCCTCGCAATATAGAAAGCTATATAGCGCCAGGTCAACGCAAAACCGCCCCTTTGCATGCACGCAGGAATCACCAAGCAAGACGGCGTCCCAGGTGGCAGCGTGATCTCTCGCCACGAGGGGACACGCATGAAACTGGCGCTGCGCATCATCGGTGGGCTGCTCGTCTTGGGCACGCTGGCCGCGCTGCTGTTCTTCTGGCTGGACCGCACCGAAACCACCACCGATGCCTACGTGACCGGCCGCATCCATCCGGTCGCGCCGCGTGTCACCGGCACAGTGCTGGTCCTGCGCGTGGACGACAACCAGCATGTGAAGGCCGGGGACGTGCTTCTGGAACTCGATACGCGCGACTTCGACGTGCGCGTGGAGCAGGCCCGCGCGGAAATCGCACGGGCCAGGGGTCAGCTGGCAAGCGCCGAAGCGCAGATCGCCGAGGCGACGGCCGCGATCGTGGCGGCGGACGCGGCGGCGCGAAAGACGGTGCTCGACCTGCGCCGCGCGGGCGAACTGGTGAACGAGACGCCGCGCGGCATCTCCCGGCAGGAATACGACGCGGCGAAGGCGGCCGCGGATTCGGCGGCGGCGAACCGGAAGAGCGCCGAAGCACGCAAGGTGGCCGCGACGGCGGCGCGCGAAATAGCCCGTGCCCAGATCGCCACGGGGGAGGCGGCCTTGCACGACGCGCAACTTGCCTACGGCTATACCAGGGTGCTCGCCCCGGTGAGCGGCTACGTCGGACGCCGTACCGTGGAGGTCGGCGCACGGGTCAACGCCGGGCAGACCCTGCTCTCGATCGTCTCCGACGAAGTCTGGGTGGTGGCGAATTTCAAGGAAACCCAGCTGGCGCGCATCCGTCCCGGCACCCGGGCGCACATGACCGTCGACGCCCTCCCCGGCATCGCGTTCGTCGGCAAGGTGGACAGCCTGTCTCCGGCGTCGGGCTCGCAGTTCGCCCTCCTTCCGCCGGACAACGCGACAGGGAATTTCACCAAGGTGGTCCAGCGCGTGCCGGTGAAGATCCTGTTCTCGCCCGACGACCTGCACCGCTATCGCGAGCGGCTGACGCCGGGCCTTTCCACCGTCGTGAAGATCCGCGCGGACGGAACCTCGCCATGAGCCCGCACGTGCCAGCCCATGCCCGCGGCCGTGCACTTCCGGCGACGATCCTGGCCATCGCTGTCGCCGTGCTCGGCGGTTGCGTGCTCGGGCCGGACTATCGGAAGCCGGACGTGGCGGCACCGGCGGCATGGCGCGACGCGCCGGCCGCGACGTCCACCGTCCCCGATGCCTGGTGGACGCTCTTCGGCGACGAGGATCTGGGCCGCCATGTCGAGGCTACGCTCGCCGCCAACCAGGATCTGGCCGCCGCGCTGGCCCGCTACGACCGCAGCCGCGCACTGCTCGGCGTCGCCCGCGCGGACGAATTCCCGGATGTGTCGCTGGACCCGGCCTATGCGCGCGCCCGCACGTCCGGCAACGTGTCGAACCGCCTGCCCGAACTGGAAACGACGCTCTGGCGCGTCCCCCTCGACGTCGCGTACGAGGTGGACCTGTGGGGCCGCGTGCGGCGCAGCGTGGAAGCCGCCGGCGCGGACGTGGAAGGCAACGCCGACACCGTCGCCGCGCTGCGGCTCAGCCTCGCGGCCGCCGCCGCGTCCACGTATCTCTCCCTACGCAGCGCCGACCGCGACATCGACGTGCTGGTCCGCACGGTGAGCCTGCGCGAGGACGCGCTGGATCTGGCGGACCGCCGGGCCCACGCCGGCGTGGTCGGCGACCTCGACGTGCTCCGCGCCCGCGCCGATCTCGCCCAGACCCGGGCCGACCTTGCGGATGCGCGCCGTCGCCGGGACAACCTCGAACACGCGCTGGCCGTGCTGGAGGCACGCAACGCACCGGACTTCACGGTGGCCGCGCGCGCATGGACCCCGGTGGTTCCCGATATTCCCGCAGGCCTTCCGTCCTCGCTGCTCGAGCGGCGCCCCGACGTGGCAGCGGACGAACGTGCCCTCGCCGCCGCCAGCGCGCGGATCGGCGTGGCGCGGGCCGCCTTCTTTCCGCAGGTCCGCCTCACCGCTTCGGGCGGCGTGGCGAGCAACGGACTCGGCGACCTCCTGGCAGGCGACAGCAAGGCATGGTCGATCGGGCCGGCCGTTCGCCTGCCGATCTTCGAAGGCGGCCGCAACCGCGCCAACCAGCAGGCGGCCGAAGCGAACTATCGCGGTGCGCTGGCGAACTGGCGCCAGGGCGGCATCGTCGCCTTTCGCGAAGTGCAGGACGCCCTCACGGAAACGCGCTGGCTGCGCGAGCGCGGCGAGGCTCTCGCCGCGACGGTGGACGCGGCGACCGCGGCGGCGAAAGTCTCGCGTTCGCGCTACGACCGCGGCCTCGCCGGCTACTTCGAAGTGGTCGACTCCGAGCGCCAGGCGCTGGCCAGCCGGCGCGCGGCGATCCAGAACGAGCAGCAGCGGCTGCTTGCCGCGGTGGCGCTGATCAAGGCGCTCGGCGGTGGCTGGAGCGAGGGCGAAGCGGTGCCCCGGCAGCCGCTCGCCGCCGCCGGGAAAACGCGATGAGCGCGACGCCCGGGACGGTGGCCGCCACGCCCTCGCCGCCCGCCGACCTCCCGTGGCTCGGCATTTTCGCCGTGCTGATGGGCGCTATCGCCACCACGCTCACGTCGCGCCTGACCTCGATCGGCCTCGCCGACGTGCGCGGTGCGATTGGCGCGGGCTTCGATGAAGGTGCCTGGATACCCACGGCGTTTTCCGCGGCGCAGATGATGATCGGACCGCTCGCGATCTTCCTCGGCCGCGTCTACACGCCGCGCCGCGTGCTTTTGGCCGGCAGCGTCGTCTACGGCCTGGCCGAATTCCTCCTGCCCCTCGCCCCCAACCTGCCCACGCTGCTGTTCCTGCAGGTCGTCGCCGGGCTGGGCTCGGGCACCTTCATCCCGCTCACTGCCTCGTTCATCCTGACCTCGCTTCCGCGCCACCTGTGGCCCTGGGGACTGGCGGCATACGCCATGAACATCATCCTCGGGCTCAACCTCGCCTCGTCGCTGGAAGGCTGGTACGTGGAGCACGCCACCTGGCACTGGATCTTCTGGCAGAACACCCTCGTGGCCGGGCCGCTCTTCCTCCTGTACTGGTTCGGCCTACGCCGCCTGCCTGTCGACCGCGACTACCTGCGCCACGGCGATTTTCGCGGCATGCTGCTCGCCGCCTCGGGATTCACCCTCGTCTTCATCGCGCTCGACCAGGGCGACCGGCTCGACTGGCTCTCCTCGTCGCTCGTGGTCGCGCTCTTCGCGCTCGGCTTCGTGGCGCTGGGCCTGTTCCTGCTGCACGAATCGATGCTGGACACGCCCAGCATCGATTTCGGCCTGCTGGTACGCCGCAACGTGGTCGTGCTCATCGTCCTCGTGCTGATCACGCGCTTCCTCGTCACCGCGAGCAACACGCTGGTGACCAACTACCTTATCCAGGTGCGCGGCCTGCGCCCGCTGGAGGTGGGCAATGCCGTGCTGTGGGTCGCCCTGCCGCAGCTGGTGATCGCTCCGGCGGTCGCCTGGATGCTCGGACGCCTGGAACCGCGTTTCGCCATCGGCACGGGACTCGCCATCGCCGCGTCGGGATTCCTGCTCGCGACCGGCATCACCTCGCAATGGGTGGAAGGCAATTTCAGCATCGCCCTGCTATTGCAGGCGATGGGCGAAACGCTGGAACTCACCGCGCTGATCTATTTCTTCGGCCATCACCTCGGGCCGGCGGATGGCATCACCTTCGGCGCCATCATCCAGACCGCGCGGTTGTTCGGCGGCCAGCTCGGCACGTCGCTCATCGTCGTGTTCACGCGCAAGGCGGAGCAACTGCATTCCAACCTCATCGGCCAGCACATTTCCATCGGCGAGCCGGATACGACCGCACGCATCGCGGCCTACGCCCGTGCCATCGGCTCATTGTCGCAAGGCGCGGGCCATGCGGAAGCACGTGGCACGGGCCTGCTGGCCGCCGCGGTCCGCGCGCAGTCGTACACGTTATCGGCGCTCGACGGCTTCCTGCTGGCGTCCAGCGTCGCCGTGCTCGGCGTCGGCCTGGTACTTGTCCTGCGCGAGCCGCCGGTGATCGCGAATCCGCCGGCGGTACCGCCCTGCATCCGGCCCCAGCCCCGCGTACGACGCCAGCGACACCGTGTCGCAGGAGCTTCACGCGAACCCGTGCGATGATCCCTGGACTCACCTCCAGGGTTGCCAGAAGGACGGTTCCGGTGCGTCGAAGCCCGGCGGGAAAGCGATGGTTGGGATGGATGGCGCTCGTTGCCGTCTGGCTCACCGTGCTTGCCCCGACGGTATCGCGTTCGCTCGCCGCCTTCGGACCGACGCCCATGCCCACGGGCATGTCGATGCCCATGCACCATCACGCGATGGCGGACATGCCGGCCCGGCACGACTCGCACGGGGCGGCGGATTGCGGCGATGCGTGCGGGTACTGCACGCTGTTCACGCAGCTGCCTGGCATGGCGGGCAGCTTCTTCGTCGGCCAGGCACTCGCGCCCGCGAGCCATGCTCCGGCCGCCGCGCCGACATGCCGGGCCGGGCCGGCCACCTGCCTCGTCTACGCACCCGCCCGAGGTCCACCGTCCGCGCAAGCCTGATCACCTTCCGATCGCCACTCGCGCCAACGACAACGGACTCCTTCATGTTCCTGCCTACCTTCCATGGGCGCGCGCTCGCGCGCGCCATCGCCTGTGCCGTCGGCAGCGCCTCGATGGCAGCGCATGCGGCCGACGCACCCGACGACCCGCAACGCGCCACGACGTTGCACGAGGTGCGCGTCTCCGCGGCGAGGACCGCCACCAGCGTCGATCCCGATATGCCGGCGGTCGTCGAAACCGTCAGCGCGGCGCGACTCGACCGGCTCAACATCGTCGATACGGCGGACGCGCTGAAATACCTGCCCGCCTTCGGCATACGCAAACGCTTCGCCGGCGACGAGAATGCGACCTTCTCGGTGCGCGGTACCAGCAACCAGCAGAGCGCGCGCGGCCTCGTCTACCTCGACGGCCTGTTGCTTTCGAACCTGCTGGGCAACAACTGGGCGAATCCGCCGCGCTGGTCGATGGCCTTTCCGCGGAACCTCGCCCGCGTGGAAGTGATCTACGGCGCCTATTCCGCGCTCTATCCCGGCAACGCCATCGGCGCCACGGTGCTCATGACCACGCGCATGCCGGAGACGCTGGAAGTCACGGGCGAGGCGCAGGTGTTCACCCAGCATGTGGACACCCATGGCGTGGATCGCGACTTCGGCGGCAGCCGGCAGGCCGCGACGATCGGCGATCGCTCCGGGCGCTTCGCCTTCCTCGTCGGCATATCGCACCTGCAATCGAACGGCCAGCCGCTGGTCTACGCCACGCAGAACCTGTCGACGCACCCGGCCACGTCGAATCCCGTCACCGGTGCCGTGGCCGATACCGGCGCCAACGGACGGCCGCGCGAGATCGTCGGCATCAACAGCGAGGGCCAGGAGGCGACGCGCCAGGACGAAGCGCATGTCCGCCTTACCTACGACGTCACCCGCGACCTGACGGGGGCGCTCACCGCGGGGTACTGGAAACAGGATCTCTCGCATCGTACGGACACCTTCCTGCGCGATGCGCAGGGGCGCCCGGTATGGTCCGGGCCGGTCGCGATCGACGGCCGCCAGTACACCTTGCCCGCGAACTACTTCGCACCGGGTACGCGACAGAGCCGCAACTATCTTTACGGGCTTTCGCTCGGCACGCACCGGGAGACCGGCTGGAACGTGGAAGGCGAGGTCTCCTACTTCGACATGGATCGTAACCGCGACCGCGTGGCGTCCGCCGTGACCTATGATGGCGCGGGCCTCCTCACCGCCGGGGACGGCAGCCGATGGCGCACGCTGGACGTCCGTGCGAGCCACACACCCGACAGCCTCGCGCCGGGCACCCACACGGTGAGCTTTGGCTACCATGTCGACGGCTATCGCCTGGACAACGCCACGCATGCGCTCGACGCATGGCGTAACGGGAGGGGCGGCCCCCTCGTCGCGGCCAATGGCGGAAGCACGCAGACGCAGGCCGTCTACCTGCAGGACGCATGGCAACTCGCGGAGCGGTGGCGCCTGACCCTCGGCGCCCGCTACGAACAGTGGCGCGCCTTCGGCGGCTTCCGTTCGACGGCGACGGCCGGCGTCGGCTACACCGAGCGCAAGGAATCGCACACCTCGCCGAAAGTCTCGCTGGCGTGGAGCGCGAGCGACTCGGTGCTGTTGCGCCTGTCCGGCGCGCGTGCGTACCGCTTCCCCACGGTGAACGAACTCTTCCAGGGCACGTTCGACGGCATCTCGCTGGTGAACAACGATCCGTCGCTGAAACCCGAGAACGATCTCTCCCGCGAACTGTCGGCGGAGTGGTACCGCGAGAACGGCGTGGCGCGCTTCACCGTGTATCGCAGCGATACGCGGAACACGCTGTTCAGCCAGACCGACACGACGGTGTTCCCGAACATCACCAGCGTGCAGAACGTGGGGCTGGTACGCACGCGCGGCGCCGAGGCGAGCTACGATGCGCACGATGCGCTCCGGCAAGGCCTCGACCTCACGGCGAACGTGGCCTACACACAGGCCACGACGGTACGCAACCCGCGCAATCCGGCTTCCGAAGGCAAACAGTTCTACCGCATCCCGCGCTGGAGGGCGAACCTGGTCGCCACATGGCGAGCCACGGAGCGTCTCGCGCTGACCCTGGCCGGACGTTACTCGGGCCGCCAGTACAACACGCTCGACCACAGCGACGTGCATCCGGATACGTTCGGTGGCGCCAGCGATTTCCTTACCTTCGATGCCAAGGTGTCGTGGAAGGCCAGCGACCGGATCGACCTGGGCGTAGGCGTGGACAACCTCACCGACCGTCGCTACTACGTGTACTACCCCTACCCGTCGCGCACCTGGCTCGCGGAGGCCCGATTCCATCTCTGACCGTGGATATAAGGCTTCCGCCGGCCTCGAACGCCGGCGAAAGCCGATCCGCGACGTCGCTA
Organism: Luteibacter yeojuensis; assembly: GCF_011742875.1. Lineage (NCBI taxonomy): Bacteria > Pseudomonadati > Pseudomonadota > Gammaproteobacteria > Lysobacterales > Rhodanobacteraceae > Luteibacter > Luteibacter yeojuensis. The sequence continues at coordinate 2,937,664 of NZ_JAAQTL010000001.1, forward strand.
GGGAACGCCGTCGCAGAACTTCAGCGAAGCGAGCGACAGGTGGTCGTCGAGCATGAAGGATGCCGGCCCGCCGCGATGGAGACGATCGAAGAAGGCTCCCACCCCCGCGTTTCCGGTCGCGAAATCGCAACTGATGCGGAGCAGTTCCGCCCCCGGGACGGCGAAGCCTTCGTCGCGCGATACGAGGAAGGGCTCGATACCGCCGGCGATGCGTTTCGCCGCTGCGAGATAGCCGGCCGCGCTGTCGGGAAACGTCTCGGCAAGATCGAGCAAGGTCTCGCCGATGCCGGCCAGGCCGTCGAACAGGCCCGGACAGATGGCGTGCCGTCGCATCAGGTCGGCTTCGGCACCGCGAACGATGTGGCGATAGCGCGCGTCGGCCGTGCAGGCATGGAAACGCGCCGCCACGGCGACGATGCCCGCCGTGCCGTGGCGCAGGTACGGAAACAGCGTGGCGCCACCGGTTTTCTTCGGCCATGCCGCGTCGCCATCGGGGTTGGCGCCTCGTTGCGCGAGGTCGTACGCCAGCGCGGCGTCGGCGGAACGCAGGAAGCGCTCGTCGCCCGTGGCTACATGCAGGTGCAGCAGGAAGAGCGCGATGCCTGCGCCGCCATGGGCGAGGCCGACGGGCTGCGAGCCCGCACGCGGCCAGCGCAGCATGCCCTCGGTGGCGACGGCGTCGCGCAGCAGGATCTCCCCGGCTTCCGCGGCGGCGGTGAGGAAGCAGGATTCCGCCGTTTCGCGCCAGGCCTTGATCCGGGCAAAGCCCCATCCCGCCATGCCGTCGTGGAGGCCTGCGCGTTCGCGGATCGCCTCGTCCGGCGAATGGTCGCGCAGCAGGGAGGCCGCGAGCTCCCGTTCGCCCGCGTCGAACAGCACCCAGGCGATGCCGGCGTCGCCATGCATCAGGCTCGTACCCCGATCCTGGCGGCGCCGCGCACCGTCGACGACATAATCCAGCAATCCTTGCGGCGGCGTCCTGCCTCCACGCAGGTAGGCGTGCAGCACGCCCGACGCACCGTGCGCCACGCCCCAGGGATGGCTCTGGAATACCTCCGGACCCGCGGGTACGTACCGGTCGGCGCGGGCCTTTATCGCCATGCCGGAGATATAGGCGAACAAGGCATCGGCCCGATCCGTCACGGGCTCCTCTCCTGTCGCCGGCGCCGGCGAAGGCGCCGCCTCGAGCGCCCTGCGAAGCGTCGCCATGGCGGCGACGGGCGTGGGACGTTTCGTCGCGTCGCCATGGAGCAGCTCGCCGACGATGTCGGCCAGGGCGCCCGGGTAACCGACGTCCTCGCTCATGCGATGTACGAAGCGCGAAGCGGCCTGCCGGTCGAGGGGCAGCATGGCATTCATCGGCATGATGGCCGCGAGCAGGTTCGCTCCGAAGGCGTAGGCGTCCTCGGCCCGCGCCGCATCCGGATGGTCGCGCAACGGTCGCGGCGAGGCGAAACCCGGCGTCCGCAAGTCCACCGGCAGATCGAGGCCTTCCTCGATCGCCGTCTCCAGGTCGATCAGGCGTACCTCGCCGCCGGGCGTCACGATGCAGTTATGGAACGACAGGTCGCCCATCGACACGCCGATATCGTGGACGAGTTCCAGGGCTTCCGCGAAACGCGTGAACACCTCGGCGACCTCCCGCAGGTAGCGCTGCGCGTCGTCGCGGGTGGCGCGGGTCTTCAGCCAGGGGTAACGCCGCGCAAGCCAGCAGCGGAGCGTATCGCCGTCGATGAATTCCTCGACGAGGTAGCTGTGCTCCCACTCCCTGAAGTGCGCGATCGGCATGGGTGCCACACGGAGCGGCGCCAGCCGGCGCAGGAGGCGGAATTCCTTGCGCAACGCGGCCGTGGCGGTGTCGCCGCCGCCGATGAACGGGCGCGCTTCCTTGATGATGACCTGGCGGCCCTCATCGAGGTCTTCGCCGACGTAGATGCCTCCGGCGGAAGAGAACGACAAGGCTTTTCGTATGCGGAACCGCCCCGCGCCCAGGTGCGCGGCGGCACCGCCCGTCTCGTCGCTTTCCCCCGGGAACGGATCGCGCAGCCAGGGAGGAAGGTGGAAGCACGGCTTGCGCTCGTCGACCTCCCATTGCCCGTCCGGCGCGCGCAGCAGGTATTCGCGACGCCCGTCCGCGGCGATGCGATATTCGCCCGCGATGCCGCCATAGCGGTAATAGAGCACCCGCGAATCGCGGTAGCGCCGGTCGCTGAGAATGTAGGGTCCCACGTAGCCCGACAATGCGACATGGAGATCGTCGATGATGCGACGGAAATCGTCGACGCCACGCGGATACACGGTGATGAACTTTCCGGACCCTCCGCGTGGCCAGCGCTTACCGTTGATGGCCGCCAGCGTCCTTGCGTCGGCGGCGAACTTGAACGCGGTGCCCGAGGCGACGAGGGCCGCGGCGGCGATGGAAAGGACGATGCGTGCCGTGGACGCCACGCTGGATACGTGGATCTTCCACCCTTGCGCCGGCAGTTCGACACCGGGTGGCGAACAGTGCATCCATATGCCCGAGCGGCGCAGCTGCCATTTCTCGGGAACGATGCGCCGGACCGGCTGGACGAAGTCGGCGGTGTCTATCTCGCGCCGCCCGTACGGTTCGAAGAATTCCTTGTCGACGGCGGTGTACTGCAACAACTCCGTGTGTCGCTCCATGCCAACCCAACCCCCAGCAAATCGCCCGTACACTGGGCACGGGGCGTCGCAGGCGCCCCATGCCTCCCCCGGTACCGTCGTTACGACAACTCGTCGAAGCCGTCGCCGTTGGCGGTCGAGCAGGCGCGATTGCTGCACGTGCTGTAGTTCGTCTCGTTCGTCTCGTTCGCTGTCGCCAGGTCGAGATGCATGAGTTGCAGTTCGAGAATCCGGTTCATACGATTTTCCCCGATGCGTTCGCGCCATGTGCGCAGCGCGAATCTAGGTTCTCGTCGTGCGCGGCCTCAAGGCGGAACCCGCCGTTCCGGCACCGGAACATCAAGGAAACGTGATTTTTTATCGCAAACGATCGAAAACGGTCGCGCGCGTGTCCGGAAATGGACACGGGTGTCCACCTTCGGACACCCTCGCTCATGGCAGCAACGGCAGGCGGACGGTGGCGACCGCGCCGCGCGTATCCCCGCGGGACACCAGTTCGACCGATCCGGCATGCGCTTCCACGATGAGCCGGGTCAGGCTGAGGCCGATGCCCGAACCCTCCGGCTTGGTGGTGAAGAAGGGCACGAACAGCGCGTCGCTGTCCGGCAGGCCCACGCCATCGTCCTCGATGAGGATGCAGACGCGCCGTCCCTCCGTGTACCAATCCAGCCGGACACCCCCCGCCACGGGGAGGGCCGCTTCCACCGCGTTGCGCATCAGGTTGATGAAGGCCTGCGACAGCTGGTCCTCGTCGCCATAGAGGGTGACGGACTCCCTGCTCGCCACATCGATGGGGAGACGCCTGTCGAGTGAGGCCAGTCGTGCCAGCGCGACATCCAGGCGAAACAGATGGGGACGGGGTGGCGGCAAGCGCGCCAGCTTTCCGTAACCGGAGAGGAACCGGGCGAGCGAATCGGCGCGGCGGCCTATGGTTTCCAGGCCGGTCTGCAGATCGGAGCGCAAGTCTTCCGCATGCTGCCTTTCAAGCATCGTCGCCAGGCTCCCCGCCAGCGACGCGATGGGGGTGAGCGAGTTGTTCAGCTCGTGGCTCAGCACACGGATCAACCGCTGCCACGCGCGCCGCTCTTCCTGCCCGAGGGCGGCACTGAGGTCGCGCAACATGATGAGGCGATGTTCGCGGCCCTCGCTGTGCCAGGTGGCGCGCCGCACGGCCCAACGTCCCTCCCCGCCGGGGAAGCGCCCGTGGAAGACGGCATGGTCCGGTGTGGCGAGCGCCTCGGAAAGTCCAAGGGAGACGAGGTCGCGGCCCACCACCGTCGCGCGTTCGGCGCCGATGAGTTGCCGCGCCGCGGGGTTGATCAGACGCAACTTGCCTTCTTCGTCGCCGACGAACACCGGGTCCTTCAACGCCGTGAGCGTCTTGGCCAGGAACCGGGAAGCCTCGGTACGCTTCCGTCGGCCCTCGCGCAGCGCGTCCGAAAGGAGGTTCACGTCGGCCAACAGCCCTTGCAGCGGATCGTGCCCCGGACGTACCCGCCCGCGCAGGCCGTAATCGCCCTCGCGCAACGCGGCAAGGAGATCCGACACGGTGGCGAACGTGCCCAGGATGCGTCGTCCCGCCACCCATGCCAGCGCAAGCGTGAGCGACATGCCAAGGGAGAACACGCCCAGCCGCGTGATCCACGGCAGGCCGTCGATCGCCACCAGCAAACCACCCGCGGCGGTCACGGGCAGGAGGACGATGCCGATCCATGGCGCCGCGCCGAGCGGCAGGCGGGTCGAACGCGCATCGCTATTCAATGTTCTCGTGCCGACGGACGGCGTGCCCGGAGCCTCAGCCGACCGACTCCACTCCGCCCCTCGCGCGCCGCTTCTCCAGCCGGCGATACAGGGCCTGACGCGAGATGCCCAGCGCATCCGCGGCTCGCTGCAGATTGTGGTCGTACCGTTCGATCGCCTGCCTGATCAGCAACTCCTCGGCCTCGGGAAGGGTGAGACTGTCGATCACCACCGGCTCGTCCCTGCGCCGCTGGAGCGACAGCGCATCGGCATCGATGTCGTCCCTGCCGGCCAGGAGGACGGCGCGTTCGATCGCATGCTCCAACTCCCTCACGTTGCCCGGCCAGTCGTAACCGCGCAAGGCCCTTTCTGCCGAAGGTGTGAACAGCATCGCACCACGGCCTCTGCGACGGCATTCCCGGAGGAGGAAATGCCGTGCCAGCGGAACGATGTCTTCCTGCCGCTCGCGCAGCGGCGGCAGGCGCACCTGCATGGCGTTCAGGCGGTACAGCAGGTCGCGGCGGAAGCGGTCGTTGCGGATGGCGGCGTCGAGGTCGGCGTTGGACGTGGAGATCACGCGTACGTCCACCCGCCGGGTCCGCATCGAGCCGCAGCGTTCCAGTTCGCCCTCCTCGACGACGCGCAACAGCTTCACCTGCTGCAGCGGGTGGATATTGCCCACTTCCTCGAGGATGAGGCTGCCGCCATGCGCGAGTTCGAAACGGCCGGGTCGCGGCACCGGCTTGTCCTCGCCGAACATTTCCTCGGCGAAGCGCGATTCCGGCAGGGTGCCCATGTCGATGCGGATCACCGGGTTGTCCGCGCGTGGCGACAGCGCATGGATTTCGCGCGCCACGAGCGATTTTCCGGTACCGTTTTCGCCGAGCACCAGCACGTTGGCATCGCCGCTGGCGATCCGCTGGATCAGCTCGAGGACTCGGCGCATCGCCGACGATTCGCCAATGCGCAACATGTCCGCACCTTGACGGGACAACGCGGCCTCGGCACGCAGGCGCCGGTTTTCGTCGGCCATCTGGCGCAACGCGATCTGGCCGCGGACGGCATGGATCAGGTGCGCATTGTTCCACGGCTTCTCGATGAAGTCGGCCGCGCCAAGGCGCATGGCCCGCACCGCTATATCGATGCTGCCCCACGCCGTCATGGCGACGATGGGCATGTCGGGAGCCTCTTCGCGCAGGCGGGCGACCAGATCGAGGCCTTCCAGGCCCGACGTGGTATCGGACGCGTAGTTGAGGTCGAGCACGGCGCAGGAGAACTCGATGCGTGCCACCGCATCCAGCGCGGCGGCCGCCGAGCCGACATCGACCGAGGGAATGCCCTCCGAATGCAGCAGGATGCGCAGCGCAAGACGCACATCGGGATGGTCGTCCACGACGAGTACCGGTGCGACGGCTTCATGGCTTCTGGACATACCTTGCGTTTCCCAATCTCTCATTCGCTACGCAATACGCGCCAGGGCTCCACCGCCCCGGCACGGCGCGCGGGTACGACGGCCGCCGCCACCACGGCCACGCCCATCAGGCATGCGGCGATGACGGTCACGCCGATGCCGATTCCCCCAGGCCACTCCGCTTCCTTGCAAAGCCACCGTTGCAGCAGGTACGTCGCCGGGGATCCCAGGCCGGTACCCATCAGGGCGACGTAAAGCGCCTGCCGGAGCACGCGCTTCCGCTGGTTCGCCGGGCTGGCACCGAACGCACTGCGCAGGGCGATGAGGTCCCGGCCTGCGGCGACGTCCGCCGCCTGCGCCGAGTATTGCCCTATGACGGCCAGGCTCACGGCGAACAGCGACAGGGTGGCGAAGAGGATGGCGTTGCGACTCGCCATGGCGACCGGCGCGCGGGCGATCCGGCGAAGCGGGACCGGCGCGGACACGACCAGCGAGGGGTCGATCCGCTCGACGATACGTGGCAGGTCGTCCTGTGCGACCGCGGCGGCGGCCGGTCCGCGAATCACCGCGTAGATCGGTGCCAGCTCGCGGACCAGCGCGAAGTGTCGGGCATCCGCTTGCGCGAACGGGACGAAGACCGCGGGTCTCGCCACGCCGCTTCCGTCGCGCAAGGTGTCTTCCACGACGCCGACGATGCGAGCCGATGGTCCCGCGTCGCCCGCCGGGCGCACGACATCGCCCACGCCGTCGCTGGCGAAGCGATGCAGGTAAGCCTCGTTCACGATGGCGACCCGGCCGGCGCGCCTGTCGTCGTCCGCGCCGAACCAGCGGCCGGCGAGTTTGCGCAACCCCATGGCGGGGTTCCCGCCAGGTGTGACAAGCGCGTATTCCAGGAACTCGCTGCTGCCGTCGGCATGCAAGAACGGCATCCTGAACGCCTGTCCCGTGGGCAGCTGGGTGGACCATCCCACGCTGTCCACGCCAGCCAGGAGCGTCACGCCCACCCGGACGCTTTCGGCCAGGCGGAGCACGTCGCTTGCCCCTGGATAGTCGCGTGCCGGTGGATGCATCTCCACCACGACGGCATTCGCGCTGTCGAAGCCGGGTGGCGTGCGCGCGAGCCGGCATGCGCGCGACACCGCCGCCACGCAAAGCGAGAGGAGCACGGTCGCAACGGCCACCTCTGCCAGCAACAGGTAGGTACGGGCACGGCGGACCGTTCGTCCCACGCCGGCCGATCCGCGCATGGCGGACTGCTCGCGCCGAAGGAGGGGCTTGCTGATGCTTGTCGCGCCGCTCGCCGTGGCGAGCAGCGCCGCGGCCTGCGCCGCGAGCACGACCACGAGGAAGACGCGCCAGCCTGGTGTCGGCGGGAGCCCCGAGACCGACCAGGCTGGCGGAAGGAAGTCGACGAAACGCCCGGCCAGGAGCGTGCCCAGGGGCAGGCCGGCGACGCAGGCGATGGCGCCGACGACCGCGGCCTCGGTCAGCGCCGGGACCCACGTGCGCGTACCGGTCGCACCGAGCACCATCCTCAGCGCCGTTTCGTCGATGCGCTCGAACATGCGGACGGACATCAGGTGGGACACGTTCACGCCGGCCACCACGAGGACGAGCAAGGCGCAGGCGGCGAACAGCCAGAGGCTGTCATGCGCGCCCCTGGCCACGAGGGCGTCGGCGCGTGTGGCCCCATACCAGTGCAGGTCTTCGCCGCGCAGGCCCAGTCCGGCGGCATCGCGCCGCGCCGCGCGGACGACATCGGCCGAGAAAGCCGCCTCGTCTCCTGACGTCGTGAGAAGTCCCACGGCCGTCATGTTCTCCGCGGTATCCGCTGCCATCGTCGCGGGATCGAACAGGATCAGCAAATCGATATCGGAGAAGAACCGATAGTCGGCGGGAAGCACGCCAAGCACGGTCATCGGTTGCCCGTCGACGACGAGCGTGCTTCCCACCGCCGCCGTCTTCGCGTGGAACCAGCGGCGCCACAAGGCGTGCGATATGAACAGGCCCTCGCCCGACGCCGCCGTTGGCACGGCCTCGCGAGGGACGATGCCGAGGGTCGGAAGGAACCCCGCGTCGATACGTTGGGCGTGCAACATTTCCCGGTGCGCGCCGCCGACCGCGTTCACGGTTTCAGGCATGCGCGCGATCCCATGCGAGACCACCGACGGCGGCAGGCCTACCGCCGCGTACAGACGCGGCGATATGGCGCGCATGGCATCCCCCTCCGTGCGTCCCCCGTAGACGACGACGCGCTCGTGGTTCGGCCACGGGGGAGATTGCAGCACGATGGAATCCAGCAACGTGAACGTGCCGACCATGGCCGCGACACCGAGTGACAGCGTCGCCGATCCCAGCAGCAGGAATCCCGGCCGGCGCACGAGCGCCCGCCCGGTGCGCAGGATGTCGGCGACATGGTTCACGGCAACGAGTCGCCGAAGATGTGTTCGTCGAGGCCCGACTCGACCTCGCTGCGCCGTTGCTGGAACGTGCTTTCGTCGACGATGCGCCCATCCAGCAGGCGGATGGTGCGCTCGGCCATCGCGCCGAATCGCTCGTCGTGGGTCACCATGCAGATCGTGCGGCCTTCCGCATGCAGGCGGCTCAGGAGTGCCATGACCAGCTCGCCGTTGCCGACATCCAGGTTGCCCGTGGGTTCGTCGGCCAGCACGATGGCGGGGTCGTTCACGATCGCCCGCGCGACGGCCACTCGCTGCTTCTGTCCGCCGGACAGCTGCGACGGGTAGTGACGCATGCGATGGGTCATGCCCACGCACTCCAGCACTTCGCGAGTGCGCCGGCCGCGCTCGTGCCGTGGCATGTTTCCACGATACGACAAAGGCAGCGCGACGTTCTCCGCCACACTGAGATCGTCGATCAGATTGAACGCCTGGAACACGAACCCGACATGGCGGTTGCGCAGCACCGAACGCTCCGCCCGGCCCAGGTTGCGCACCGTCTGGCCCGCGAAGCGCAGCTCGCCGCTGGTAGGGAGATCGAGCAGTCCCATCAGCGACAGCAGGGTGGTCTTGCCGCAGCCGGACGGGCCGGCAACCGAAACGAATTCGCCCTGCCGAACATCCAGATGAATGTCGGTGAGTACGTGGCATTCGATCGGGCCGGCGGGAAAGGCCTTGCCGACGCCACGCATTTCGATGATCGGTGGCCTTGGACAAACCTGCATTACGGCAACTCCATGCAAGTGAGTCGAGCCTAGCGCAGCGGGACGTCCTGTCGTCGCGTGCGATGCCTTCACAAAGAGAAAACTTCCGGATGTTGCCGGAAAGGCATAACGATAGTCCCTGTGTGCATAGCAGTTGCCGGATGCGAGCCGGGAGGCCCGTCCTCCACCGGCGGCTTCCCAACGCTCCCGACGCGCTCCGTTCAGGTGTGTGAAGGTATTGGGCCCCAACGACGTAATCGTTTACACGTAACATCATTTACGTCCACACTCACCCGCCGGATGCCGGTATCCTTGCCGGCCTGATGTGTCACCCCGCCATCGCCTCGTCCCAAGGCCCGCCCCATGAATCGTGATTCCCGCATCGAAGACCTGATCGCCCGAATGACCCTCGAGGAGAAGGTCGGCCAGCTGGGCGTGTTCGCCGATGCCGTGCGTCCGTTCGCGCCCGATATCAATCCGGAGGTCAATGCGCGCGGGGCGGCCGACGTCCTGGAGCAAGTGCGCGCGGGCCGCGTGGGCGCGCTGTTCAACGGCGTGGGCGCGGCCGAGGGCCGCGAAGCCCAGCGCGTCGCCGTCGAGGAGAGCCGGCTGGGCATCCCGTTGCTTTTCGGTGCGGACGTGATCCACGGCATGCGCACCGTCTTTCCCATTCCGTTGGCCGAGGCGTCCTCGTTCGAGCCTGACCTCGCCGAACGCACGGCGCGGGCCACGGCGGTCGAGGCTACCGCCGCGGGTATCCAATGGACGTTCGCGCCGGCGGTGGACATCGCGCGCGACCAGCGCTGGGGCCGTGTCGCCGAAGGCGCGGGCGAGGACGTCGTGCTGGGTTCGGCCTTCGCCGCGGCGCGCGTGCGTGGCTTCCAGGGCGTCGACCTCAAGGCCGACGACGCGCTGCTTGCCACGCCGAAGCATTTCGCCGCCTATGGCGCGGTCGCGGCAGGCATGGAGTACAACACCGTGGACATCGCTCCGCAGACCCTGCGCGACGTGCACCTCCCCCCCTTCAAGGCCGCGGTCGACGCGGGAGCGCTCGCCTTCATGAGCGCCTTCAACGACATCAACGGCGTGCCCGCATCGGCGAATCGCGAACTGATGACCGACATCCTGCGTGGCGAATGGGGTTTCCGCGGCCTCGTGGTGTCCGACTACACGGCCGACATGGAACTGATCGCGCATGGCTTCGCGGAAGACGAGCGCGACGCCACGCGGCTCGCTTTCCTCGCCGGCGTGGACATGAGCATGCAGAGCGGCTTCTACGCCGCGCACCTGCCGGCACTCGTCGAGTCCGGCGCGGTACCGATGGACGTGCTCGACGAGAGCGTGCGCCGCGTGCTCTCCGTGAAGGACGCCATCGGTCTCTTCGACAACCCTTACCGCTCGCTCGATCCCGCCGTGGAAGCGGACCGCTCGCGCGATGCCGCCCACGCCGCGCTGGCCCGCGACGCAGCGCGCCGTTCGATCGTGATGCTGAGGAACGACGGCGTGCTGCCGCTGCGCAAGTCCGGCCAGAAGATCGCGCTGATCGGCCCCTTCGGTCCCGACACGGAACACCTCGAAGGTTGCTGGACGTTGTTCGGCGACAAGCGCCGCCATGAAAACATCGAACGAGGCCTGCGCGCGACGCTGGCCGACGACACCTTGCTCGAGGTGGTCGCGGGCTCGGACATCGAGGACGCCATCGAGGGCGGCATCGACAACGCCGTCGCCGCGGCAAGACGCGCGGACGTCGTCGTGCTCGCCATCGGCGAACCGCAGAATTACTCCGGCGAAGCGCAATCGCGCACGCAGATCGTCGTGCCCCACGCGCAGCAGGCCCTCGCCGAAGCGGTGGCGGCGACGGGCAAGCCCGTCGTCGTGTTGCTGAAGAACGGTCGCGCACTGGCGCTGACAGGCGCCGTGCGCGAAGCGAACGCGATCCTCGTCACGTGGTTCCTCGGCAGCCAGACCGGACCGGCCGTCGCCGACGTGCTGTTCGGCGACTACAACCCGTCGGCGCGCCTGCCCGTGAGCTTCCCGCAGGACGCGGGCCAGCAGCCGTACTTCTACAATCACCCGCGCACCGGACGCCCCGAACTCGCCGACCAGCCGCCGGCCTTCAAGTCGCGTTACCGGGAGGTGACGTTCGAGGCGTTGTACGCCTTCGGGCACGGCCTGAGTTACACGCGTTTCGCCTACGATGCGCCGCGCGTGAAGGCCAGCGTGGAATGGGACGAGATCATCGTCGTTTCGGCCACCGTCACCAACGCCGGTGCGGTCGCGGGCGAGGAGGTCGTGCAGTTGTATGTCCACGATCGCGTCGCCAGCCGTGTGCGGCCGGTACGCGAGCTGAAAGCGTTCCGGAAGATCCTGCTTGCGCCTGGCGCTTCGGAAGAGGTGTCTTTCGAACTGACGCGCATGGATCTTGCGTTCACCCACGCCGACGGTACGACCTTCGCCGCCGAGCCCGGCATCTTCGACGTATGGGTGGCGGGTTCGTCGGTCGAAGGGACTCCGGCACGTTTTCGCCTGCTCGCAGCCGGGTAAGTCGTTTCGGCTACGCGCCCTCCCGAGCTGGACGGGCGAACCCCGGGCCCACGCCTACGCGGACGTTCTCCGTGTCCCGCTGCCGTCGATCGTCGTGCCACGGATAGCGTGGTGGCTCCCGTCAACGGAGCCACACATGCGACGCCACCGCCTTCGATCGTGGGTCCCGCCCGTTCTGGCATTCGCCATGCTCGCCGGTGCGGAGCCGAGCGCCGGCTCTCCGGATGCACGCCTGACGAACTCCGTCGCCGCGGTGCCGCCGCTCGCATGGGGAGCCTGCCCCGAGGCCTGGATCGGCTCGTCCGCGAACCGTCTCGGCTCCCGGCTGCAATGCGCCGCCATGGCGATGCCGCTCGACCACCTCGCTCCGGACGGGCGCCTGATCGAAGTCGGTGTCCTGCGCGTCAGCGCCGCCATACCGGCACAGCGGGAGGGCGCCATCTTCCTGAATGGCGGCGGCCCGGGCCTGCATCCCGGTGCGCTCCTGCACTCGCTGGCAGCCGCCTGGACATCCATGCGTCCCCACGATCCGGACGAAGCGGACAAGCGGGGTCTCGCCGAGCGCTATGACCTCGTCGCGGTGATACCGCGCGGCCAGGTTGGAGCCGGCCCGATCCACTGCAGGACCGGGCTGGCCCCTCGATTCCAGTACCTTCCCACGCATACCGACGACACCAACTGGAACCTCGTCCTCGCAGAGGCCAGGGACATCGCGCAGGCCTGTTCCGCGCCAGGGCACGCGCGTTACGTCTCGACCGAGCAACATGCGCACGACATGGACGCGATCCGTCATGCCATCGGCGACGACCGCGTCCACTTCTATGGCATCTCTTACGGAAGCATGGTGGGAGCACGGTACGCATCGCTCTATCCGGAGCACCTCGACCGGATGATTCTCGATTCGCCCCTGGATTTCACGCGCGATTATCGGGCGGCTACCGTCGCCACGCTCGAAGCACGGCAGAAGCGGTACGTGGAGACTGTCGTCGCCCCGCTGCTCGACGACCCGGCCCGTTATGGCCTGGGGAGCGACTCCGGAGCGGTTTCCACGTCGATCGCGCAGCTTCCCGGCGACATCCGGGAAGCCATGGCGGGATACGTCGAGTCGCCCGTGCAACTCGCGGCGGCGCTGCACGCCGCTTCCTGGATGCGGCAGGACCCTGTCCCGACATTCGACCGCTTCCGCCAGATCATCCAGTCGGCGCCTCTCGCTGTCGAAGCGGCGACCGCCATCAGGGTGCGCATGGAAGCGGCGCGTATCGCACGGGCCCTGTACGTTGGATGGAGCACGGAACCGCATTTTTCGCTGGGAGCGGAAGCTGCGTCGATACGAACGATCGTTCCGTGCAACGACGTGAACTGGACGCGCAGCGACCAGGAGATCAGACAGGCCGCGCAACAGTATGCGGCGCGGTATTTCAACATCGATGGGACCGAAACCCTCGACGAGCTTGTCTGCTCGCGTTGGGGAGGATCCGCGGTCCGCACGCTCGACCTCGTCGCGATGGAGGGCGCACGGCGCTTCCTCCTCATCCAGTCGGAAAAGGACAGCACCACGCCCCTGAATGCCACCACCCGCATCCTCGACCGTTTCAACCAGGCCCGCATGTTGCTCGTACGCGACAGCGACCTGCACGGCGTGTTCAATTACACGCGGTCGCCCTGTATCGAGCGCACGGCCGCGCACTATCTGCTGACCGGCGCCTTGCCCGAGTCCGGATCGCGCGTCCTCGCCTGCGACGGCACCCTGGGCAATCCCCTGCACGCCATTCCCGGCGAGCCTCACCCGCCCTTTACGGCACCGGTGCCGGTGCCGGTGCTGGTCGACGGGTCATCCACGGCAGCCCACGACGAGCTGCGCCGTTGAATCAGAACATGACCTGCGCACGCACTTCGAAGATGTGCGGATCGATGCGCAGGTCGCGGCGATCGCTGGTCGCGCGCACGTAGTTGGCCTGCAACTTCAGGTATTTCGTGAGGTACCAGTTGGCCCCGAACGTCCAGTCGTGCTCGGTACCGCCGAGCGTCGGGCCATCGTCGAGATCCAGCGTGCTGTAACGGAGCACGAATTCGAGCGCGCCCCAAGGGCCCTTCGGCGCGACATCGCCCACGTTGCCCGCCTTGTAGCTACGCGATTCGCCGGTCATGACCCAACTGCCGAATGCATACCAGCCGTGGGCGTTGTAATCCGGCTTGTCCTTCAACGTCACATCCGCCGACAAGTACTCGCCCTGCAACGACCACGGGCCACGGATCCAGAGACCCTCCAGGCCGAAACGGTCGACATGGTCGGCCACCGTGAGCACACCGGAATCGATAAGGCGCTGCTTGGCGAGGCCCGCCTCGGGCAAGGCCCTCAGGCGCGCGCTCGGTGGCATGTAGCGACCGCGTCCGTCATAGCTTCCTTCGGGCGTTTCATGCGAGTAAGAACCGCCGAGGTGGAGCACGTCCCCCGGGACGTTCATCGGGGTCCATGCGGCGCGCGCGGCCACCATGCGACCGTCCAGGTCGCCCTGGAGGTTACCGCCCTTATAAACGCCGACTTGCACCAGGTAGGCCTTACGCGCCAGCGCCCAATCCACACCCAGGCGGCGGCTCGCGTAGATGGCCTGCATCGGCAGCGAGGTCTCCATGAAGGACGTGCTGCCCGTACTGGTATTGCCTTCGAAACCGACCGGCGTTTTCATGAAGCCAACGCGGAACGCGCCGACATCGCTGCCGAGCAGCGCCTTACCCTGCACCCGGAAGAAGACGTCGAGCCAGGTTTTCGTCTGGAAGTCGAACACGACCGTGCCGTCGTACACGCCCTTCTTGCGAACGAAGAACCCGAACTCCTTGCGGCGATTGGTCTGCGCGTCCTCGTACGTACCCTCGTCGTGCGAGAAGCGGTCGAGGTCGTACTGGTATTTCAGCGACAACCCGATGTCGGTGCCGTCGGCGAACACGTAGTGGGTCGGCCACTGGGTCCGCCAGTCGTAGGTGTTGGACGACGCACCGGCCGACGCCAAAGCGGGTGCGATCAGCGCGAGCGCGCCGAGGATGATCTTCTTCAAGGTGGGAGCCCCTTCTCAAGCCAGCCGGCGGCACCGGCTGCGATGTGAACATGACTATACAGCGTGCTTGAGAATCCGCTCAATGCTGCGCCTAAATCATCGGCAGGTTCTACCAGGGCTTTAATGAAGGCTTTTCCTGTTGGTCACCGAGCCTCCCGATTCCTCCTACAGGCGCTGTCGCGCCATACCGATACGGCCGGCGAACCGGTCCACCTAGCATCGTGTGCCTTTCCGCGGCAGGACCCAAGGCCATGCCCACGTTGCACCCATTTGCCGTCGCGTCGTGGATGCTTGGCATCCTCGTTGCATCGGCCCCGTCCGGCGCAACCGTCGCGCATGCGGCACCGGTTCCCGAACCGCCAATCGCGTGGGGGCCCTGCGCCGAGCCCTGGGTCGGCGCCACGAGCGACACACTCGGCGAGCGCCTGGAGTGCGGCAGCATGAGAGCGCCGCTGGATCACGTGGCCCCGGACGGCCGTACGATGGACGTCGGCGTCATTCGCGTGCGCGCCCGCAACACGGCGCGGCGCGAAGGCGTCATCTTCTTCAACCCGGGCGGACCGGGCCTCCATCCGGGCAGCGTGCTGCGATCGATCGCCAGTGGCTGGACCGGCGAGGCGGCGGGCGCCGGCATGGCGAGCAAACGGCAACTCTCCGAGCGCTTCGATTTCGTCACCGTCATTCCGCGAGGGCTTACCGGCAGCAGCGCGGTCAATTGCGTCACAGGCCTTCCGCCTCGGCACGCCTACCTTCCCACCCACCTCGACGACGCCAACTGGGGCCGGGTGCTCGTCGAAGCGACGACCGCCGCCGCGGCGTGTGCAGCGCTGGAGTACACGCCCTACATCAACACCGAGCAGCACGTGCACGACATGGACATGCTTCGCCGCGCGCTCGGCGACGAGCGTATCCACATCTATGGCATTTCATACGGCGGCATGATCGCGGCCTGGTACGCTTCCATCTATCCGGAGAACACCGGACGGATACTGCTCGACTCGACCATCGACTTCACCCACGACTATCGCACGGCGATCCGGCTGTCGATGATCGCGCGCAACGATGCTTTCGTGTGCGGCGTGTTGAACCCGTTGATCGCCCATGCCTCGCGCTACGGTCTCGATCCGGACCCCGATGTCATCAAGGCGGCGCTCGCCTCGCTTCCCTCGCGGATACGGGAAATATGGCGCTGGGACGATTCCGAACTACAGCTTGCCGTCGCACTGCACGTCGGCGCCCTATGGCACAACGCACGCCCCACCACATACGCGGCCATGGCGGCGCTGATCCAGCGGACGGCCATGACCCAGGACGCCGCGCTCGCCGGCCGCATGCGCCGTGAGGCGCTGCAACTTGCCACGGCCCTGTACGCGCCGTCGCCCAGTCTGCCCCTTGACGACATGGATGCCGAGGAAGAGTCCGTGCGCCTGATCGTGGTCTGCAACGACATTCCCCAGACCCGTAGCGACGCGGAAATCAGGGCGACCGCCCGCAGCCATGCCTCCCGCTACTGGACTTACAGCGGCAGCGAAACCGTGGAAGAACTGATCTGCTCGCGGTGGTCGGGGGGCGGCGCGAGGCAGCCGGTGCTGGCCACCATGGCCCAGGCGGCGCCGTTCCTGCTGCTGCAATCGGCCGACGATGTCGTGACGCCACCCGGCGGAGCGGCCCACATCCTGGAGGATTTCACCAATGCCCACCTGCTCCTGGTTCGTCACTCCAGCACGCATGGCCTGTTCAATTTCACGCTCTCTCCCTGCATCGAGAAGACCGCCGCCGACTACCTGCTGACCGGCACGATACCGGCTTCCGGCGCTCGTTCCCTGGCCTGTATCGGCACGCACGGGAGCGCGCTGTACGCCATTCCGGGCGATCCTTCCCTGTCGACCGAAGCCCCTGTCCCCATCGGGCGGCCGGCACGACACCATGACGAACTGTGATGTGAGGCCGCGGCCGGCGCCCACGACGCCGACTTGAAAAAAAGGGGGCGCCGGAGCGCCCCTTTTCCTCACCCGCGATCCTGGTCAGATCGCGTAGTACATCTGGAACTCGAGCGGGTGCGTGCTGGCGCGGTAACGCGTCACTTCCTGCATCTTCAGCGCGATGTAGCCGTCGATGAAGTCGTCGGTGAACACACCGCCCGCCTTGAGGAACTCGCGGTCCTTGTCCAGGGCCACCAGTGCCTCGTCGAGGCTGGCGCAGACCTGCGGGATGTTCTTCTCTTCTTCCGGCGGCAGGTCGTAGAGATCCTTGTCCGCCGGCGCGCCCGGGTCGATCTTGTTTAGGATGCCGTCCAGGCCGGCCATCATCAGCACGGTGAAGGTGAGGTAGCCCGACTGCATCGGATCCGGGAAACGGATTTCGATACGGCGGCCCTTCGGGCTGGACACGTACGGGATGCGGCAGGACGCCGAGCGGTTGCGCGCCGAGTAGGCGAGCATCACCGGCGCCTCGAAGCCCGGCACCAGGCGCTTGTAGCTGTTGGTGGTGGAGTTGGCGAAGGCGTTGATGGCCTTGGCGTGCTTGAAGATGCCGCCGATGTACCACAGCGCCGTCTGCGACAGGCCGCCGTACAGGTCGCCCGCGAACAGGTTTTCGCCGTTCTTCGACAGCGACTGGTGCACGTGCATGCCCGAACCGTTGTCGCCGACGATCGGCTTCGGCATGAAGGTCACCGTCTTGCCCGCCTGGTGGGCGACATTCTTGATGACGTACTTCATCGTCATCAGTTCGTCGGCCTTCTTCACCAGCGTGTTGAAGCGGGTCCCGATCTCGCACTGGCCGGCATTGGCCACTTCGTGGTGATGCACTTCCACCACCTGGCCCAGCGATTCCAGCACCTTGCACATGTCGGCGCGCAGGTCGCCCAGGCTGTCCACGGGGCTGACCGGGAAATAGCCGCCCTTCACGCCCGGACGATGGCCGGTATTGGTGCCGTCGTACTTGTAGCGCGACGACCAGGCCGCTTCTTCCGAGCCGATTTCATAGAACACGCGGCCCATGTCGTTCTGCCAGCGCACGGAATCGAAGATGAAGAATTCGGGTTCCGGACCGAAGAATGCGGTGTCGGCGATGCCGGTGGACTTCAGGTACGCCTCGGCACGCTTCGCGATCGAACGCGGGTCGCGGCCATAGGCCTGCATGGTGCTCGGCTCGAGCACGTCGCAGTGCAGGATCAGCTGCTTGTGCGCGCTGAACGGATCGAGGTGCGCGGTTTCCGGATCCGGCATGAGGACCATGTCGGACTCGTTGATGCCCTTCCAGCCCGCGATCGACGAACCGTCGAACATCTTGCCGTCTTCGAAGGTGCTCTCGTCGATGGCGTGCGCGGGGAACGTCACGTGATGGTGCTTGCCGAGGATATCGGCGAAACGCAGGTCGACGAACTCGATTTCCTCGTCCTGGATCAGGTTCAGCACTTTGGAAGCGGCGGACATACAAACCTCGAATGGAGTGGTCAGGTGCGGTTGGCGACGGCCATCCTGGGCCAGGCGGGGGCATGATAGACCGACGGTCCCCATTTCGCGCGAAAGCACCATCATGGTGCAAATATCGGCCACCAGGCGTCGTGGGCGTAACGGGGATTACGCTGGCAGGATCGGCCCCTGGCCTCCTTGGGACCCGTCCATGCGCTCGATCTTGCTAGCCACCGCCCTTGCGGCCTCGCCCTGGCTCGCGAATGCAGCACAGCGCACCTACGCCAACCCCCTCGACATCGACTACCGCTACAACTTCGAGCAGATGAACGAGGGAATCTCCTATCGCACGGGTGCCGATCCGGCGATCGTGCGCTATGGCGACGCGTATTACCTGTTCCAGACACTGGCCGACGGGTACTGGACATCGAAGGATCTCGTGCGCTGGGACTTCGTGGAGCCGGACCGCTGGCCATTCGTCGGCGTGGTGGCGCCGGCGACGCTGGTCGCGGGAGGCAGGCTGTTCCTCATGCCGTCGGCCTTCGGTCCACGGCCGCTGATGGTCTCGACCGATCCAGCCCATGGGCACTGGACGTTCTGGACACGGCAGCTCCCCCAGGTCCCCGGCGCCACGCAGTACGACGAAAGCCACAAGATGGCGGAAGGCGACGCGCCGCCGCCCGGACCCTGGGATCCCGGTCTATTCCAGGACGATGACGGCAAGGTCTACCTCTATTGGGACTCGTCCGACACGTACCCGCTCTACGGCGCGCAGATGGATTTCAAGCTCGACTCGCGCGAGGGCGGGGAGAAACGGCTGGCCTTCGTCACGCAGCCGAAGGCGTTGCTCCACCTCGATCCGGCCAACCACGGCTGGGAACGTTTCGGTCCGGACCATACGATGGGCGACAAGCCGTCGTATATCGAAGGCTCGTGGATGAACAAGCACGGCGGCCGCTACTACTTCCAGTACGCCGCGCCCGGTACGGAATACAACGTCTACGCCACGGGCGTCTACGTCGGCAAGGGACCGCTCGGTCCGTTCGAGTACGCGCCGTACAACCCGGTGGGCTACAAGCCCGGAGGATTCGTCACCGGCGCCGGGCACGGCTCGACCTTCCAGGACGTCCACGGCAATGCATGGAATACCGGCACGGCGTGGCTGGGCGTGAACTGGACATTCGAGCGCCGCATCGACATGTTCCCGGCGGGGTGGCACGACGACGGCCAGATGTGGGTCGACACGCGTTTCGGCGATTTCCCGCATCGCATGCCCGATCGCAAGCTGCGCGAAGGCGAGGACACCTTCACGGGATGGATGCTGTTGTCGTATCGCAAGCCGGTCGTCGCTTCGTCGACGATGCCCGGCCATCCGGCCTCGACGCTGACCGACGAGGATCCGCGGACGTTCTGGGTCGCGCAGGCGAACGAGTCCGGCCAGACCCTCACGCTCGACCTCGGCGGCACGCCCACGGTACGTGCCGTGCAGGTCGATTACGCCGATTACGCATCCGGCCGGTATGCCGATGCGCCCGACCTCGTGACGCGATTCGTGCTGCAAGGCTCGGCGGACGGCAAGCAATGGACGACGCTGGCCGATCTCTCGGAGGAAACGCGGGACCGTCCCAACGCTTACATCGAGCTGGAGCGGCCACGGAAGCTGCGCTTCATCCGCTATGTACACAGGCACGTGGGCGCAAAGCAGCTTGCGATTTCTGACCTGCGGGTGTTCGGCAACGCGGACGGCCAACCGCCGGCCGCGCCGCGGGGCCTTCAAGCCAGGCGCGGCACGGACGAGCGAGAGGCCACGATATCGTGGAAGCCGGTACCCGGCGCGGTCGGCTACAACGTGCGCTGGGGGCTGGCCGCCGATCGTCTGCATTCGACGTACCAGCGTTTTGCGGACCAGCCCACTTCGTTTACCCTGCGTAGCCTCAACAAGGGCGTTCGCTACGTCGTAGCCGTGGAGGCATTCGACGAGCGAGGTGTCTCACCGCTGTCACAGGTCGTACAGATCGTTCCGTAACGATGGGCGACCCCCGAATCCCCATCGGATCCCACGCATGACGAACAAGCACGACGACGACGATACCCTCGACGCAGGCCGGCGCCGCCTGCTGGGCGGCATGGCCACCACCGGTGCGCTTCTGGCGCTGGGCGGGCTCTCCGAGGCCGCGAACGCCAAGGGCGTCGCGCCCGCCGCACCGGGCGCCAAGGCGCTGGACGCACTGCTCGAAAAACACATCGGCCATGTGGTCGTCATCTATGCGGAGAATCGCAGCTTCAACAACCTCTTTGCCGAATACCCGGGCCTCCAGCAACCGCTGAGCGCGGTGCCGAAAGAGCGTTACCTCCAGCGCGACCGCGACGGCAAGCCGCTCGACACGCTGCCGCCGATCTGGGGCGGGATGGTGCCCCACGAGCAGGTGGTGGACCACAAGACCTACAAGATCGGCGAGAAGGACATCGTCGGCCTGCCCAACGCGCCCTGGGCGCTGCATACCGGCGACGGCACGCCGTTTCCGCACGGCGTGGTCACGCGCGACCTCGTCCACGCGTTCTACAACAACCAGCTGCAGATCAACGGCGGCAAGAACGACGGCTTCGTGGCCTGGGGCGACAACGGCGCCCTCACCATGGGCTATTACGCCAGCGCGCCGGTACACCTGCGCCTGTGGCGCCTCGCCGAACAATTCACGCTGTGCGACAACTTCTTCATGGGTGCCTTCGGCGGTTCGTTCCTGAACCACCAGTACCTCGTGGCCGCGCAGCCACCGTTTTATCCGGATGCGGACAAGAGCCCGGCACAGTTCAACATCGCGGTGACCGAAAGCGGCAAGCCGGACGACCATCGCCTGAAGATGGCGGAGGACTCGCCGAAGAGCGCGATGGACGGCAAGCCGAAGTTCGCGCACCACAGCACGCTCACGCCGGATTTCTGGGCGGTGAACACCATCGGGCCGCCCTACTCGCCAGGCTTCAACGTCGATCGCAAGAATCCGCTCCTGGCGGATGCGACCAGCGCGAACACCTTGCCGCCGCAATCGCACAAACACATCGGCGACATGCTTTCGGCGAAGAACGTCGACTGGGCGTGGTATGGCGGCGGCTTCCAGGCCGCGCTCGACGGCAAGGGCGACGGCAACGACGGCAGCTTCCCGCAGACGCCGAACTTCCAGCCGCACCACCAGCCGCTCAACTATTTCGTTTCGCTCGCACCCGGAACCGACGCACGCAAGCGCCATGTGCGCGATGGAGGCGTCGGCGAGACGGCAGCCACCAACCATTTCCTCGCCGATGTCGCGGCCGGCAAGCTACCTCCCGTGTCGTTCTACAAGCCGCAGGGCGACCTGAACATGCACGCCGGGTATTCCGATGTGGAAGCGGGCGACAGGCATATCGCCAATGTCGTGCACGCGCTGCGGAAGAGTCCGCAGTGGAAGGACATGCTCGTGATCGTCACCTTCGACGAGAACGGCGGCTGGTGGGATCACGTGGCGCCGCCGAAGGGCGACCGCTGGGGGCCGGGCACACGTATTCCGGCGCTGGTGATTTCGCCTTATGCGAAGAAGGGCCACGTGGAGCACACGATCTACGACACGGGTTCCATCGCGCGCTTCCTCACGCGCCGGTTCAAGCTGGAGAAGCTGCCGGGTCTGAAGATGCGGGAGGAAGCGATGGTGGCCGCCGGCGGTCCCGCACCAGGTGACCTTACCGAAACGCTGAACTTCGCTGCGGGATAAATCCGTTGTAGGAGCCGCTATAGCGGCGAGGGCAATCTTGCGGATTCGTCGCAAGGTTTTCCTCGCCGCTATAGCGGCTCCTACAGGGTCGCCCCTCAGGGATCGAATTTCTTCTCCACCCCGAGCAGGATCGACTGGTTGTCCGTGCTCGTGTTGTCCAGGTAGTTCTGGTACTCCACGCGCAGCAGCCAGCCTTTCAGCGTCTGCAAGGCCAGCCCGGCGCCCAGCATCGTGTGGGTGCGCGATTGCCGGGTCAGCGTCGCGCGGTACAGCGGGCCGTTCAGCAGATCCGCGTAACGCATCGTCGCCTGGCTGGAACCCTGCATGTCGTGCCCGAACTCCGCACGCAGTTGCGGTGCCCATACGCCGTAATCGCGCTTGGCGGACCACTGCGCGAGCACGCCCAGCGTGGCGGTGCTGGTCTTGACGGTCTGTCCCCGATAGTCGAGCGAGTAGATCGCGTCGCCTTTCTCCGTGTAGCCGTCGAGCGAGGCCCGCGCGATGTCCAGTCGGCCATATGGGGTCAGTCGCATGTCGTCGGTCTGGTGCTGGTAGCCGACCGAGAGCGAAGCGAACACCTGCTTGCCGTCGCGATCGCCGTGCACCGTGTTGCCGTTGTCGGTGACGTAGCGGCGCGCGTCGAACTGCAGCCACTGGTAGCCGACGACCGCATCGACATACGTCGTGCGCGTGGGCTGGTAGCTGCCATAGAGGGCGACGTTGTAACTGTCCACCGAGCTGCGGCTGCCATGCTGGCCGATGTCGGACTTGTCGTGGCCATAGCCGACGCCCATGCCGAGCGTGAACTGGCTGGTCACCTGCTTGTCCGCGCCGAAGCTGAGCCCCGAGGTGGTGAAGTCGATACCGTTGTCGCTCGTGCCGGTCTGCATCTTGCCGAAGTTCACCGCCCCGCCGGTCCAGAAGGCGATGTCGCCCCGTGCGCCGCCGGTACCCGTCGACGGGCTTGCCGCCGGTGCCGGCGCCGCGTCGGGTGCCACCAGGTAACGGTCATTGCGCTCGTCCATGCTATCGCGCATGCCCGCCATGGTGCCGGAGCGGCGCATGCCGCTGGCCGACGCCATGGTGATGCCGTTGCTGAAGCCGCCGACACTGCCGCCGCCGTGCAGGCTTTCCAGGCGTCGCTGGAAGTTCCCGATCTGCCCGGTGGCCATGCGCCGCGTGGCATCCACCTGCGCATCGAGCACGCCGAGCACTTCGGCATTCTTCGACGGATCGCTGCGCGGGGTCACGCTGACCGAGACCGTGCCCGGGTCGGACGTGGCGAAGGCGTTGGTCAGCGTATAGCTGACCTGCGCCATGCCGCCGAACGTCGGCGCCGCGGTGAACGACATCGTGTAGCCGCCCTCGGCCACGGCGGTCACCGTGGCCGTACCGGCATCGGCCGGAGAGATCGACAGCACCTTCGCCGCCATGAACGGTCCGCCGTGCGCCGTCGCGGTCAGGTCGACCTGCACGGTGGTGCCTGCGATGGCCGAGGCGGCGAGGTTCGGTGCCACCGGCCGCGCGTTGACGGTCACCGTCACGTGCGCGGGCTGCGACAGGCCGAACGCGTTGCTCAGGGTGAAGTCGAACTCGACCTTGCCCGAAGCGTTCGCGTCGGCGGTGTAGATGATATCCGTGCCCTGCACCACCGCCGTGCCCGACGCCGGCTTGCCGACCAGCGCGACGGCCGTGATCGGTCCATTGACCGCCCCGGCCGCCGCATGGATCGTGACCGGTTTGCCGGCCAGCACGGTAGCGGCCTGTGCCTTCGCCACCGGCACCGCGCCGGCGGCGACCGTGATCGTCACCGTCGCCGGCGCGGACGTGCCACCCGGGCCGCTCGCGGTGTACTTCAGCGTGTCGGTGCCGAAGTAGTCGTGCGCCGGGGTGTAGACGATGTTCAGGCCGTTGACGGTGGCGCTGCCATGCGCCGGTTGCTGGGTGATGGCGAGACTGGTGATCGGGCCGCTGTCGCCGTTCGTGACCGGAATGCTCACCGAGCCGTTCGCCGCCACGTTCGACGTATCGTTCACCGTCACCGGGGCCGGCTGGCCGACCACCAGCGTGTAGTTCTGCACGGCCTGGAAGCCATGCTGGTCGGTCGCCGTCGCGGTGAAGGCGAAACTGCCAGCCTCGGTCGGCGTGCCGGACAGCGTGCCGGCAGGCGACAGGGCCATGCCATTCGGAAGCGCGCCGGTGGCGGCGTACGTGTACGGCGCGACGCCTCCCGCGGTGGACAGGGTCTGCGAATACGCCTTGCCCACCGTGCCGTCCGGTACCGTCGGCGGGGTGATCGTCACGCTCGGCCCGTCGATCGTCAGCTGGAAGCTTTGCGTGGCGGTCTGCGTCGCCGCATCGGTGACACGCACCGGAATGGTGAAGTTACCCGCCACCAGCGGCGTGCCGGTCACCGCACCCGACGACGGGTTCAGGCTGAGCCCGTTCGGCAGGCCGCCGCTCGGCAGGTCGAAGATATACGGCGCCGCACCGCCGGCCGCGGTGATGGTGAACGAATACGCCGTCTCGGCCGTCGCTGTCGGCATGGCCGGGCCGACCGAGAAGGCGACCGCACCACCGGGCACGGCGACGGCGAATTGCCGCGTCACCGTCGAGGCGGGCAGGAAGGCGGTATCGCCCGACTGGTCCGCATTGATCGAGCACTGCCCCGGCGCCAGCAAGGTCAGCAGGCCCGTCGTGCTGACGGTACAGATCGACGTCGTGGTCGAACTGAAGGACACCGGCAGGCCTGAGTCCGACGTGGCCGTCAGCTGCGGCTGCGTGCCGAACTGCTGTGTACCCGGGTTGCCGAACGTAATCGTCTGCCGGCCCTGAGGCGTCACGCTGTTGGAGCTGCCGGACACCGCGCCGGGGCCCGTGCTGTTGATCGCCTGCACGGTGAAGGTATATGCGGTGCCGTTGGTCAGGCCGCTCACGGTGATCGGGCTGTTCGGGCCGGAACCGGTGAAGCCGCCCGGACTGGACGTCGCGACGTAGCTGCTCACGTTGGCACCGCCGTCGTTCGCCGGCGCGGTGAACGACACGGTCGCCTCCCCACTGGCTGACGTCGTGGCTGTGCCGATGACCGGCGCGCCGGGAGCGATCGCCGCCACCTGGAACGACTGCGTGACCGGCGCGGCGGGCAGGTACGCGGTGTCGCCTGTCTGGTGGGCCGTGACATCGCAGGTACCCGACGCGCTGAAAGTCAGGGTCCCGCCGGACGTGATCGAGCAGACGCCGGTCGAGGTGAACGTCACCGGCAGCGTCGATGTGGCCGACGCGGTCACTGTCGGCGAGGTTCCGAACGCCTGTGTACCCGGGTTGTTGAAGGTGATCGTCTGCGTCCCCTGCGGGGTGATCGCATTCGAAGGATCCGATGCCGGACCCGGGCCCGCCACATTCCTCGCGACGACGGTGAAGGTGTATGCCGTGCCATTGGTCAACCCCGTCACCACGATGGGGCTGCCGTTACCGGTCGCCGTCTTCAAGCCTGGGCTGGACGTCACGGTGTAATCGCCGATCGTCGCGCCGCCGGTGTCCGTCGGCGCGACGAAGGTCACCGTCGCCTGCCCATCACCCGCCGTTGCCGTGGCGCCCGTGGGCTTGCCCGGTGCGATGGCGCTCACGTGCACCGTGTAATTGCCGGTACCGGGGAACGCCTGGGCGTCGGTCGCCTGCACGGTGAAACCGAAATCGCCTGCCGTCGTCGGTGTACCGGACAGCGTACCGTCCGGCGCCAGGTTCATGCCGGTCGGGACGGTACCGGCCGTCGTCGCGAAGGTATAAGGAGCGGTGCCGCCGGACGCCGACAGCGACTGGCTGTACGACGTGCCCACGGTCGCATTGGGCAGGCTCGCCGGCGCCAGCGCGATCGTCGGCGGAGCGATCGTCAACGTGTACGCCTGCGAGTTGTGGTACGGCGCCGCGGGGCCGGTCGTCGAGTCGTTCGCCCTGATGCTGATCGGGAAGGAACCCGCCTGGGTCGGTGTGCCGCTCAGCACGCCCGCGGTGGACAGCGTCAGGCCGTTGGGCAGCGTGCCGGAATCCACCGTATAGGTGTACGCCGCCGTGCCCCCCGACGCGGTGATCGTCTGGCTGTACGGTGTGTTGACGGTTCCGTCGGTCAGCGCGGCCGGCGCGATCGCGATGGCCGGCGCGTCGGCGATCACGGTGACGTTGGCCGGTGCCGAGGTGAAGGGACCCGTGCCGGTCGAGCTGTCGGTGGCCCGGACCTGGATCGTGAAAGAGCCGGCCGCGGTCGGGATGCCGCTGATGACGCCATTGGCGGCGAGCGACAATCCCGCCGGAAGGCTTCCTGCGCTCTTCGCATAGGAATACGGTGCGGCACCACCGCTCGCGCCGGCGATGGATTGGCTGTACGCCATGCCGGCCTGCGCATGGGGCGGGCTGGATGGCGTATAGACGATGGTCGGCGGCGACACCGTGACGGTCACTGTGGCGGGGCTCGACGAGCCCGCCGCATTGGACGCGGTGTAGGTGAAGGAGTCCGGCCCGGCATAGCCCGTCGTGGGCGTATAACTGATCGTCGTGCCGACAGCCGTGGCCGTGCCATGCGCGGCTTGCGTGCCCACCGCCACGCTGGTCGCCGCCGGCCCGCTGAGGTTCAGCGTGATCGGGTTGTTGGTGCTGCCATAGGCGACCGTCGCCGAAGCCGGGCCCGCGGTCGGCGGCTGGTTGGTCACGTCCATCATCAGCGTGGTGATGCTGGTGTAGGGACCCGGCGATGCGCTGCTGTCCCTGCCCTCGATCTGGAAGCTGTACGAACCCAGCGCGGTCGGCGTCCCGCTGATGACGCCGTTGTTCAGCGCGAGCCCCGGCGGAAGCGAGCTTCCCGAGTGCACGGCGTAGGTGTACGGCGAGGTGCCGCCGGAAGCGGACAGCGCATGGCTGTACGGCACGTTGATGACGGCCGACGGCGGCTGGTCGACGACGATGGTCGGATTGCCGACCGTGAGCGAATAGCTCTTGGGCGTCGAGGCACCCGTGTTGTCCGTCACGGTAACGCCGAAATTGAACGTGCCTGCCTGGTTCGGCGTACCGCTGAGGGTGTCGCCGCTGAAGCTCAGGCCGCCGGGCAGCGTGCCGGAATCCAGGACGAACGTGTAGGGGGCCGTGCCGCCCGTGGCGCTCAGCGTCTGGCTGTAGAACACACCGAACGTCGCCGGCGAAGGCAACGATGACGGCGACACCACGATGGTCGACGCCGCCCCGACGGCCACCGTGACGTGGATGTCGTTGCCGAGGTCGTCCTGGAAGGTGAAGGTATCCGTGGCGCTGTCGCCATGGCCGTCGTTGACGTAAGTCACCTTGGCCAGCAACGTGTCGACCGAGAACGAACCGTGCGGCGTGGCGCCGCCCCCATCGTTCAAACCGCTCGGATTGCAGAAGCTGGCATCGATGACAAGCGTGCCACCCGACGCCATCGGCGACGTCGACGGCGACGTGTGTGCATTGGGCACCGAGAAGTCCGAGTCGACGCAGACGGCTTGCGCCACACCGGGAACCAGCAGGCACAGGCCCAACGAAAACACCCAGGTGCGGGGTGAACGGACGAGCGCGAGGAAACGCGCGGCGGCGCGCGACACGAACGGACGGTCGTACATATCCCTGATCCCCCAAAGCTTGGGCCCTGCCGGTCCACACAGCCGCGACGGTGCATGGCGCGCACCGACGCTTCCGACCTGCCAGAGCCGCTGCGGCTTTCCTGAAGCCGCCCCCTTATCCCCTGCCGCGCGCATGAGCGTCGCGGTCCCCCACCGTCTCTCCCGATCATAGTCAATCGGAGCAACAACGCCATATTGTGACGCGTTGCACAGATTACTTGTCAAGTTACCCGTATCTGCGAGACAGTAATCGGGTAAGACGACCGGGAACCCACCGGGCGTCCAACAGGGGGAAACAACATGAGTACGTTTTATCTCGGGCAGATCATGCTCACGGGGTTCAATTTCGCGCCCAAGGGATTCGCGCGCTGCGACGGCTCCTTGATGTCCATCGCCCAGAACCAGGCGCTGTTCGCCTTGCTGGGCACGATGTATGGCGGCGACGGGGTCACCACCTTCGCGCTGCCCGACCTGCGCGGACGCACGCCCATCGCCGGCGGCGGCAACGGCAGCAGGTACAACGTCGGCCAGACCGGAGGCAGCGAGAGCGTCACCCTCACGCCCGACCAGATTCCGCCGCATATGCATTTTGCGAATTTCGCCTCGGGGGCTGGCCAGGCACGCAATCCGGCCGCGGGCCTGTATGGCCAGACGACGGCGGATCACCCCATCTACGCCAATGCGAGCGGCACGCAGGTGCCAATGGATATGGGGGTGATCAGCGGGGGTGGCCAGGGCCAGCCGCATTCGAACATGCAGCCGTACACGGTGCTGAATTTCTGCATCGCGACCACCGGCGTCTTTCCGTCACGTACTTGAGGCCAGGGGCTGTCATGGAATCCTATGTTGGTGAAATCCGGCTGTTCCCCTACACCTTCGCGCCTGTAGGCTGGGCCGATTGCAATGGGCAACTCCTCTCCATCTCGGAGAATGAAACACTGTTCGTGCTGCTTGGCACCACCTATGGCGGTGACGGCGTGAACACCTTCGCCTTGCCCGACCTGCGCGGCCGCATACCGCTGCACAACGGCAGGGCTTCCTCGGGGAACGTCTACACTCCGGGGCAGATCGCAGGAAGCGAGGCCGTCACGCTCCTTCCGGGCCAGATACCCGCCCATACGCACCCCACGTATGCGACGACGGCGCTTGCCGATACGAATACCCCAAGCACTGCCGTCGAACTGGGTTCGCTCAGCGGCGACACGATGTACACCAGTACGCCAACCCAGGTACTGCCCGTCAACGGCCAGATGGTCTCCGCCACGGGTGGCACCCAGCCGCATGAGAACAGGATGCCCACGCTGACGCTGCGGTTCTGCATCAGTCTTTACGGCATTTATCCGTCACAAGGGTGACGACGGCGGCTCCGCGCGCACCGACTTCCAGGGGAATGGGTCATGAATAATTTTCTGGGCGAAATCCAGATCTTCGGTTTCAACTATCCGCCGGCCAACTGGGCCTTCTGCGACGGCAGCCTCGTGGCGATCCGGCAGTACACCGCGCTGTTCTCGCTGCTGGGCACGGTGTATGGCGGCGACGGCAAAACCACCTTCGCGCTGCCGAATCTCCAGGGACAGGCAGCCTGTGCCACGGGCATGGGCCCGGGGCTCGCGGATTACCAGCTGGGCGAGAATTTCGGCAGCGAGACCGTGACCTTGTTGTCGACCGAAATGCCCAGCCACACGCATACGGCCAACCTCTTCCTGCAGAACGACGTGACAAAGCGGATGTCCTCGCCGGTGGCGGGTGCCGCGCCGCTCGCCCCGACCGCCACCTCGCCATTCACGAAGAGCCAGTCCTCGAACGGCAGCTTCGCCCCGAGCTTCATCGGCCCCAGCACTGGTGGGCAGCCGCACGCGAACCAGCAACCTTACCTCGCGGTGAACTTCTGCATCGCCTTGCAGGGCGATTTCCCGCAGCGCCCGTAAGCGGGGGTGGACGGACACGCAACGTGCTTCCCGCCGCGACGCCAGCCGTCGCGGTGGGCGGCTCCGCTCCGGGACGCGCCCGCCTTCGCGTTGCGCGACGCCGGGCCTGACGACGTTCGCTACCTGCGCGATCTCTATGCCGCCTCGCGTGCGGAGGAACTGGCGCCGATACCATGGCCCGCTGCCGCGAAACGTAGTTTCTGTGACAGCCAGTTCGACCTGCAGCACCGGCACTATGTCGCGCAGTTCGCGACGGGGGATTTCCTCGTCGTGCTGCATGGCGATGCGGCGGTGGGCCGCCTGTACCTGCACGAATCCCCGGGAGAACTGAGGATCGTCGACATCCTTCTGGACGAAACGGTCCGCGGCAAGGGCGTCGGGTCGGCGTTGCTGCGCCGGCTGCAGCAGGAAGTGCGCGAAAGACAGCTCGCCACGCTGGCGCTGCAGGTATTGGTCACCAACCAGGCGGCACGCCGCCTCTACGAACGGCACGGCTTCATGCTCGAAGGCGACGAAACCGCCATGCACCTCGAGATGCGCTGGAGGCCCCCGCGGCCGTCTAGTTGAACAAGGCCTGGTAAATGAATCCGTCGCGGTCGCGCGCGATCGGCACCAGGAAGATGCCGAACTCGCCCAGCGCGCCGTTGCGCATGGTGTAGATGCGCTGCGGAAACACCACCGCGGCCTCGTGACGGAACAGCAGCGAGAACGGCTCTCGCATCAGCCCATGTGCCGGTTGATGAGCGATGGGCCTGGCCTCGACCAGGACGAACGGCGTGCTGACGTTCTCGATGTCGACCATGAAGGTCTCGTTGAGATGCGCCGCGAAGTGGTCCAGATGAAACAACTGCATGATTTCCCCCCGTAGGCGCCGAGCATGCCGAAGATGCGCTACCCGTTCAACACTCGGACACCGGGCAGCGGCTAAGCTATGGCGCCGCCTCACAGGAACCCCCGACACGTGAACGACCTGCTCAGCGCCATCCTCCTCGGTATCGTCGAGGGGATCACCGAGTTCCTGCCGATCTCCAGCACGGGGCATCTGCTCATCGCCGAACGCTGGCTGGGCGCGCGTTCCGATCTCTTCAACATTGCCATCCAGGCCGGCGCGATTCTCGCCGTCACGTTCATCTACTGGCGCACGCTGTGGAGCCTCGCGGTGAACTGGCGCCGCCCCGAGACGCGCGACTACGTGCTGAAGCTGCTGGTGGCGTTCCTGATCACCGCCGCGCTGGGACTCGTCGTGTCGAAGATGGGCTTCAAGCTGCCGGAGACGGTGACGCCGATCGCCTGGGCGCTCGTCATAGGCGGTGTATGGATGATGCTCGCCGAAAAACTCGCGGCGAACCGGCCCGATCATGCGGCGATTTCGTGGAAAGTTGCGATCCTCGTCGGCCTTGCGCAGATCGTTGCGGGCGTATTCCCTGGCACCTCGCGTTCCGCCGCCACGATCTTCGTCGCGATGCTCGCCGGTACCAACAATCGCGCCGCCGCCACGGAATTCGCCTTCCTTGTCGGCATTCCCACGATGTATGCGGCCTCCGGTTACGAACTGCTCAAGACCGTCCGCCACGGCGGCGCCGCCGGCGAGGACTGGACCGGCCTCGGCGTCGCCTTCGTCGTGTCCACCATTGTCGCCTTCGTGGCCGTGAAGTGGCTGCTCGGTTACATCCGCTCGCATCGCTTCACTCCCTTCGCGATCTACCGCATCGCGCTGGGCGTCGCCCTGCTGCTCTTCCTGCCCGCCGGCGGCTGACGCATGGACAACGCCACCCGCTACCGCTTGATCGATCTCACTATCGATCTCGCGCGCCAGCGGGTGGAGCGTGGCGGCATGCCGCTCGACGTGACGGGGCTCAGCTTCAGGCTGCTCGCCTGCCTGGTCGAGCGGGGCGATCGTGTCGTCGGCTTCGACGAGCTGATGGCCGAGGTCTGGGCGCCAGCGGTGGTGAACGAGGAGACGGTGACCCAGCGCGTGCGCCTGCTTCGCCAGTCGCTGGGCGACGATGCGCGCCAGCCGCGCTACGTGCGCACGGTGCGCAGCCGGGGTTACCAGTTGGGCGCGCCGCCGGTACCCGTCGGTGGGGAAGTGCCTCGGCGCCGCACGCTCTGGCCGGCCGTGGCCGCGGTGGGCGTATTCGCCGCGACCGCCGTGGGCGTGGGGTTCCTCGCTCGCGAGCAGAAACCTCCCATGACGGCGCAACGCGAGATCCTCGAGCGTGCCGGCTGGTACGCGGCGATGGGCCAGCGCGAGAACAACGAGCGTGCCCTCGCGCTGTACGACCGCGCACTGCGCGAGGCGCCCGACGACGTCGCCGCGCTGTCGGGCGCGAGCCGCACGCGCGCGGCGCGCAGCTGCCTCTATAACGCCGGTCCGGATGAGGCCCGCGACGCGTTGGGCCTGGCCACGCGGGCGGTCTCGGTTCGCGCGGACAGTGCGGCCGCCTGGGCGGCGCTCGGTTACGCCCACGATTGCCTTGGCGACATCCCCGGCGCCATCGCGGGGTACGAACGCGCGGTGCGGCTGGATCCCACGGACGATGCCAGCCGCGCATCGGCCGCGTACCTGTACCAGGAACAAGGCCGCCTCGCCGATGCCCTGCACGCGAACATGGACATGCGCGGCGATCCGGGCCGGGTGCGTTTCCGCGAAGTGCAGGTCGCCCGCGAATACGAATTGCTCGGCTTCACCGGCGCCGCCGAAGCGAGATACCGGCACGTATTCGACCTGTCGCCCGACAACGTCTTCGCCAACATCGGCTGGCCGGCCTTCCTGTTCGCACAGAAGCGCTTCGGCGAAGCGGGCGTGGCGCTCGCCGAGGCACGCGGTCGCGGCACGGCACGCTCGGAGCTGGCGCAGTTGCAGGGCGAACTGGCGCTGCATCGTGGCGACCGGGGCGCGGCCGCCACGGCCTTCGCGGAAGCCCGCGCGTTGCGCCCCTCCGCCACGATGCCGGCGACACTCGCCACCCTTTACGGCGACGCGCCGGTGGCCCCGGCCTGGCTGCGCGACCGGATCGCATCGACCCGCGCCGCGCTGCAAGGCGACCCCTGGCCCGGCAGCCGCCTGGAACTGGCCGTGCTCCTGGAAGCCGCGCACGACCGGCGCGGCGCCGTGGCGGCGCTTTCCGAAGCGGTCGACAAGGGCTGGCGCGACGCCGGCTACCTGCGCGCCTCGCCGCTGTTCGTACCGCTGGCCGGCGATCCCGGATTCGAAGCGGTCATCGAGGCCATTGGCCGACGCGTGACGGCGGAACGCGAACGGGTGCTCGAGGCGCCGTGGTGTCCGCCCGAACTGCGTACACGACGGAACGAATTCCTGTAGGAGCCGCTATAGCGGCGAGAGCAACCGTGCAGCGGCTCCGCAGGATTTCCTCGCCGCTATAGTGGGCGCCTACATGGGTTAGTACGCCCAGAAAGTCCGCCTATCGGGGAAGCGCCTTCAGGACGATATCGCGGAAGATCTCCTGCGACTGCGGATGAGCGTAACGCTGGTTGTACGCCTCGCTGGTGACGACGGCCACGAGGCCGCGCTCCGGCAACACGAATACGTAGTTCCCGCCGTTGCCGCTCATCGCCCATACCTTCGTCTCCGCGCCATGGACGGGGAAGCGGAACTGCCACCAGAGGTAGCCGTAGTCGGCATCGTCGCGGGCCTGCGCATGCGATGTCAGCATCGCGCGCACCCACGCCTCCGGCAACACCGTCCTGCCTTTCCAGCGTCCACCGTCCGCGATCGTCTGCCCGAGCTTCGCGAGGTCGCGCGAGCGGTAGCGCGTGCCGCCGCCGCCCATGCCGATGCCTTCGCTCGATGCGTTCCACTTTGCCTGCGCGATACCCAGCGGCTCTTCCAGCACCTCGTGCGCGAAGGATGCGAGCGGCTCTTTCGTGGCGCGCTCGACGACGGCACCGGCGACGAAGCTGCCGGCGGTGCAATACGAGAACGTGCGTCCGTACGGCGAATCCTTCGGCCGGCTCACCCAGGGCGCATATCCGCGGATCGGCAGGTTGAGCGCGAAATCGAGCCAGCGCTCGGTGACGTACATGCGCTCCTCGTTGCCGGAAGAGAAGGGGTTGTCGTCGTCGCACTCCCAGATCGAACTCATGGTGAGGAGGTCTTCCAGCGTGATCGTTGCGCGGCGCGGATCGGGGTGTTCGATGCGGATATCCGGAAAGAAGGCATACACCGGCGCCTTCACGTCGGGGATGGCGCCGCGCGCGATCGCCGCGCCGACCAGCATCGCGGTGAGGCTCTTGCTCGCCGAGCGGATGTCGTTGAGCCGGTCGGGCGAACCATCGTTGAAGTAATGCTCGTAGACGAGCCGCCCACGGTCGGCGACAACCACGCTGGTGATCTTCTTGTAGCTGCCGTCGGCGACCTTGTCCTCGAGGGTCGCGAGGGTCGCGGTGTTCCAGCCGAGCCTGGCGGCATCGGCTACGGGCCAGCCGTCGCTGGCCTGGACGGGCGGGCGGTAGCTGCCCGCCGCCGCAGGCAGGGTCAGGCCAAGGACAACGAGGGCCGCGAGCCCGCGGCGGGCGAACGTGGGGTACATGGCGAGGGCTCCTGGGATGGAGTCCCGAGTGAAGCGAATGGCCGCCTGAAGCGCCTGAAACCTTCGTGAAGTTTCGTGAAGGCCGCCGCTGCGACTGTAGGAGCCGCTATAGCGGCGAGGGAACCTTACCTCACCGCTTCATTGCTTCGTTGGCTTCTCGCCGCTATAGCGGCTCCTACAAAGTGCTCAGGCCACCGCCGCGGCGGCTTCCTGGCGCAGCTTGCGCTGGCGGGCCATTTCCATCTGTTGTTGCTGCACCAGTTTGCATTTCGGTTCGCTGGTGCGCTGGAACAGCTCGCTGGTCCATTCGATGAAGGCCTGGACGCGTGCGGAGAGGTGGCGCTTCTGCGGGTACACGATCCACAGGTTCGAGCCGGTGGAGATCGTGTCGGTCATGATGATCTCGAGCAGGCCCTTCTCCAGCGCCGTGTTCGCGAGGCAGTGCGGAGCCTGGATGATGCCGAGGCCGGCGATGGCGGCCTGGATCACCGATTCGCCGTCGTTGATCAGCATGTGCGCATCCACGTCGACCGACACGCGCCCGCTCGGGGAATCGAACTGCCACTGGTAGGGCTTGCCGGTGCTCGGATGGACGAAATTCACCGCGCGGTGGTTCTTCAGGTCGTCGATGGAGGACGGCATGCCGTGCTTCGCCAGGTACGACGGCGCGGCGCAGAGCACATTGCTGAAGTGGCCGATCTTGCGCGCGATGAGGCTTGAGTCGGCCAGTTCGCCCATGCGGATGGCGCAATCGAAGCCTTCCTCGTTCAGGTCGAACGGGAAGTCGCACATGGTCAGCTCGAGGCGGATGTCCGGGTATTTGTGCTCGAACTCGGCGAGATTGGGGATCAGGGCTGCACGGCCGACGGCCGAGGATGCGGCCACCCGCAGCTTGCCCGCCGGCTTGGTCCTGGCGTACCCGAGCGCCTCCGTGGCTTCGGTCAGATCGGCAAGGATCTCCTTGCAACGTGCATAGAACGCGGACCCATCGTCGGTCAGACGCAGCGAACGCGTCGAACGAAAGAACAGCCGGGCACCCAGGCTTTCCTCGAGGCGGGAAATGGCGCGGCTGACGCCCGAAGGGGTCATCTGCAGGTGCTGGGCGGCGGAGGAAAAGCTCTTGGCCTCCACCACGCGCACGAAAACGCTGATAGCGGAAAAGTCTTCCATCTCTGGACTCCGGGGGTGCATTCGTGACTGAGCGTCACAGCCGCGATGATTGTAGACCCATTTTTCGCTTGCGGGGCAAGACCTAGATTTCGCCCCCTGCGGTGGACCCGATATCGACCCGGTTGACCTCAACCTTAGTTGAGGTGTCAGGCTTACGGACTGCCAGCCCCTTTCCCCTCCTTTACGACACTCCAGGACTCCCATGAAGAAGAAAATCCTGTTCGGTTCGTCCGCCCTCGCGGTGGCTGTCGCCTCGGCGATCTGGCTGAGCGCCGGCAGCTCGGCCAGCCGCGCCGGCGAGCCCGCCGCGGCTCCGCCGGCACCGGAGGTCACCGTGGCCCAGGTCCTGCTCCGCCCCGTCTCCGACACCAATGCCTTCACCGGCCGCATCCAGGCCGTGGACACCATCCAGATCAAGCCGCGCGTCAGTGGTTATATCGATGCGATCCATTTCCGCGAAGGCGCCTTGGTGAAGAAGGGCGACCTGTTGTTCACCATCGACCCTCGCCCCTACCGTGCCGAGGCCGACCGCCTCGCGGCCAACCTCGCCCAGGCGAAAGCCGAGTCGAAGAACGCCGACGCCAACGCCGCCCGCGGCAACAAGCTGGTGGAGCAGCACGCCGTATCGCGCGAGGAAGCCGACCGGCTCGACACCGCGGCCGCCAGCGCGAAGGCGCAGGTCGCCTCGGCGCAGGCGGCGCTCGACAACGCCCGGCTCAACCTCTCGTTCACCCAGGTGCGCGCACCGGTCGACGGCAAGGTCAGCAATGCCCAGATCACCGCGGGCAACCTCGTGACACCGGGCGACACGCTCACCAGCGTGGTCACCGTGGACCCGATGTACGTCTATTTCGACGTGGACGAGCAGACCTTCCTGAAGCTGGACCGCCTACGTCGCGAGAGCGGTCGCGCCCCGGCGGTGGAAATGGGCCTGGCCGACGAGGAAGGCTATCCACACGCCGGCAAGATCGACTTCATCGACAACCAGGTGCGCACCGGTGCCGGCACGATCCGCCTGCGCGCCGTGTTCCCGAATGCCGATGGCGCCTATACCGCCGGACTCTTCGCTCGCGTCGAACTGCGCAGCGGCGACACCCAGCCACGTGCGCTGATCGACGACAAGGCCGTGGGCACCGACCTCGGTAACAAGTTCGTCTACGTGGTCGGCAAAGACAAGAAGGTCGAGTACCGGCGCGTCTCCACCGGTGCGCTGGTGGATGGCCTGCGCGTGGTCGATTCCGGCCTCGGTGCCGACGACATCGTGGTGGTGAACGGCCTGCAGCGCGTGCGCCCGGGCGTCGAAGTGAATGCGAAGCGTGTCGCGATGGCGTCGCTGGTACCGGAAGGGGCGCGCAACGTCGCCTCGCGCCCGGCCGGCGTCGACAGCGTGGCGCAGAACCAGGACTGATCCACCCATGAAAATCGCCCAATTCTTCGTCGACCGCCCGATCCTCGCGGGCGTGCTGTCGGTGCTGTTCCTGATCGCGGGCGGTATCGCCGTGTTCAAGCTGCCGATCAGCGAATACCCGGAGGTGGTGCCGCCCACCGTGGTGGTGAAGGCCTCCTATCCCGGCGCGAACCCCAAGGTGATCGCCGAAACCGTCGCCACGCCGCTGGAGGAACAGATCAACGGCGTGGAAGGCATGTTGTACACCTCCTCGCAGTCCACCAGCGACGGCGCGATGACGCTCACCGTCACCTTCGCGCTCGGCACGGACCTGGATAACGCCCAGGTGCAGGTGCAGAACCGCGTGGCGCAGGCACTGCCGCGCCTGCCCGAGGAAGTGCAGCGCCTCGGCGTGACGACGAACAAGAGTTCGCCCGACCTCACCATGGTCGTGCACCTCACGTCGCCCGACCACCGCTACGACATGCTCTACCTGTCCAACTACGCCCGCACGCGCATCAAGGACCAACTCGCCCGTCTCGACGGCGTGGGCGACGTCCAGTTGTTCGGCGCCGGCGAGTACAGCATGCGCATCTGGATGAACCCGGAGAAGCTGGCGATCCGCAACCTCACCACGGGCGACGTGATCAAGGCCATCCGCGAGCAGAACATCGAGGTGGCCGCCGGTGCGCTGAACGCGCCTCCCGGGCCGAGCACCGCCGCCTTCCAGGTAAACATCAACACGCGCGGCCGCCTGGTCACCGAGGACGACTTCCTCAACATCATCGTGCGCAGCGATCCCTCCGGCTCCGTGACGCACCTGCGCGACGTGGCCCGCGTGGAGCTGGGCTCGAACAACTACGCGCTGCGCAGCCTGCTGAACAACCGCGAGGCGGTCGCGATTCCCATCTTCCAGCGCCCGGGCTCCAACGCGATCGCCATCTCCGACGAAGTGCGCAAGGAGATGGTCGAGCTGAAGAAGGACTTCCCGCAGGGCGTCGATTATTCGATCGTCTACGATCCGACGGTGTTCGTGCGCGGGTCCATCGATGCCGTGGTGCATACGTTGTTCGAGGCGATCGTCCTCGTCGTGCTGGTGGTGATCCTGTTCCTGCAGACGTGGCGCGCGTCGATCATCCCGCTGGTGGCGGTACCGGTTTCGCTGATCGGTACCTTCGCGGTGATGTACCTCGCCGGATTCTCGTTGAACGCACTGTCGCTGTTCGGCCTCGTGCTCGCCATCGGCATCGTGGTCGACGATGCCATCGTGGTCGTGGAGAACGTGGAGCGGCACATCGAGCACGGCCTCGATCCAAAGATGGCCACGCGCCAGGCCATGACCGAGGTGACCGGCCCGATCGTCGCGACCGCCCTCGTGCTCTGCGCGGTGTTCGTGCCCGCCGCCTTCATCAGCGGCCTGACCGGCCAGTTCTATCGCCAGTTCGCGCTGACCATCGCCATCTCCACGGTGATCTCCGCGTTCAACTCGCTGACGCTGAGCCCGGCGTTGTCGGCCATCCTGCTGAAGGGCCGCGACGAGCCGAAGGACAGGCTCACGGTGTGGATGGATCGCAGCCTCGGCTGGCTGTTCCGGCCGTTCAACCGCACGTTCGAGCGCGGCGCGCACGGCTACGTGGGTGGGGTGAAGAAGATCCTTCGCTTCTCCGGCATCGTGCTGGTGCTCTACGCGGGCCTCGTCGGCCTGGCCTTCCTCGGCTTCTCGAAGGTACCGACCGGCTTCGTGCCCTCGCAGGACAAGCAGTACCTCGTGTCCTTCGCCCAGCTGCCCGACGCGGCTTCGCTCGACCGCACGGAGAGCGTCATCCGCCGCATGGGCGACATCGCGCTGGCCCAGCCGGGCGTGGAGAGCGCCGTGCAGTTCCCCGGCCTGTCGATCAACGGCTTCACCAACAGCACCAATGCCGGCATCGTCTTCGTGACGCTGAAGCCGTTCGAGGAACGCCGTAGCAAGGATGTCTCGGCCGATGCGATCGCCGCGGCGCTGAACCAGAAGTTCGCTTCCATCCAGGACGCGTACATCGCGATCTTCCCGCCGCCGCCGGTAAACGGTCTCGGTACGATCGGCGGCTTCCGCATGCAGATCGAGGATCGCGGCGGACTGGGCTTCGAGGAACTCTACAAGCAGACCCAGGGCATCATCGGGGCCAGCCAGAAGACGCCGGAGCTCGCGCACCTGTTCACCAGCTTCCAGGTGAGCGTGCCGCAGTTCGACGCCGACGTGGATCGCGAGAAGGCGAAGTCGGAAGGCATCGACCTGGGCGACGTGTTCCAGACGATGCAGGCCTACCTCGGCTCGCTCTACGTCAACGACTTCAACCGTTTCGGCCGCACCTACCAGGTGAACGTGTCGGCGGAGCCGTCGTTCCGCCACGAGCCGTCCGACATCGTGGGCCTCAAGACCCGCAATGCCGCCGGCGACCTCGTGCCGCTGGGCTCGTTCCTGACCGTGCGCCAGACCAACGGTCCGGACCGCGTGCAGCACTACAACGGCTTCCCCACCGCCGAGATCAATGGCGGCCCGGCACCGGGTTACAGCACGGGCCAGGCGCAGGACGCGATGGAAGCGCTGGTGAAGGCGAACCTGCCGAACGGCATGAGCTACGAGTGGACGGAGCTGACCTACCAGCAGATCCTCGCCGGCAATACCGCCGTGCTGGTGTTCCCCCTGTCGGTGCTGCTGGTGTTCCTCGTGCTGGCTTCGCTTTACGAGAGCCTGAGCCTGCCGCTGGCCGTGATCCTGATCGTGCCGATGGTGCTGTTGTCCGCGATCTTCGGTGTGTTCGTCACCGGCGGCGACAACAACATCTTTACCCAGATCGGCCTGATCGTGCTGGTGGGCCTGGCGTGCAAGAACGCGATCCTGATCGTCGAGTTCGCCCGCGAGGCGGAGATCGAAGGCATGAACCGCGTCGACGCGGTGCTCGAAGCCGCCCGCCTGCGACTGCGCCCGATCCTGATGACCTCGTTCGCCTTCATCATGGGCGTCGTGCCCCTGGTGACCTCGCACGGCGCGGGCGCGGAAATGCGCCATGCGATGGGCGTGGCGGTGTTCTCCGGCATGCTCGGCGTCACCTTCTTCGGCCTCATCTTCACCCCGCTCTTCTACGTGCTGATCCGCGCCTGGAACGAGCGCTCCGAGGCCCGCCGCCAGGCGCGCCGCGAGCGCCGCCTCCTCGCCCACGCGGCTCGGGAGTCCTGATATGACATCCATGTTCCGCAGTACCGCCCTGTTCGCGGCCCTCGTCCTCGCCGGTTGCGCGAGCGTGGGCCCCGACTACCACGCCCCCAAGGAAGCGCCGGTGACGTTGCAAGGCGTCGACGCCACCCACCAGGACAGCGCCGCGTTCCAGGCGCAGTGGTGGAAGCAGTTCGGCGACCCGACGCTGGACGCGCTCATCGTCCGCGCGGCGAAGAACGCGCCGGACCTGAAGATCGCGGTAGCGCGCCTCGCACAGGCGCGCGCCGCGCTGGGCACCGCGAAGTCGCAGCAGATCCCCGACATCGAGACCGGCGTGTCGTACCAGCGCAGCCGCGAACAACAGCCCGGCTTCAGCGACCGGCGCCAGACCGTGACGGCGTACCAGGCCGGCTTCGACGCCTCGTGGGAACTCGACCTGTTCGGCGGCATCCGCCGTTCGGTCGAGGCCGCCCGAGCCGACGCCGGTGCCGGCGAAGCGTCGTTGCGGGACGCGCAGGTGACGCTGTTCGCCGAGGTGGCTCGCAACTACTTCGACCTGCGCGGCACGCAGTTGCGCGTCGACGTGGCGAAGCGCGATATCGCCAACCAGCAGGATTCGCTCAAGGTGATCGCCGCCCGTGTCGACGTCGGCACGGGCGCCGAACAGGACCTCGCCAGCGCGAAGGCCCGACTTGCCGCCGTGGAAGCGCAGCTCCCCGTGCTCGAGACCCAGGCCAGCGCCGACCGGTTCCGCCTCGCGGTACTGCTTGGCGAACGACCCGGCGAACTGGATATCGACCTGTCGCCGGCGTCGTTCAAGCCGATCGACGCCACGCTCGCCATCGGCGGCGCGGATGAGGTCTTGCAGCGCCGTCCCGACATCCGCGTGGCGGAACGCGAGCTCGCCGCCGCGAATGCGCGCATCGGCGTGGCGAAGGCGGACTACTTCCCGCACATCTCCCTGGGCGGCTTCATCGGTTTCCTCGCCGGGCGCAGCAACGACTTCGGCGGTGCCGATTCGCGCGCGTGGTCGATCGCGCCGAGCATCTCGTGGTCCGGCCTCAACGTGCAGCGCGTGCGTTCCGGCGTGAAGGGCGCGGAAGCACGGGCCGACGAGGCACGCGCGAACTACGATCGCACGGTGCTCACCGCGTTGGAGGACGTCGACAACTCACTGGTCGCCTTCAACCGGCAGCGCGAGCGCGTCGAGAAGCTGGTGGTGCAGGCGAGCGAAAGCCGCCGCGCCGCCGGCCTGGCGAAGCTTCGCTACGACGCGGGCCGCACGGATTACCTGGAACTGCTTGACGCCGAGCGTACCCAGCTCGCGGCGGAAGACCAGCTGGCGGAAGCGGAAGCGGGCGTCAACCTGCGCGCGGTGCAGTTGTACAAGGCCCTGGGAGGCGGCTGGGAAGCCTGCGGCGACGACGCATGCAGCGAGGTAGCGAAAGTGCCATGAGCGCGGCCAATGTTCATCGCCTGCCGGTGCAGGCCAGGCGGACCAAGACCGTCGCGGTGGAACCGCCGCTCAGCCAGCGCGTCGCGCTGGTGAGCGGCGCCAACCGCGGCATCGGCCTCGAGGTGGCGAAGCAGCTCGCCGCCAGCGGCGTCACGGTGTTCATGGGCATGCGCGAACCCGGCAAGGGCGAGAAGGTCGCCCGGGCGATCCGCGAACTCGGTGGCGACGCGCATGCGATCCGCCTGAACGTGACGAAGCAGGACGATATCGACAAGGCCATCGCGCATATCGGCGATCACTTCGGCCGCCTCGACATCCTCGTGAACAACGCGGGCGGCTACTACGATCCCGACGGACGCCCTTCGACACCGGACCTGGACGTCATCCGCGGCGCGCTGGAGGTGAACCTCATCGGCGCATGGTGCCTCACCGCCGCCGCCTTGCCGCTGATGAAGCGCCATGGCTACGGGCGCGTGGTGAACGTGTCGAGCGAGTGCGCGGTACGCGCGATATGCGGCGAGAACAGTCCCGCTTACCGTGTGTCCAAGGCGGCGCTCAATGCGTATACGCAGGTACTCGCGCGCGAAATGGCGGGCAGCGGCATCCTCGTCAACGCCGTCTGCCCGGGTTGGACCGCCACCGCCCTCGGCGGCAGCGGCGGCCGGCCAGCGGCGGAAAGCGCGGAAGGTGTCGTGTGGGCCGCGTTGCTTTCGGAACGCGAAGCATCGTCGGGCGAATTCTTTCGCGACCGCATGAAGATCGGCTGGTAACACCGACCCCGCCGTCGTGCCTGAGCGCTTCAGCGCGAAATGATATGCGCGAACCACTGCCAGCCGCGCAGCTTCGCGGTGATCAGTTTCACGCAGGTGAGCATCGGCACGGCGAGCAGCGCGCCGGGAATGCCCCATAGCCAACCCCAGATCAACAGCCAGAGCAGGATCGCCACCGGGCTGAGCCGCGAGCGGCGGCCTTGCAGCATGGGTGTGATCAGGTTGCCTTCGATGGCAGTGATGCCGGCGAAGGTGGCTGCGGGAAGCAGTGCGGGGCCGAGTTCCTGGAAGTGCAGCACGCCGACGATGGCGAGTATGGTGGTGGTGGTGATGGCGCCCACGTAAGGAATGAAATTCGCGATCGCCGCGACGGAACCCCAGAGCAACGGATCCGGAACGCCATACAGGTAAAGCATGCCGGCGGTGATGAGGCCGAGCGTCACGTTGATCGCCGCCGTCAGCAGCAGGTAACTCGACACTTCGACCTGGATGCTTCGGACGATGCTCACCGTGTGTCGCTTGTACGAGAACGTGGGCGATATCTCGACGGCCCGTCGCAGGATTTCGTCGCCGTAGACGAGGAAGAAGAACACCAGCAGCGCGACCGTCAGGATGCTGGCGATCACCTTCGGCGCGCCCGCGACGACGTCCCATGCGGTGAAGGCGAAGCTGTTGGGACTCTGCGGCGCGTTGCGTGCCACGGTACCGCCCACGAGGGTCTGCGTGGCGCGACTGGCCGCCTCGATCTGCTGGGTCATCGGCTTGATCTTCGG
Source organism: Luteibacter yeojuensis (assembly GCF_011742875.1). Classification (NCBI taxonomy): domain Bacteria; kingdom Pseudomonadati; phylum Pseudomonadota; class Gammaproteobacteria; order Lysobacterales; family Rhodanobacteraceae; genus Luteibacter; species Luteibacter yeojuensis. Next base: position 2,980,237 of record NZ_JAAQTL010000001.1, read on the forward strand.
CGCGAAGCTGCGCATCGCCGTCGGCGCCTCGTGGAACCAGTTGAGTGCCGGCGTGGAAAGCGTGGCCACCGCCCAGACGAGCCCCGTGCCGAGCAGGATCATGACGGTGACCGCGGCAAGCCAGCGCGGTATGCGCACACGAGCCGCAGCAGCGACGATCGGATTGAGCGCGAGGCCGATGAAGCCTGCCAGCACCAGAGGCACGAGGATCGATTTGCCGATCGCCACCGTGTACAGCAGCGCCAGCAGGATGATGCCGGTGAGCGATATGCGGATGGCGCGGAGGTGCCGGCTGATGCGTCGCGTGCTCCGGCTGCTGCCAGGCCGGCGGCGCGACGGCGCGGCCAGCGTGGACACGGCGACGCCCGGCGCCGCGGTCGAAGGAAGCGGCGTGGGCAGCGGACTGGGAAAGTCGCTCACGGAACCTCGTCGGCGCCGTCGACGGCGTCGCTGGCAAATTCGCCGAGGAAGCTGCCGGCCGCGATGGACACGCCGTGTGCGATGAGATCGGCCACGCCACCGGCGACGACACCGCTCACACCCGGGACGGCGAGCGGGTTGAGCTTGACGTTGCTGAGCAGGAACCCGGAGCCGGCGGCGATGCCCAGCACGGTAAGCGGATGTTCGTAGCCACGCGCGATCAGCGCGGCGGCGGGGCGCACGGTGTCTTCCCGCGCGGCCGTGACCCGCGCACGCGCCGCGGCAACCTTCGCCATGTTGTTGAAAATGCCCATGCCGCTACTCCCCCGCCTGTTCGCCTTCCGCCTTGCCCCGCTGTCCCGCTTCCCGGGCCAGCGCGGCGACCTCCGCGCGCGTGGCGGGGAGGGTAAGCCAGTGCATGGCGCGGCGGAAGACGAGGATGGCGCCGACCAGCAACAGCAGCTGGAGTCCTGCCAGCACGGTGAGCGCCCACGCCCACGAACCGAACCATTGCGCCAGCCCCCATCCGGCCAGCGCCAGCAGGGTGAAGCCGAGTGCCACGGCGAAGACGATGGCGGCCAGGCCCATGAACAGCATCAGGACGATGCCGCTCCGCGCCAGGCCCAGTTCGGCCGAGAGCAGCTTCAGCTGCGCGGCGAAGAGGTCCTTGAGCCCCGCACCCAGGCGGCGGACGTCGTCCAGCCACGACGGTGCCGCAGGCTTCGCCCCGTCCGCGGCACCGCCCTCTCCGGGCATCGGATCATCCACGTTCTGTCGCCCCGAGGGACCGTCGTCCAGCATGCGCCAACCCCTTGGGGTGATGGATCAGTTACGCAGGATGCGGCCAGCCAGCCAGCCGGCGGCGAGCGCCAGCGCGATCGACTGTACCGGTTTCTCCCTCACGTATTCGCGTGCGGTGTCCAGCCAGTCGTTGGTCTTGTCCACGGCCTCGTCGTAGACCTCCTTGCCCCGCATCTTCACTTCCTCGGCCTTCTCGGCGGCGCGGGTGGCGCCGTGGGCGGCCTTGTCGGTGGCGGTGTGCAAGCTGTCCTCGACCCGGTCCGCCGCCCGGTCGACCGCGTCCTTCGTGCGTTCGACGGCGTCGGAGGTGGCCTGCTTCACTCGCTCGGCGCGTGCGTCGATGCGCTCGGCGGCCGAAACGGTGTTCGCGGCGGCGGTCGCGGCGTTGGCGACATGGTCGGCGGGCTTGTTCATGGACTTCTCTCCGGTACGGGGTCTGACACGTTATGCCAAGAAAGGTGACGCCGGGGTCACGGGCCGCTAAACGCTGCGACCCCGGAAGAACGAAATGATGGCCAGGATCAGGAAGACGACGAACAGGATCTTCGCGATGCCGGCTGCCGTGCCCGCGATACCGCCGAAGCCGAACACGGCGGCGATGATCGCGATGACGAGGAAGACGAGTGCGTAGTGCAGCATGGTAGGTTCTCCGTGGAGTGGCGCGGCACCATTAAAATCCCGCGCCCCGCGCAAGCCGCGTGAAGCCGTCCCCCGCCGCTCAATACTCGTTCAGCCTGCCGCCTTCACCGCGCCGTCACGCCTTGACCTTGGGGTTGAGCGAGTACGTGCCGGTGATGACGGCCTCGTCGACCACATGGCCTTTCATGACATCGCGGAGCTCGGCCAGCGAGAACCCCTTTTCCAGTGCCACCCTCGGCACGTCCAGCGCATACACGTGGAAATGATAATGATGCTTGATGGTGTCGTTCCACGGTGGGCACGGGCCATCGTAGCCGTGGTAGTGCCCTTCCATGTCGCGGTCGCCCTTGAACCACCCCGTATAGTCGTTGAGGCCCTGTACCGATCCCGGCGGGCCCACCGGATCCTCTTTACCGCGGGGCACGATGCCCTCGCCGCAGGCGCCCTCGCCCAGCTCGCGGCATTCCACCGGGATGTTGGCCATCAGCCAGTGGACGAACTCCACGCGCGGCAGGTCGCGGCGGACCTCGCGGCCCTCCACGTTGACGTCGTCCGGCTTCGACGGCACATCGGTGTCGATCACCGCGATGACGAAGGATGCCGCCGTGGCCGGCACTTCGGTCCAGGCCAGGTGCGGCGTCATGTTGCCGGCGGGCTTGATGTGCTCGTCGCCCGGTTCCATGAACGCGAATTTGGCCGGAATCGCTTTGCCGTTCTCGAAGCTGTCGCTCTTGAGGCGCATGGGTGTCTCCTTCTTATTTCTTGTAGGTCACGCGATAGATGGCGCCATTGTCGTCATCGCTCACCAGCAGGCTGCCGTCGGGCAGCGGCTGCACGTCCGCCGGGCGCCCGGACACCTCTTCATCCTTGAGGAAACCTTCCACGAGCGGCTCGTAGCTCACCACCTTGTTGCCGTTGAGGCGCACGGTCATCACCCGGTACCCGGATTTCGCCGACCGGTTCCACGAACCGTGCTCGGCGACGATGAGGGCCCCGTGCCAGGCGGCGGGGAACTGCTTGCCGTTGTAGAAACGCAGGCCCAGTGCGGCGACGTGAGGGCCCAATTTCAGCACGGGCGGCGTGTAGTCCTTGCAGTCCTTGCCCTTGCCGAATTCCGGATCGAGGGTGTCGCCCTGGTGGCAGTACGGGTAGCCGAAGTGCTCGCCGGCCTTCGTGACGTGGTTGAGCTCGTCGTTGGGCACGTCGTCGCCCAGCATGTCGCGGCCGTTGTCGGTGAACCACAGCGTCTTGTCGGTCGGCCGCCAGTCGAAACCCACGCTGTTGCGGATGCCCCTCGCCACGGTTTCCACGCCGCTGCCGTCCGGATTCATGCGCAGCATCTGTGCGAAGCCCTCGTCGCCGCGGTCGCAGATGTTGCAGGGTGCGCCGACGGGAACGTAAAGCTTGCCGTCCGGACCGAACGCGATGAACTTCCAGCCGTGCGCCGTCTCGGTATGCAGCTTGTCGGTGATCACTTCCGGCTTCGGCGGCGCGTCGAGGTGGTTCTCGATGTCGCGCAGCACGTAGATCCGGCTCACGGCCGACACATAAAGGTCGCCCCCGTGGAAGGCGACGCCGACGGGAAGCTTCAATCCGGTGGCCAGCGTCCGCACTTTCTCGACGGAACCGTCCGGCGCGTAGCTGACGGCGTAAACCTTGCCGGCATCGTTCGAGCCGACGAAAACCGTGTTCTTCGCGCCGAGCGCCATTTCGCGCGCGTTGGGCACCTGGTCGGTCCAGACGGCGATGTGGAACCCGGGAGGAACCTTCAGCGAGGCCATGTCCGGCGTGGCGGCGAAGGCGGAAGGGGCGAGGAGAGCGAGGGCGAGAACGAAAGCACTACGCATGGACGGACTCCTTGAGGGTGGGGGCCCGCCAGGTTCAGCGGGTGATGGCGTCGAATCGCGCTGCGATGTAGTCGTCGGTGAAGCTGGTCATGCCGTAATCGCGAATGAAACCGCAGTGGCCGCCGTAGGTCGCGATGTCCAGTTCGACGTTCGGCGGCACGCGCAGCTGGTCGAACGCCGCGACCGGGATGACGGGATCGTCGCGCGAGGTGAGGATGGTGGCCGGCAGGTGCAGGTCCATCAACCGGTCGCCGGCGACGGAGTAGCCGTCGAGGTAAGCCTCGAGCGAACCGAAGTCCGTATGGCGAAGCACCAGCGAACGGGTCAGGTCGCGCATGTTCTGGCGCAGTTCGTCCAGCTCGAAGTAGGTCTGGTGCGGGAAGGCCTGCTGCTTCAGGCGCAGCGAGCGGCGCCATTTCTGCATGAAGTAGGCCTGGTAGAACCAGGGCGCCTCGCTCTCCAGCGAGAACAGGCCTTCGCTGGGATCGACGATCGGGCACACCGCCAGCACGTAGTCGACCGGCACGCCCAGCGACGGGGCCAGCATGCCGGCGCGCAGCGCGAAGTTGCCGCCGAGCGAAAAGCCGGCGACGCCGATGGCCCTCGCGGGGAACATGCGCGCGATCTCGCCCATCGCCGCCACGACCTCGTCGATGCGGCAGGAGTGGAACAGCGCTTCGTTCAGGCCGTGGCTGTCGCCGTGGTCGCGGAAGTTGAGGCGGAAGATGTCCCAGCCTTCCTCGAGGAGCCGGCTACCCGTCTGCAATACATAAGTGGAGTCGACACTGCCTTCCCAGCCGTGGAACAGGATGGCGAGCCCGCGCGACTCCCGGCCGGTGCGCTGGGCGGTGAAGCGCCCGCTCAGGCGATCGCCGTGACCGACATCGACCAGGACTTCCTGCGCGTTTTCCTGCACGCGATGCGCCCGGCGGGGCAGCAGGCGGCGGCGGATGCCGCTGGACGACAGCATCGTCTGGATATGGCCGCTGCGCAGCGGCCACGGCGGCTGGAAGTCGGAACCCATCGGCAGGTTCATGCCGGCGTATCGGTATCCAGGGCCAGCGCGATGCGTTCGCGCGAAGCCTCCGCCATGCGGCGGCGCCCTTCGAGCGACACCGGCACGGGCTCGAGGAAGTGCACCTCCACGTCGAGCGGCGGCTCGCCAAGCAGGCGCACGAAATTGCCCATGAAGCTTTCGCCTTCGCGGAAGCCGGCATCCACGACACGGCGGCCATGGCGGGCGAAACGCAGGGCCACCGGCTGCACCGGCACCTCCGCGTCGAGGGCCGCCTGGAAGATGCGCGCATGGAATACGCGCAGCACCCCGTTGTGGCCGGTGCCGCCCTCCGGGAACACTGCCACGGAGCGGCCTTCGCGCAGGCGCTCCACCATGGCGGCCATGACCGACGACAGCGAATGGTTGTTGCCGCGGCGATGGAAGATGGTGCCGCCGCGCGAGGCCATCCAGCCGACCAGGGGCCAGTTCGCGATCTCCGCCTTGGCGACGAAGCAGGCGGCGCGTTGCGAATGGAGCAGCTCGATATCCAGCCACGAGGTGTGATTGGCCACGAAGAGCACGGGGTCCGGCAGCGGCTGGCCGAAGCGCCGGCTGCGGAAACCGAAGACCCGCAGCAGCAGGGTGGACCACATGCGGATGGTGCGGTGAGCCAGGGGCTCGCGGCCGTTCTTCATCACGCCCCCCGCCCAGCTGAGCACGAGGGCGCAGATCACGATGCCGAACAGCACGTGGAGCAGCAACAGCGGCACCCGCCACAGATAGCGCAGCGGACGCAGGCGGTCGCGGGACGTCGGATTGGCGGTGGCGGCTTCCATCGAGCGCACAAGATTAACGACGGGCGCTTCATGCCGCTAGGGGAACCTGCCTTTATTCTCCGAACGCAGGGTTTTTGCGCCCCCTTCAGCCTCCGGGGGAGGCGGCTAGGAACGGACGTTTCCCAAAGGGAGGGCGGTCGAGGCCTTGACCGTGCGCAGGACGAAACTGGTGTTCACATCGGCGACACCCGAGGCATTGAGCAGGCGATCGAGCAGGAAGCGCGAGAAGCCGTCCAGGTCCGCCACGTAGACCTGGAGCAGGTAATCCATGTCGCCGGTCAGGGCGTAGCAGGAAATCACCTCCTCCCACCCGGCCACCCGCTCCGTGAAGGCATCGATGGCTTCGGATGCGTGGCGGGACAACTGCACGCGGACGAAGGCCTGGAGGCCCAGGCCGAGCGCGCGAGGCTCGAGCCGGGCGCCATAACCGGCGATCACCCCGTCCGCCTCCAGCTTCTGCACGCGGCGGAGGCACGCCGAGGGCGACAGGTTCACCTCCGCGGCGAGTTCGGCGTTGCTCATGCGGCCGTTGGCCTGGAGGGCGGCGAGGATGCGCAGGTCGGTGCGATCGAGATTGATTTGCACGATTATGGCGCTCACTTAATGAGATTCGGCTGATTATTGCTCAATAAGCCCACGTCTACGCAACATTGCAAACCTATTGCGTACATCCTTGGCTAAGCTGTTGCTTAGAGACCACTCCCGCAACCCCGAAGGAGGCCCGCCATGGACACCCCCCGCCGCGTCGAACACCAGCAGACCGACCGCGGATACGTGCCCGTCTATGCGACCGGCACGGTGGAGCAACCGTGGGCGAGCTATTCGAAGACCGACCATGAGGTCTGGGACACCCTGTACCGCCGCCAGCGCGAGCTGCTGCCCGCCTACGCGTGCCAGGAGTTCCTCGACGGCGTCGAGCGTTTCGGCCTGGGGGATGGCGGTATTCCGCGCTTCGCCGACCTGAACAAGGTGCTTGGCAAGGCGACGGGTTGGGAGTTGGTGGCCGTCGAGGGCCTCCTCCCCGACGAGGTCTTCTTCGACCATCTCGCCAACCGGCGTTTCCCGGTGAGCTGGTGGATCCGCAAGCCGGATCAACTGGACTATCTCTCGGAGCCGGACCTGTTCCACGACCTGTTCGGCCATGTGCCCCTGCTGCTCAATCCCGTGTTCGCCGACTACATGCAGGCTTACGGCAAGGGCGGCATGAAGGCCCATGCGATCGGGCCGGAGGCGCTGATGAACCTCACCCGCCTCTACTGGTACACCGTGGAATTCGGCCTTATCCGGACCGACAAGGGCCTGCGCATCTATGGCGCCGGCATCGTCAGCTCCAAGGGCGAGTCGATCTACTCCATCGACTCCCCGGCCCCGAACCGCATCGGTTTCGACCTCGAGCGCGTGATGAACACGAAGTACCGGATCGACACCTACCAGCAGACCTACTTCGTGATCGACAACTTCGAACAGCTGTTCGAGGCGACCCGCCCGGACTTCACGCCGATCTACGCGAAGCTGGCCCAGGGCACCCCGGTCGCGGCGGCGGACGTGCTTCCGACGGACACGGTGTACCAGCGCGGCACGCGCGAAGGCTTCGCCTCGGGCGGAGACAACTGAAACTCAACGGAGGCCTAACGATGGGCTCCCTAGGATGGGCCCACTTCCGTTCAGAACAGGGTGGGTTCATCGTGGTCGTCTTCGATATTCCGTTCGAGTCCGTCGGTCCGGGCCTCTGGCTTCTGCAGAAGAACGAATGCGAGATCGGCGAGTTCTGCTCGCGCGACGACGCGCTGGAATGTGCGCTCAACGAAGCCCGCCGGATCGAGGCCGCCAACGCGGCCTCCGACATCGTACTGAACATCCAGGGCAACGATGGCGTGTGGCGTGCGTTCGACACGTCCATCCGGCCGTATATGTCGCGGGTGCAGCACGCCTGATCCGGCCCCGTAGTGTGTAAGAGCCGCCATGGCGGCGAGGGGGTCTTGCCCCGCCGCTTCGTGGCTCCGTGGGCTTCTCGCCGCTATAGCGGCTCCTACGGAGCAGGCCGGCGCCGGGCAAAATAAAACCCCGGCAGCCAGGGGAGGAGCTGCCGGGGTTCGCGTCGGGTCCAGGCTATCAGGGGAAATAGCGGGACCCGGGACAACCGACTCGAAAGATCGCGTCGCTTGCCAACAGGTCGCCTCTCGGCGATCGAATACTTAGATAAGGCCGAACCCGTGAAGTTCCCGTCTCACTGCATCGCAGCATTTGGTTCCCGTTTAACTTCGGCGGCCTGCGCGTGGTCGGCCAGCCACGGACGGACCTGCGCAACCCACAGCGCGTAGCCGGTCGCATTCATGTGCAGACCGTCCTCGAGGAAGAGGCTGCGCTTGGGCTGACCCTGCGCATCGAGCATCGCCGGCGCCACGTCGAGGAACGCTACGCCCTTCTGCCCCATCGACCAGTCGCGGACCAGCTTGTTCGCGCGCTCGATGTTCGGCAGCAGCGCCAGCCGGGCGATGCTCGGCTTGATCGAGATGAAGGCGATCGGCAGGTCGGGCTGGTCCTGGCGCGCCTTGGCCACGAAGGCAGCGAAATCGTCGCGCACCTGTTCGGGCGTGTCGCCGTTCTGCAGGTCGTTGTCGCCGGCGTAGACCACGATCGCCACCGGATGGTACGGCGCCACGATGCGGTCGGCGAAAGCCGTGCTGTCGTCGAGGTCGGACCCCCCGAAGCCACGATTGATCGTGCGGTAGTTGGGGAAATCCTCCGCGAGCGTCTTCCACATGCGGATGGAGGAGCTGCCGATGAAGAGCACGGCGTTGGCCGGCGGCGGCGATGCCTTGTCCGCGGCCTCGAAGGCCTGGATGTCGTGTTCCCACTGGCTGTGGTCGGGACCCTTGGCGTGCGCGCCGAAGGAGAAGACGAACAAGGTGAGGAGGAGCGTGAGCTTTTTCATCCGGCCCACCGTAACCCCTTATGTCCGTTGGGGTAAACCCTGCCGTTCGACGGGAGTTACCTTCAGTACGGCTTCGATCCGGGTGCCGTTCCAGCGATAGATGAAGTGCTCCGCCTGGATGCAGGGCGCGACCAGGTCAGGGTAGAACGCCGCGACGCATTCGCCGCCGGCATGACGGGCGCTGTCGTAGACGATGCCGTTGGAGCCCTGCTCGCGCAGCGTCCGCGCCAGTCTGACGCTGGCGGCATAGGAGTCCGGATCGTGCTCGGCCCCCCAGCCACCGCGGATGTCGTGGAAGCGGCCCGCGATGGCGGTCTTGTAGCAGCGTACTTGTACGTCGGTCGGCGGTTCGCGGGTGGCGGCCAGGAAAGCCTCGCGGTGGAACACCGTTTCCTCGATGGCGGTGGACACGCTGTGGGCCGCGTAGAACACCCCCCAGTGGCCGTCGCTGAAGCGGCTGCCGTCCGGCGCGATATGGGTAAACGCGGCCATGATCGGCGAGGTGCCCGGTCCCGACACGCGCCGGTCCGGCGGGACGAGGCGGAGCGCGCCCATTTCCTCGCGCAGGCGCGGGTTCGTCATGGATTCGATCGACATCACGGCGTCGATGTCCTTCGGATCGGCGATGCGGTCGAACAGGCCCACGGGCGGGAAGCGGCTCGACACGATCCGATAGGCGTGACTCCAGCGGATGCGGCGGAGCGGCGGCGCCGCGCTCATCCGTTCCAGCCGCGCTGGGCGTCCAGGTACTGGCGGACGACGTAGAGGTCGGCGACGTTGCCGGAGAGCATCCGGTCCAGCGCGGAGCGGCCGCCGAAGAGCGGCGCGTCATTGGGCTTGCGCACCCAGGCATCGGCCTGGGCGGCGTCGGGGAACAGGATCTGGAGGTCCTTCCAGATGCCCAGCAGGTAGCTGATCCGCTCGATCACGTCGCGCGACGGAGTGCCATCCTGCTGCTTCTTCCATTTGAAGTAGGTGGACTCCGGCGGCTCGCCGAGCAGGGTGCGCTGCTCGGCGGGCCGGAGCTTCCAGCGCTCGGCGAGGGCGAAAAAGGCCCTGAGCGCCGGGCCGCCGACGTCGGCGAGGTGGATCGGTTCGGCATGGATGGCGGGCTGCATCGTCGCTTCACCTATGGAGTTGTGACGCAGTGTACTCCACTGGTGGAGAAAATGCTGTACCGCCGCTCTTGCTGTGAGAGATCCTGTGTTCCCCTGCAAGCGGCCGGGCTTTGTGCGGGAGCCGAGTTTTATTTCCTGGAGGCGATCCAGGCGTCGACGTGCTGCTCCAGCACCGGCAGCGGCACCGAGCCCAGGGCCAGCACCGTGTCGTGGAAGGCGCGCAGGTCGAACTTCTCGCCCAGTTGCCGTTCCGCCCGCTCACGCAGCTCACGGATCTTCAGGTAGCCGAGTTCGTACGACAGCGCCTGGCCCGGCCAGCTGATGTAGCGGTCGACCTCGTTGGCGATCTCGCGGTCGCTCAGCGCGGTGTTCCGCGTGAGGTAGTCGATGGCCTGCTGGCGCGTCCAGCCAAGGTGGTGGATGCCGGTATCGACCACGAGGCGGCACGCGCGCCACATCTGGTAGGTGAGGTACCCGAAGCGCTCGTAGGGCGTGTGGTAAATGCCCATCTCGTTGCCGAGGTATTCCGAATACAGCGCCCAGCCCTCGCCATAGGCGGAGATGTAGCCGTCGCGCCGGAACCCCGGCAGGCCACGCTGCTCGGCCGACAACGCCAGCTGCAATGCGTGGCCGGGCATCGATTCGTGCAAGGTGAGCGCGGGCATGTTGAAGAGCGGACGCGACGGCAGGTCGTAAGTGTTCACCAGATAGACGTCCGCACCACCGCGGCCCGAGGTGTAATACGGCGCGATATCGGCCGGCACCGGCTCGATGGCGAAGCGCTGGCGCGGGAGGAGGCCGAAGTATTTGCCCAGCTTCGCGTCCACCTGCTTGGCCACCCATGCCGTACGCATGAGCAGTTCGTCGGGCGTCTTCGCGTAGAACTGCGGATCCTTGCGCAGGAACGCGAGGAAGGCGGGGAAATCGCCCTTGAAGCCTGTTTCCTTCATCGTCTCCAGCATCGCCTGGTGGATGCGGTCCACTTCGCGCAGGCCGATGGCGTGGATCTCGTCGGGCGACAGGTCGAGCGTGGTGTATTCGCGGATCTGCTGACGGTAGTAGGCCTTGCCGTCGGGCAATGACTCCGCCGCCAGCGTCGTGCGCGCCTTGGGCAGGTATTCGTTACGGAAGAAGGTGAGCAGGCGGCCGTAAGCGGGGATCACGCCATCGGCGATGGCCTCGCGCGCTTCCTTCCGCAGTGCGTCCGCATCGGACGCCGGCAGGTTATTCGGCATCGTCTTGAACGGCTTGTACAGCGCGCTGTCTTCCGGATTCTTCAGCGCGGCCACCGCCGCGATCGAGACGTCGCGACCGTCGAGCACCGCGCGCGGCACGGTGAACCCGCGCGCCAGGCCCAGCCGCATGTTCGCGATTTCCTGGTCCATGTAGGCGGGGATCTGGTGCAGGCGGTCCACGTAGTGGCGGTAATCCTCGCGCGTGCGGAGGTCGTCGCCGTGCAATACGTATCCGATGTCGGACCAGAAGGCGGAGTCGCTATTGAACGGCATCTGCCACTGCTCGAAGCGCTGCGACGCGGCGAGGTTGCCGATCTGCGCGCGGTATACCGCGTAATCGACGCGCGCCTTGGCGCTCAGGTGCTTCGTGTCGATGCCGTCGAGCTGCGCCAGCACGTCGTTCCAGTAGGCCAGGCGCCTGGCCTGGTTCGCCGCATCCACCGTGTCGAGCCGGCCGTCGCCCGGCTGCGCCTCGCCCGAGGTGAGGATCCCGGCCTGGCCGTTTCGCCATGCCCATTCCTTCGTGTAGATGGCGCGGAAGGTGTCGTCGGGCGTGGTGGCGGCCTGTGCGGCGCCGGCGAAAAGGCCGGCGAAGGCGATGGCTCGGATCCAGGGGGACATGCGGGCTCCGTTGATGGGGACGAGATTCCCGATCATCGCATCCCGTCGTGGATTCACCTACCGTGCGGGATGGCTTCCTGTAGGAGCCGCTATAGCGGCGAGAGCCATCTTGCGGATGCGTCGCGAGGTTTCCTCGCCGCTATAGCGGCTCCTACAGGAAGCGGGACAGGTCATTCCAGGCCGGCGTAATGGCCGCGCATCGTCTCGAGGTACGCCTCGAGGTTGCGGCCCGGCATGTCGGGGAAGGTTTCGCCGGCGTCGCGGCAATCGGCGATGCGGTCCGGGCGGAAATTGCGGAAGGCCTGGCGGTGCCGGCACCATGTGCCGAGGGTCCAGGCGCCGCCCCAGAAGGAAAGGCACAGCGGCTCCACCTCGCGCGTGCTGCTTCGGCCCTCGGCGTCCTTGTAGTCGAGGCAGAGCACGCGACGCGCCAGCACCGCCTCGTGCAGGCGGTCCAGCATCATGGCGATGTGATTCTGGAACGGATCGCGCCAGATCGGGGCGAAGATCCGCGACTGCGCCGCCTTCTCCCGCAGCTCGGGCGGCAGCACGGCCTCGATCTTGATCAGCGCGGCCTGTGCCTCGCGTGCCAACCGCTCGCCCGCGAAGGCCCGCACGAAACGCGTGCCGGCCACCAGTGCTTCCAGTTCGTCGGCGGAGAACATCAGCGGCGGAATGTCCGAGCCCTTGCGCAGGAGGTATCCCACGCCGGCCTCGCCTTCGATGGGCACGCCGGAGAGCTGGAGGTCCGCCACGTCGCGGTAGACCGTGCGCAGCGAGACCTCGAGGGTGCTCGCCAGCTGGCGCGCGGGCAGCGCGGTGCGCCGCCCGCGCAGGGCGTTGATGATGAGGAAAAGTCGATCGGCGCGGCGCATGCCCGAATCATCGCCTCCCGCGCGCGGCACGGGAAGCGATGAAGGTCACGGGCGTGCATCGCCGGGGGCTCAGGCGGCGGCCAGCGTCTGCGCGCGGGCCAGCGCCTCGTCCTGGATCGCGGCACGGACGATGGCCGGGCGCACCATGAGCCGGGCGACGTAGCCCTCGAACGCATCGCGGCGGGGAACGATACCGAACTTCATCGTCCAGTCCAGCGCGTTCGCCCAGAGGATGTCGGCGGCGGTGAAGTGCTCGCCGAGGAGCCACGGACCCGGCGAGAGCTGCGCTTCGATGAGGTCCATGACCGTGTCGAAATCGCCATAGGGACACGTCGACGGAGGACCCGGCTCGTGCTTCATGAAGCGGTCCATCACGGCGGGTTCGAAGCAGGAACCGTAGAAGGCCAGCCAGCGCAGGTACGGGCCACGCAAGGGGCTGTCCAGCGCCGGCGCAAGACCGGCGGCCGGATAGAGGTCGGCCAGGTAGGTGAAGATCGCCGGGCGTTCCGTCACCAGGCCGCCCAGGTGCTCGATCGCGGGCACCTTGCCCATCGGATTGACCTTCATGTAGCCGGGCTGGCGCTGCTCGCCCCTGCTGAGGTCCATCACGTGCATGTCGTACTGCGCGCCCAGTTCTTCCAGGAGCATCAACGTGCTGCCCGAGCGGCTGTTCGGTGCGTGGTGGAACTTGATCCGGTGCGGGGTGTTCATGCGAGGGTCCTTGTCGAAAGGGAGGCTTGCTTTTGTGGGAGCCGCTTTAGCGGCGATGGGTGCTCGCGGCGGGCTTGCCCGCCGCCGCGGGATCGCCACTGATGCGGCTCCCACAGGAACCGGCCGTCCATCAGCCGGCCGCGCCGGCCTACCGGGGCGTACAGCGCGGCGAGTCGCTCAAGGAAACTGTTCATGCAGGTGACCTCCCCGTTGCTCGAGGGGAAAGTCTGCGTGGGGGCTGCTGACACCGTACTGTCAGCAGACAACGATGGTGGGAGCCGCCATGGCGGCGAGAAGCCCACGAGGCGATGAAGCGGCCGTCCCACCTCTGGCGCTGGTCACCCCCGACCCGGACAATGCAGGCTTTCGCGCCAGAGTCCCGCCCGATGACGAAACCGATTTCCCTGATCCAGTTCCTGATCGAAGAGAAGCGCGCCGGGCATATCAACGCCCAGCTCAGCCTTCTGATCGAGGTCGTGGCTCGCGCCTGCAAGCGCATTTCCGTCGCCACCGGCAAGGGCGCGCTCGGCGGCGTGCTCGGCAATGCCGGGTCGGAAAACGTGCAGGGCGAGGCGCAGAAGAAGCTCGACGTGATCTCCAACGAGATCCTGCTGGAAGCCAACGCCTGGGGCGGCCACCTCGCGGCCTGCGCCTCGGAGGAGATGGACGACCCGCAGCCCATCCCCGACGCCTACCCGAAGGGTAACCACCTGTTGTTGTTCGACCCGCTCGACGGTTCGTCGAACATCGACGTGAACGTTTCGGTCGGCACGATCTTCTCCGTGCTGCGCTGCCCGGACGGCGTCACCGAACCGAAGGTGGCCGACTTTCTCCAGCCCGGTACCGAGCAGGTGGCGGCGGGCTATGTGGTCTATGGACCCAGCACGTTGCTTGTGCTCACCTTCGGCCACGGCGTCCACGAGTTCACCCTTGACCGCGAGCACGGCAGCTTCGTGCTCACCCGCCGCGACATCGCCATTCCCGCCGAAACCGGCGAGTTCGCCATCAACATGTCGAACCAGCGCCACTGGGAAGCGCCGATGCAACGCTATATCGACGAACTGCTGGCCGGCACCACCGGCCCGCGCGGCCGCGACTTCAACATGCGCTGGGTCGCCTCGATGGTGGCGGACGTGCATCGCATCATCACCCGCGGCGGCGTCTTCATCTATCCGCTCGACGCCAAGATCACCGCCAAGGGTGGCACCGGGAAGCTGCGCCTGATGTACGAGGCCAACCCGATGGCCTTCATCGTCGAACAGGCCGGCGGAGCCGCCACCACGGGTCGCGAGCGGCTCATGGAACTCCAGCCCACCGCCCTGCATCAGCGCGTCCCGGTGTTCCTCGGCTCGAAGAACGAGATCGAGGTCGTCACCCGCTACCACCTCGAAGCCGACGAAACCCGGACTTGAAAGATCCGGCCCGGGCGATACCCCGCCCGGGTTACGCCATGAACGCGCCATGCCTCCGCCGCGCAGAGGCCCGATGATCCCGCAGCCGCCCTCTCATCCCCTCCTTATGCGCCTTCCTCGCCCTCGCTCCTGGCTGCCTCTGTTGTTCGCCGCGCTGCTCGGCGGTTGCTTCGGCGGAAGCAAGCCGGACACACGCCCCGATACCGCCCTGCCCGTGCTGGCGGCGAAGCCGCGCATCGGTCTGGCGCTTGGCGGTGGCGCGGCAAAAGGCTTCGCCCATATCGGCGTCATCAAGATGCTCGAAGCCAGCGGCATCCATCCCGATGCGGTTTCCGGTACCAGCGCCGGTAGCGTGGTGGGAGCGCTCTACGCCAGCGGCATGGATGCGTTCGCGCTGCAGGAACGGGCGTTCGCGCTCGACGAAGCGAGCATCCGCGACGTGCGCCTTTTCTCGGGTGGACTGGTGCAGGGGCAGAAGCTGCAGGACTACGTCAACGAACGGGTGAAGGGCGCTCCCATCGAGAAGCTGCGGATGCCCTTCGCCGCCGTGGCCACCGAACTGGAGAATGGCGAGCGCGCCGTGTTCGTGCGCGGCAATACGGGCCAGGCCGTGCGTGCCTCGAGCAGTATTCCGGGTGTGTTCGAGCCCGTCGACATCGCCGGCAAGCATTTCGTCGACGGCGGCGTGGTCAGCCCGGTGCCGGTGGACGCGGTACGCCGGCTGGGCGCGGACATCGTCATCGCGGTGGACATTTCGGCGCGCCCGAACGGGAGTAATCCGGACAGCATGGTCGGCATCGTCGGCCAGTCGATCACCATCATGGGCCGCAAGCTGGCGGAACAGGAACTGGAGCGCGCCGATATCGTCATCCGGCCGAAGGTGGGCCAGATCGGCCCCACGGACTTCGACCAGAAGAACGTGGCCATCCTGGAAGGCGAGCGCGCGGCGCTTGCCGCGATCCCCGCCATCAAGGCGAAGATCGCCGAGAAAACCGCCGCGATGGGCCAGCCCGCCGCGAAGTGATCAGCCCGCCTCGACCAGTTCCAGAGCGGCGGAGCGGCCGAGCGCGAGGATCTCGTCGGAGAGGTCGTCGTCGGCCACCGCACGCGCCAGCGACATCGAACCCACCAGCGACGCGAATACCGCCATGGCCAGCGAGCGGCGGCGCTTGCCGCGAACAGCGGCGGGCAGCGTCGAGGCGATCAGCTCGACCATCTCCGCATAGCCGTCGGTGAAAGCGGTCTTCGTTTCCACCGGACGGCGCGCCATCTCGGCCGACAGCGCCGCGGCAACGCATCCGGTTTCCGGCTGGTCGCGATGCTCCACCGACAGGTAACCGTTGATCAAGGCGCGATAGCCCTCGCCGCGCGACGCCGCCACCTTCGCCGTGAGGCGCTTGATGGCACACCCGGCACCCGCGATCACGCTTTCGCGGACCAGGTCTTCCTTCGAACCGAAATGGTTATAGAAACCGCCCTGGGTGAGACCCACCTCGCCCATGAGGCTCACCACACCGACGCCGTCGATGCCGTCCGCGCGAAAACGCTGCGACGCCGCCTCGACGATCTTCTGCCGCGTCTGTTCTTTATGGCCCTTCTCGTACCGCATACTGCCCTCACTCCCACAGGAATGGTCCTGCCCGGCTTCGATTGTAGCCAATCCTTGCGCGTTGAAATGTCGGGTGTCACGGGCTGTAAGGCATGGATGGAATAGTTGCCTAGGCTATCGTCGGGTGCATTTCCATATGGGTTTCAAGGTGATCGTGGCGATGGACTGATCTCAGCGCAGGGGGTGGGCTCCCACGCCTTCCTTGGTGATCTTCACGGGGAGGATCTTCCCGTCCTTGTCGAAGTACATGTGCTCGATCGAGGTCTGGCGATGGTTGCCGTTCGTGTCGCCCAGCGGATGACGGTGGTAGACGATGTACCAGGCATCGTCCTTCTTCACATGGAACACGGAGTTGTGGCCCGCCCCGGTGGCGACCTCAGGATCCTGCTGGAGGATCTTGCCGATGCGCTTGAACGGACCCATGGGCGAATCGCCGATGGCATAGGCCACCGAATAGTCGGGTCCGGTCCAGCCGCCCTCGGACCACATGAAGTAGTACTTGCCATGGCGCTTGAACATCAGCGGGCCTTCGACGTATTGCGGCGCTGGCGTGATCTCCTTGTAGACCGTGCCATCGGCCATCGGCTCGACACCGGTGAAGTCGGGCTTCAGCTTCACGATGTTCGCGTGCTTCCAGCCGCCGTAGATCATGTACCAGGTGCCGTCGTCGTCATGGAACACGAACTGGTCGATGGGCTGCGCGCCGTTGTGGAAAGCGTCGATGAGCGGCTTGCCGAGCATGTCCTTGTACGGACCGTCCGGCTTGTCGGCCACGGCGACGCCAATGCCCCCGAGCTCCTTGTCGCTCTGGATATCGTTGGCGGCGAAGAAGAAATAGTACTTGCCGCCGTTCTCCACCACGGCGGGCGCCCAGAGGGCTTTCTTCGCCCAGGGAATATCGTGGATGGCAAGCACGTTGGCGTGCTTCGTCCAGTGCACGAGGTCCGGCGACGAGAACGCGTCGAACCCCGTCTGCTTCGCGTAGGCCAGCGAGGTGGTGGGATAGATCCAGTAGGTGTCGTCGAAGATCGCCGCCTCGGGATCGGCATACCAGCCGGGGAAGACGGGATTACTGGCGAAGGCCGTCGCCGGCGCGGTCAGTGCGGCCATCGGCAGCAGCGCCGCCAGCAGCGCGCGCCCCACCCGCTTGCGAAATCCCATCTTCCACCCCCAGCATTTGTCGGACTTTAGATCCTACCGGCTCCGGACGTCCGAATGCCACTCCACTGCCCGTCGTTCCTGCGAAGACAGGAACCCGGTGACTCCATGCGCGCCGGGAAGTCGCTGGGTTCCTGCCTTCGCAGGGACGACGATGCGGGTCTTCTAGAACCGATAACGTGCCGTGCCCACGATGCTGCGGCGAGGGCCGTAGAAGCAGTCGCCGCGCGACAGGCAGCTGGCATTGTATGCCTGGTCGGTGAGGTTCGCGGCGTTCACGGAGAAACGCCACGGTCCCTGCACATAGGCGACCATCGCATCGAACAGCGTCTTCTCCGGCACCTTCAGTTCGCCGGTCTCGTCGTAGTTGACGCCGATGTAGCGCGCACCGATGCCGAAGCTGAAGCCGTCGTTCTCCGCGCCGCTCGCGTGGTAGACACCCCAGAGGGAGCCCTGCTGCTTCGGTAGGCCGGCGACGAGGGTGCCGTCGTCGGGTCGTGCCTTCGTCCAGGTGTACGTGCCGATCAGATCGAGGTGCGATGCGAGGCGTGTCGAGGCTTCCAGTTCCACGCCCTTCGTCTTCGCCCTGCCCGCCTGGATCTGGTTGAGTGGATTCTCCGGATCGGGGGCGAGGCGGTTCTCCTCGCGCAGGTCGTAGTAGGTCGCCGTCAGTAGCGTCGACGAACCTGCCGGCTGGTACTTCAGGCCTGCTTCGTACTGCTTCCCGCGCAGCGGCTCGTAGGGACGGTTGTAGAAGTCCAGGCTGTCCAGCGGCTGGAACGACTCCGTGTAGCTGAGGTACGGCACGAGGCCGTTATCGAAGCGGTACATCAGGCCGAAGCGCGAGGTGGTCGCATTGTCCACCGAACGGTCGCCGCCGGTGGTCAGCGTGGCGCGGTCGTGGCGCAGACCGACGGTAGCGATCCAGCGGTCGCCCCAGTCGACCTGGTCCTGCACGTACACGCCGGTCTGTCGCGTACGGCTGGAAGCGACCGGGAAGACGTCCGGCGCCACGAATCCGTTGCCGTAGGCGGGCGAGTACAGATCGAAAGGCACGTCGTCATAACCGTTGCCCCGCCGGCTGTCGGTGTGCGAGTAACCGACATCCAGACCCATGAGCAGGCGATGACGCATGGAGGCGAAGTCGAAATCCGCCTCGGCATGCGTATCGGTGACGAAACGTTTGTGCCGGTCGATCGCGATATAGCTGTAACGCGCCACGGTACGCTGGCTGTCGTCCAGGAACGGGTACGCCGGATTCGCGTAGACGTCGGGATAGAGCGTACGGTAGTCCACGTTATCGTGCGAGTAGCGCATGTTCTGTACGAACGTCCACGTATCGTCGAAACGATGCTCGAACAGGGATGTAAGCGAGCGCTGGTCCGTGTCGTAGCGATCGAAGCCCGGCTCGCTCACGAAGCGTCGCGTATCGATGCGGCCGTTGGGATTCGGGAGCAGCGTCCCCGCGTGCGGCAGGAAGTTCAGCGAAGTGCCGTTGCGGTCGAACTGCAGGTTCGCCAGAAGGGTCCACCGCGTGTCCTCGTCCGGCGCCCATGTGATCGCCGGCACGATGGCCTTGCGATCGTCCGGAACGTGGTCGATCTGCGAATCCGAATCGCGGTATACGCCGATGAGCCGGTAAGCCCAGTGCCCTGCGCTGTCCACCGGCCCGGTGACGTCGAAAGCCACCTGTTTTCGCGCGGAATTGCCCACCTGCGCTTCCACTTCGTGCGACGCAACGAACTGCGGCAGCTTCGAAGATAGCGCGATGAGGCCACCGGTGGTGCCCTGGCCATACAGCACCGACGAAGGGCCGCGCACGATTTCGACATGGTCGAGGAAATACGGCTCGGTGCGGGCGTAGGAGTAGCCGAAATACTGGCGCAAGCCATCGAGGTATTGCGTGAACGAGGTGCCGCGGACGAATGCGTCGTCGCCGCGACTGTCCACACCA
Source organism: Luteibacter yeojuensis (assembly GCF_011742875.1). Classification (NCBI taxonomy): domain Bacteria; kingdom Pseudomonadati; phylum Pseudomonadota; class Gammaproteobacteria; order Lysobacterales; family Rhodanobacteraceae; genus Luteibacter; species Luteibacter yeojuensis. The sequence continues at coordinate 2,999,405 of NZ_JAAQTL010000001.1, forward strand.
TAGGCATCGGCACGCACACCGGCCGAATAGCGCAGCGCATCCTGCACCGTGAGCACACCCTGGTCGAGCATCTGCGTGGCCGAGATGACGGAGATGGCTTGCGGCGTCTCGAGGATCGGCGTGTCCGTCTTGGTCGCGCCCGAGGCATCGGTACGCGCATAACCCTCGTCGGGTCGCTGGCCACGGACGTCGATCGGGGCCAGTTGCACGGCCTTCCCGCCCGGTGTCCCGGCGGGCAACGCCTGCTGGGCGGCGAGCGGGGCCGATATCCCTGCGACGAGCAGGGACAGGATTTTTCTACTCAGGATCATGGACTTCCCCCAGGCCCTGCCTTCCCGGGAATCGCGGGGGAGGCCAAGGCCGTCATTGCGAATGACTCTCATTCCGATGATGGGACAGATCGATGTTTAGCGCAATATCCCGGCGGGACCCGGTGATCCGGTGAGGCTATGGGAAGGCGACTCGGCAGATATCGCGCATGTTCTGTGGGAATCGGCGTTGGGTCAGCGCAGGTCCAGGAGGGTGCCGATGTCGCGAAGCGCCCTGAACCGCCGCACCAGGTTCAGCGGCTTGCGTTTCAATACACCGAACTCGCC